>URCB01000004.1 GCA_900546255.1 uncultured Eubacteriales bacterium
TTGCATGTGTTAAGCACGCCGCCAGCGTTCATCCTGAGCCAGGATCAAACTCTCAATAAAATGGTATCTAAACAACTTTCGTTGTTCAAATCACTTTCATTGATCGCTATAATCTAGCTTTCAAGAATTCAAAGAAAAAGAACGTTGCCCCACAAAGCCTTAAGCTTCATGGACAACTTGTCTTGTCCGTTTGGTGCTTCGTGTTTCTCTTACGTTGTTTAATTTACAAGGTGCACGCCGCTTCGCTTGCGGTGACGTTTATTTTATCACACGCTTTCCGGCTTGTCAAGAGAAATTTTTCGTTTTTCAGAAGTTTTTCTCTTTCGTGCCGGCCGCCTCGCGACAGCTTTGATAGAATACCACTCCTCCTCCGGAATGTCAACCCCTATTTTTCACTTTTTCCATTCTTTTTTTTCTTCGTCTGCTTTCGGGGCCTCGCAGGACGTTCTTTTCAAATCCACCGTTGCGCTTCCTAGGAAATTGTGATTAAATAGGTATATTCTATCTTTCCCAGGGACTTTTTTCTTTCCCCTGCAATTTCAAATAGGGAGGCGCTTCCCATGCCCATTAAAATTCCCAACTCTCTCCCCGCCCGCGAAACTCTGGAGGGCGAGAATATCTTTGTCATGACGGAGTACCGGGCCATCCACCAGGACATCCGGCCCCTCAACCTGCTCATTCTCAACCTGATGCCCACCAAGATCGCCACAGAGACCCAGCTGCTGCGGAAATTCTCCAACACCCCCCTGCAGATCCAGGTGGAACTGCTGCAGACCATCAGCCACGACGCCCAGAACGTGGACCGGAGCCACCTGGAGTCCTTCTACACCTCCTACGACCAGATCAAGGACAAGAACTACGACGGCCTGGTCATCACCGGCGCCCCCGTGGAAAACCTGGACTTTGAGACGGTGGACTACTGGGAGGAGCTGTGCCAGATCATGGAGTGGTCCAAAACCCATGTGCACTCCACCCTGCACATCTGCTGGGGCGCCCAGGCGGGGCTCTACTACCATTATGGGATTCCCAAGTATGCCCTGCCCCAGAAACTCTTTGGGGTCTTTGACCACAGGGTACTCAAACCCTCCTCCCCCCTGTTCCGGGGATTTGACGACCGGTTCTATGCCCCCCACTCCCGGCACACGGAAGTGCTGGAGGAGGACATCCGCAAGGTCCCCGGTCTGGAAGTCCTGGCCGTGTCGGAGGAGGCCGGGGTGTTCGCTGTAAAAACCGAGGACAGCCGCCAGTTCTTTCTCCTGGGCCATCTGGAATACGACCGAAACACCCTGGCCCAGGAATACTGGCGGGACGTGGACCGGGGGCTGGACATCCAGGTGCCCCGGCACTATTTCCCCAACGACGACCCCAACCAGACCCCCATTGTCCGGTGGCGCTCCGCCGGCCAACTGATCTACACCAACTGGCTCAACTACTATGTCTACCAAACCACCCCCTATGACCTGACCCGTCTGGACCGGACGTAATGTCTCCAGTGCACCCTTCCTGTCGAAAAAATTTTAGAAATTTTCCCGATTTCCTCTTGACAAACGCCCCCTTCTCTTGTATTATTTAGACAGAGAAAGGGAGACGGAACTTCAAGAGAACTTCCAAAATCCCAATCTCAAATCCTCCCAATCAAAATTGGTGCATAGAAAGGATCGGTGAGTCCCATGGGCGATGTAGCAGAGTCCTTTCAGAGTGCATGGGCACCACTGCATTGAGAAAGACAAGATGTAACAGGGCGTTCTTCCCTTGGTGGCTCCGTCCTCGTTCCTTGTAGTTCAGCAGAGGCTGTTTTGGTGGTGGCTCATGAAAAATCTCTGACCAACGGCCCCCGCAAACTGTTCGCAATCGCGGTAATTCTTCCTGTTAGTTGAAGATAAAACGATAGACGACCGACAATCGAATAACGAGTAAGTTTACAAGTACAAGCGCGTTTTTCGACAGAGTGGTTGAAAGGGTAGTAAGGTTATAAGCTACGCAAGTATCCCCTGTATGGGTTTTCTTTGGATGACCTGGGTGTGATTCATGTTGTTGCTTCGCCGATGGCCCTGTTCCTTGCAAAGCAATGGACATGTGGCAACTCGCCACGCACCCCTGTACGATCAAAGAGGCGTAGACCTGTCGAACTTATTGCAGTGGGTATTCCAAGCGGAATACCCACTGTTTTTATGCTTTTGGCCCCATGCCACGAATGGCATGGGGCCTTTTTTCAGGGTAATGACTCTCCCTCCTCTGCCAATCCCCGGTCGATGAGCAGCACCGACCGGCTGCCCTGTTCCCGGTATTGGCTCCGGCAGACCCGGGGGCCGTAGGGGCCTGGGCGGGAAGGGTCCTCCAGCCGGAGCTGGTCCAGGTGATGCAGATGGACCGCCACCTGGGCCTTGGGCAGGGGGTGGGGTGCATGGCTGGACAGGTAATGGGCAAAGGGGAGGCGCAGGACCGCCTCCAACGTCTGGCGCAGCTGGGACAGGGGGGCGGCCTCCGCCCCCAGCAGCAGGAGGGTCTGGTTTAGCCCGTCCCCGGCCAGGAAGAAGCCCTCCCCCGCCAGCAGCAGGCCCACAGACCCCTTGGTGTGCCCCGCCAGGGAGATCACCTCCGCCCTGCGCCCGCCCAGGGCAAAGCTCTGCCCCGGTTCCAGCGGGCAGACCGGGGTCTCCCGCCCGGTTAGGCGGGCGTAGGCCGCCAGCAGGGGCCAGTCCCCCCGGTGGGCATAGACCTGGGGGAACCGGAAGTTCCCCCCAATGTGGTCGCTGTGGCCGTGGCTGTTGAGCACCAGGCAGGGAGTGGGCACTTGCTGGGCCACATAGGCCGCCAAGTCCGTCCTCCCCTGCCCCGTGTCCCAGAGGAGGGCCAGGGTCTCCCCCTGGACCAGGGTGCAGTAAACCCGGTAATCCTCCTCCAGGTGCCACACCCCTGGCAGGACTTCCGTCCGGTTCATGGCCGGCGGATCACTCCGGCCGCAGGCTTTCCGCCGCGCCGAAGAGCATCTCGCTGAAGGTGGGGTGGGGATGGATCACCGTGGCCAGCTCGCCGGCGGTGATCCCTTTCTGGATGGCCAAGGTCAGCTCCCCCACCAGGTCAGTGGCCCGGGGGCAGACCATCTGGGCCCCCAGGATCCGGCCGGTGGCCTGGTCGGTGACCAGTTTCACGTAGCCGCTCTCGGTGCCCTCGATGAGGCACTTGCCGTTGGCGCCGGTGAGGTACTTGCCGGTTTTCACCGGGATCCCCGCTGCCTTAGCCCCCTCCTCGGTGAGGCCCACCGAGGCGATCTCCGGGTTGGTGTACACGCAGCTGGGCACCACGGACAGGTCCAGGGCGGGCTTCTGGCCCAGGATGGCCGCCACGGCGTTCTCCCCCTGGGCGCTGGCCACGTGGGCCAGCTGGATGTTCCGGGCCTTGGCATCCCCGATGACATAGACGTGGGGCACGCTGGTGCGGCCATCGGCATCCCCCACAATGCCTCCCCGGTCCAGCTCCAGAGAGAAGTCCGGGCCGAAGAGGCCCTCCAGGTTGGCCTTCCGGCCGGCAGCAGCCAGGACGCCCTGGGCGGTCACGGTGTGCTCCGCCCCCTTCTTGTCGGTGTAGGTGACGGTCATGGCCCCGGGGGTGCCCTCGATCTTCTGGACACTGGCCTTGGCCTCCACTTTGACCCCCTGCTTCTTCAGGATCATGGTCAGCCGCTGGGCGATCTCCCGGTCCATGAAGGGGAGGATGTGGTCGGCGGCCTCCAGCACGGTGACCTCACAGCCCAGGCAGCGGTAGAGGGTGGCGCACTCCACCCCCACCACGCCGCCGCCTACAATGACCAGGGAGGCAAAGTTCTGGCCGCCCCCCTCCAGGATGTCCCGGCTGTTGTACACCCCAGGCAGGCGGAGGCCGGGGATGGGGGGATAGGACACCTGGGAGCCGGTGGCGATGATGATGTCCCCCACCTCATAGGTCTCCCCCTGGCAGGTGACCAGGCCGGCCTCCTGGATGCAGGCCTGGCCGGCCACCACGGTGACCTTGCTGGCCTTCATCAGCTTCTCCACCCCCTGGCGGAGGGTGGCGACCACCTGGTCCTTCCGCTGGTGCATGGCGGCAAAGTCGTAGCGAATCTCCTGGGCCTGGACCCCCAAGTCCTGGGCGTGGCCCAGGGCGGCATAGGTCTCGGCGCTGTGGAGCAGGGCTTTGGTGGGCATACAGCCCCGGTTCAGGCAGGTGCCCCCCAGGTCCTCTTTCTCAAAGAGGACCACGGAACGGCCCGCCTTGGCGGCTTTCTCCGCGGCGGTGTACCCGCCGGGGCCGCCGCCGATGATGGCAATGTCAAACTTCATGGCGTTTCCTCCTCTAAGAGCAGGGTAAGAATATCGGTGACGATGGCCGGGTCCGCCCCGGGCAGGGCCAGCAGGCGCGCCTCCAGGGCGGATCTCTGCCGGGGACAGCCGGCCAGGGCCTGGGGGACCTGGCTGAGGAAGTCCCCCTCCAGGCCGTCCGACCACAGGGCCGCTTGGGTGAGATGCCCCTCTGCCTGGCTGTAGTCCAGGCGGAGGGTGCCCCAGGCAAACCGCGCCTCCCGGCTGGTGTCCAGGTGGGGGCTGTCCCCGTAGGTCCAGGCCGGGTCGGAAAATTGGGCCTGGAACTGGGCCAGAAGGCGGGGGTCGGCCTCCCCCTCCGTCATGGTGTGGACCGGCAGGCCGTAGACTTGGCCGAAGGCCTCCACCAAAGCCTGGCGAAGCCGGGGGATGGTGAGGCCGGGGCAGAAGTCCGCCAAATTCCCCACCCGGGCCCGGACCGAGGCCACCCCCTTGGCCTGGAGCTTCAGGGGGGAGACGTTGAGGTACCCCTCCAAAGGCGCCAGGTCCACCGACACCATGAGGGTGCCGTGGTGGTAGCACTGGTCCCCCGTCTGGTAATAGGCGTGGCCGGAGAACTTCTGGCCGTCCACCGTCAAGTCGTTGCGGCCGTTCTTCTCCGCCGGGATGCCCAGGGCGCGGACGGCCTGGAGGATGACCTCCGTCTGCCGGGCCACGTCATAGTCCCTCCGGCAGGTGAGGAAGGTGAAGTTCAGGTTCCCCAGGTCGTGGTAAACCGCCCCACCACCGGACAGACGGCGGACAAGATGTCCGCCGTCTGCTTCCAGAGCCTGGATCCGGCATTCGTTGGCTGCGTGTTGGTTGCGCCCGATGACCACGGTGCGCTGGTTCTGCCACAGGTAGAGGATCTCCTCCCCCGGCCGGACCTGGTGGAGGAGGGTGGCCTCCAGGGCCAGGTTGCGCCGGGGGTCGGTGCCCTCTGCGGTGAGCACAGATAGGGTATGCAGCATCGCCTTGGGCTCTCCTCAGCCTTCCTCGGCCCCGAAGTCGTACCGCAGCACCGGGTGGCGGGCGGCGGTCACCTCGTCCGGCCGGCCGATGGCGCAGTGGTGGGGAGCATGGTGGAGGCTCTCCGGGTCTGCCTTGGCCTCGGCCAGGATGGTCAGGAAGGCCTGGGCCGCCTGGTCCAGGGTCTCCGGGCTCTCGGTCTCCGTGGGCTCCACCATGAGGGCCTCGTGGACGATGAGGGGGAAGTACATGGTGGGGGGATGGATGCCGAAGTCCAGCAGCCGCTTGGCCACGTCCATGGCGGTGACGCCGGTGTCGTGGGCCAGGCCCTGGAGGGTCATGACGAACTCGTGCATGCACAGGCCGGGGTAGGACATGTCATACCCGTCGGCCAGCTGCTTCATGAGGTAGTTGGCGTTGAGCACCGCCCCGGCGGAAGCCTCGGGGATGCCCTCCTTGCCCAGGGTGAGGAGGTAGGCCAGGGCCTTCACCACCACCAGGAAGTTGCCGTAGAAGCTGCGCACCTGGCCCATGGTCTGGGCGGGGGTGTACAGGGAATAGCTCCCCTCCGCCTTCTGCACCCGGGGGGTGGGGAGGAAGGGCTCCAGCATGGCCTTGCAGCCCACCGGGCCGCTGCCCGGGCCGCCGCCCCCGTGGGGGGTGGAGAAGGTCTTGTGGAGGTTCAGGTGGACGCAGTCAAACCCCATGTCCCCGGGCCGGACGTGGCCCATGACGGCGTTGAGGTTGGCCCCGTCGTAGTAGCACAGGCCGCCGGCGTCGTGGACGATCTGGGTGATCTCCAGGATATTGGCGTCAAAGAGGCCCACGGTGTTGGGGTTGGTGAGCATGAGGCCGGCGGTGTCCGGCCCCACGGCCTGGCGCAGGGCGTCCAGATCCACCCCGCCCTGGGGGTTGGAGGGGATGGACACCACCTGGAACCCCGCCATGGTGGCCGAGGCCGGGTTGGTGCCGTGGGCCGCGTCGGGGACCAGGATCTTGGTCCGGGCACTGTCCCCCCGGGACTGGTGGTATTTGCGGATGAGGAGCAGGCCGGTGTACTCGCCATGGGCGCCGGCAGCGGGCTGGAAGGACATGCCGTCCATCCCGGTGATCTCGCACAGGAGCTGCTCGGCGGTGTACAGCACTTCCAGGGCCCCTTGGACGGTCTCCACCGGCTGGAGGGGGTGGAGCTGGGTGAAGCCGGGCTGGGCCGCGGCCTCCTCGTTGATCCGGGGGTTGTACTTCATGGTGCAGGAGCCCAGGGGATAGAACCCGTCGTTCACCCCGTGGGTCTGCTTGGCCAGCTCGGTGTAGTGCCGGCCCAGGTCCACCTCGGCGATCTCCGGCAGGCGGGGGGCCTGGCCCCGCAGCAGGGCCTGGTCATAGGTCACTTCCGGCACGTCGCAGGGGGGCAGCAGGACACTGCCCCGGCCGGGCCGGCTCCGTTCAAACAGCAGTTTCATCCTTTGCACACCTCCCCAATGACGGCAAGCAGCCGGTCCATCTCTTCCTTACGGTTGAGCTCCGTGCAGCACCAGAGGATGCCGCCGTCCACCGGCAGGCCCCCTAGGATGCCCTGCTCCTCCAGGGCCGCGCACAGCTTGGCGGGGTCCACGGGGCAGTCGGTGAGGAACTCGTGGAAGAAGGGTTTGTCCCCGCTGCGCAGGGCAAAGCCCAGCTTGGCCAGCTCCCCGGCCAGGTAGTGGGCGTGGGCCGCGCAGGTGGAGGCCACCTGCTTGAGCCCCCGGGGGCCCATGGCGGCCAGGTAGACCGAGGCGGTCATGGCGCACAGGGCCTCGTTGGAGCAGATGTTGGAGGAGGCCTTCTCCCGGCGGATGTGCTGCTCCCGGGCTTGGAGGGTGAGGACGAAGCACCGACGTCCTTCCCCGTCGGTGGTCTGGCCCACGATCCGGCCGGGCAGCTTGCGCATCATGGCCTTCTTACAGGTCATAAAGCCCAGGTAGGGGCCGCCGAAGGACAGGGGCATGCCCAGGGGCTGGCCCTCTCCCACGGCGATGTCCACCCCGTACTCCCCGGGGGTTTTCAGCAGGCCCAGGGAGATGGGGTTGACCCCCATGATCACCTTGGCCCCTGCCCCGTGGGCGGCGGCCACAATGGCGTCCATATCCTCCAGCACCCCGAAGTAGTTGGGGCTCTGGACATAGACGGCGGCCGTGTCCCCGGCCAGCACCGCCTGGAGGGCGGCGGGGTCGGTGGCGCAGCCGTCCACCGGCAGCACGGTGACGGGAACGTTCCGGCTCTCGCAATAGGTCTGGATCACCGCCAGGGTCTGGGGGTCGGCGGCGCCGGAGACGATGACCCCGGTGCGCTTTCTCTCCTGGCACATGAACACCGCCTCGGCGGCAGCCACCGCCCCGTCATAGACCGAAGCGTTGGACACGTCCATGCCGGTGAGCTCGCACAGCTGGGTCTGGTACTCAAAGATGGACTGGAGCACCCCCTGGCTGATCTCCGCCTGGTAGGGGGTGTAGGCGGTGAGGAACTCCTCCTTGGAGGTCACGGTTTTCACAATGGCGGGGATATAGTGGCGGTAAGCCCCAGCCCCCCGGAAGACCGACCGGAACACCCGGTTCTTCCCGGCCAGGGCGGCCATCCTCTCGCTGACTTCCCACTCGCTCAGGCCCTCAGGCAGGTCCAGGTTCTTCACCCGGACGGCCTCGGGCACCACGTCAAAGAGCTGGTCGGTGGAGGTCAGGCCGATGGCCTGGAGCATGGCTTGCCGTTCTTCCCCGGTGGAGGGAATGTAGCTGCCCATCTTAGCCCTCCTCTGCGGCCACCACAGCCGCGTAGCCATCGGCGTCCAGGAGCTCCTCGGTGTCGCTGACTTCGGAGACCTTGATGAGCCAGGCCTCGTAGGGGGCCTCGTTCACCTGGGCGGGGTCGTCCAGCAGGGCCTCGTTCACGGCGGTGACGGTGCCGGTCACCGGGGAGAACACGTCAGAAACGGCCTTCACGGACTCCACGTCGGAGAAGGCCTCCCCGGCGGTGACGCTGTCCCCCTCCTCGGGGAGGTTGATGAACACGATGTCCCCCAGAGCGTCCTGGGCATAGTCGGTCAGGCCGATGGTGAAGACGCCGTCTTCCTCCAGGACCCACTCGTGGGACTTGCTGTACTTCAGGTTGGCGGGAATGTTAGACATGGTTTTCTCCTCCATACATTAAAATATTATTTGGATGACATGGGAATCCCTTTGGATCACAAAGGGGAGCAAACAGGGCCGGCGCGCTCAGCCCCGCTTGTAGAAGGGCAGGGGGACGATCTCCACCGCCACCCGGCGGCCCCGGACGTCGGCCTCCAGGGCGGTGCCCACGGCGGCGTACTTGGCGTCGATGAGGCCCATGGCCAGGGCCTTGCCCAGGAAGGGACAGTGGGTGCCGGAGGTGGTCTGGCCGATCTTCTCCCCGTTCAGGAAGAGGTCCTGGTGCTCCCGGACGATGCCCCGGCCGGTGACGGCCAGGCCCACCCGCACCCGCTGGGGGGTGCCGGCGGCCACCAGAGCATCCTTCCCGATGAACTCGGGTTTATTCAGCTTCACCGCAAAGTCCAGGCCAGCCTCCAGGGGGGTGACGGTCTCGTCCATCTCGTGGCCGTAGAGGGGCATGGCGGCCTCCAGCCGGAGGGTGTCCCGGGCGCCCAGGCCGCAGGGGATGAGGCCGAACTCCTCCCCGGCTTCCCGGAGGACCTTCCACAGCTTGGGGGCATTCTCGTTGGCGGTGTAGATCTCATAGCCCAGCTCCCCGGTGTACCCGGTGCGGGAGATCATGCACTCCATCCCCGCCAGGTTGACCTTGGGCAGGGCGGTGTAGTAGCCCTTGGGGATCTGATCCTCCGGCAGCAGCTTCTTCAGGATGGCCGGGGCCTTGGGCCCCTGGAGGGCCAGCTGGGCCACGGTGTCAGAGATGTCCTGGCACTGGGTGCCGGGGAGGACGTTGGCCGCCATGTGGGCATAGTCCTTCTCCCGGTTGGCGGCGTTGACCACCGCCAGGTAACGCTCCTCCCCGAACTTGTAGACCACCAGGTCGTCGATGGTACCGCCGTCGGCGTTGCACATGGCGCCGTAGCGGACCTTGTTCACCGCCATGCCGTTGTAGTCGTTGGTGAGCAGGTGGTTGATGGTGTCCAGGGCCGTGGGGCCGGTGAAGAGGATCTCTCCCATGTGGGAGACATCAAAGAGGCCCGCCTGCTGGCGCACCGCCATGTGCTCCTGGATGACGCCGGTGCCGTACTGCACCGGCAGTAAGTAGCCAGCGAAGGGGACAATCTTGCCGCCCTCTTCCACATGGACGTCGTAAAGTGGGGTTTTCCGTTCCATTGTGCATACTCCTTTCCCGTTTCTCGTCTCGTTTTCAGGGTATAAAAAAGCAGAGCCGCCGCATTTGGCCCATGCCAAATACAGCGCCTCCGTAATCCGACCTGAAAGATTCTCCGCCGGGGCGGATTGCCTCTTCGGTGCGTCTCCCGCTCTCCGGAGTCTCGTCCGAAACCGGTCCTTTTGCCTGAGAGTTTTCGCAGCCCCTTCGGCTCCGCTGGCGCGGCATCTCCCGGTTTCCTCATCCGAACCATATCCCATTGGGTGCTGGGTGCGGTTTTGTTTGGCTCCACGAACCGTGGAGCACCGCAATTTCTGTGTTCTATTATACTGACCTCTCCCCCTCCCTGTCAACGAATTTTTCGGGAAAAGGCCCGTCCAATTGGGTAAAACTGCCCTACCCCACCCAAAAACAGCCCGCTGGAACCTCTCTTCCAGCGGGCTGTTTTTTCTTGGAACGGGCCGCCACAGGCCCTGTGGGGAAGGCGCTCCTCCCCCTGGGTTATGCCAGCTCCAACGCCTGTTGGATGCAGTCGTGGACCATTTGGAGGGCCTCCTCCCCGTAGGTCAGCTCTCCGTTTTCAAACTGGATGGCCGCCCCCAGGATCAGGGCACGGACCACGTAGACCTTCCGCCGGCGCACCTCCGGCGGGATCTGCCGCTCCCGGCAGTAGTGGACGATGAGCTGCTGGGTGGGGCTGCTGAGCTCCCCCCGGAGTTTGTGGTAGACGTTGTCAAACTCCTCGTCCTTCAAGGTCAGGATGGCCCGCAGGTGGGGGTGCTCCACCAAGAACTTGACATATCCCGTGCTCACCTCTACCAGCTGCTTCTGGAGATCGCCTTCGTAGGCCGTCAGGATTTTGGTCTGCTCGGCCCGCCACTGGTCGTTGACGTATTCAATGACCGCAGCAATGAACTCCCGCCGGTCCCCGAAGTGTTTATAGGGGGCCCCGCAGGACACCCCGCAGATTTGGGCGATCCGCCGCACGGAAAACTCTGTCACCCCGTGGCGGTTGATCTCCTCCACCCCTGCTTGGATCAGGGCTTGCCGCGTTTCTCGGCCTCTGGGCCGTTTGGTCTGTGTTGCCATGGTTCCGCCTCCTGCCTCATGGTTGGCAGCGGGAGGGTATATGGGGCCTTGCCAGGGGTGCGCTGCTTCCCGCTGTGGTTTGGGGCCTTTGGGCGGCCCCATCGCCGTAATATTGGATATCACCTATAATATATCACAAAACCAGCCAAAGCGCCAGTCCCCTTTGCCCGCCGGGGGCAGGTTCCGGCCCAATCCGTCACCGGGCGGTGTGGTGGATGTGGTCGGGCTGGGGCGGGGCAGAGGGGTTCCCCAGGGCCCGGAACCGGGCGTAGCGCCGCTCCAGCAAATCCTCCTGGTGCATCAGCACCTGCAGTTCCTTCTCGATCCGGTCGGCCAGGCGGGTGTAGAACCCGCTCTGCCCCAGCTCCTTTTCCGAGATCACCCGCTCGATGATCCCCAGGTCCAGGGCATCCCAGGCGGTGAGCTTCAGCCGCTGGGCCGCCTCGTCGGCCTTGCCTGCGTCCTTCCACAAAATGCTGGCGCAGCCCTCGGGGGAGATCACGGAGTACACCGCGTTCTCCAGCATCCACACCCGGTCGGCCACCGACAGGGCCAGGGCCCCGCCGCTGCCCCCCTCCCCAATGAGGGTGGTGATGATGGGGGTGTTCAGGGCCATCATGCCCATGAGGTTGGCCGCAATGGCCTGGCCCTGGCCCCGCTCCTCGGCGCCGATGCCGCAGTAGGCCCCGGAGGTGTCCACGAAGCAGAGCACCGGGCGGTGGAACTTCTCCGCCTGGCGCATGAGGCGCAGGGCCTTCCGATACCCCTCCGGGTGGGGGGCGCCGAAGGACCGGGCCGTCCGCTCCTTGGCGCTGTGGCCCTTCTCGATGGCGATCATGGTCACAGGAATGCCCCGGAAATGGCCGATGCCCCCGACGATGGCGCCGTCGTCGGCGTAGCACCGGTCCCCGTGGAGCTCAAAGAAGTCCCCACAGAGGTTGTGGATGTAGTCCAGGCCCGTGGGGCGCTTGTTGGCCCGGGCCAGTTTGACGGTGTCATAGGCTTTGGTACTCATCGGCTGCCTCCTCTCCCATGGAGCTGCAGCAGAGCGGCAATCACCTGCTGCTGGTCCCGCCGGGGGACAATGGCGTCCACGAACCCGTGCTTCAGCAGGAACTCCGCCGTCTGGAACCCCTTGGGCAGGGCCTTGCGGGTGGTCTGCTCCACCACCCGGGCCCCGGCAAAGCCCACGGTGGCCCCGGGCTCGGCCAGGATGATGTCCCCTTCCATGGCAAAGCTGGCGGTGACCCCGCCGGTGGTGGGGTCGGTGAGGACGGTGCAGTAGAAGAGCCCCGCCTGGCTGTGGCGGAGCACCGCCCCGCTGGTCTTGGCCATCTGCATCAGGGAGAGGAGCCCCTCCTGCATCCGGGCCCCGCCGGAGACGGTGTAGCCCACCACAGACATCCCATGCTCCGTGGCGTATTCAAAGAGGCGGGTGATCTTCTCCCCCACGGCGGTGCCCATGCTGCCCATCATGAAGCGGGGCTCCATGATGAACAGGCAGCAGGGCTGCCCGCCGATGCGGGCGGTGCCGCAGAGGACGGCCTCCCGCTCGCTGCTGACCTTGCGCACGGTCTCCAGCTTTTCCTGGTAGCCGGGGAAGTCCAAGGGGTCCTTCCCCTCCACCTGGGCAAAGAGTTCCTGGAAGGAGTCCTTGTCCGTCAAAAACTGCAGCCGCTGCCGGCCCCCCATGCGGAAGTGGTACCCGCACTGGCAGGTGTTCCAGTTGGACCACAGCCGGCTGACGGGAATGGACTTGTGGCAGTTGGGGCAGGTCTTTTCCGGCTCGCTGGCGTCCTCCTGGACCAGGGCCGCGGTGCGGCCCCCCTGCTCCAGCTCGTTTTTGGGTTTGTAGAGAAAGTTCAGAAAGGGCAATGGTGTCACCTGCCTTCCATAAAGGTCAAATCATAGCCCCCGGACATGAACCGGGGATCGCTTACCAGTTCCAGCTGCTCGGCGATGTTGGTCTCCACCCCTTCGATGACCAGCTCGCACAGGGCGGCTTTCATCTTGCGCACCGCTTCCTCCCGGGTGCCCGCGCGGACGATGAGCTTGCCCAGCAGGGAGTCATAGTAGGGGGAGACAGTGAGGCCCGCCACCAGGTAGGTGTCAAACCGGACAAAGGGGCCGCCGGGCACGTGGAGCACCGTGACGGTACCCGGCCGGGTGGCGTTGATCCGGCACTCCAGGCAGGCCCCGTCCAGCACCACGTTCTGCTGGCGGAAGTTCAGGGACACCCCTGCCGCCGTGCGGATTTGCCACTTCACCAAATCCACGTTGGTGAGCATCTCGGTGACCCCGTGCTCCACCTGAAGGCGGAGGTTCATCTCCATGAACCAGAACCGGCCGTCCTGGTCCAGGAGGAACTCCAGGGTCCCCACCCCCACATAGCCAATGGCCTTCACCGCCTTGGCGGTGAGGGCCATGAGCTTTTTCCGCTGGGCCCGGCTCACCGCCGGGGAGGGGGATTCCTCAATGAGTTTCTGGTGGTGGCGCTGGACGGAGCAGTCCCGCTCCCCCAGGCAGACCACATTGCCGGCCTCGTCGGCCAGCACCTGGACCTCAATGTGCCGGGCGGGGTGGACGTACTTTTCCATGTACACCGACCCGTCCCCGAAGGAGGCCTCCCCCTCCGCCACGGCCAGGGCGTAGGCCTGGGCCATCTCGTTGGGGGCGGTGACCAGGCGGATGCCCCGGCCGCCCCCGCCGGCGCTGGCCTTGAGCATCACGGGGTAGCCGATCTTGGCCCCGGCCGCCAGGGCCTCCTGGGCGCTGGCCAGGACTTGGGTGCCGGGGATCACCGCCAGGCCGTTCTCCCCCATGACCTCTTTGAGCTTGGCCTTGTCGCTGAGCTGCTCCATGCTCTCCGGGGTGGGGCCGATGAACACCAGGCCGTTTTTCCGGCACAGGGCGGCAAAGTGGGCGTTCTCCGACAGGAACCCATACCCCGGGTGGATGGCCTGGGCCCCGGAGACCAGGGCGGCGGAAATCACCCGCTCCTCGTTGAGGTAGCTGTCGGCAGGGCTGGCGCCCCCCACGCAGTAGCTCTCGTCGGCCAGGGCCACGTGGAGGGCGTCCTGGTCTGCCTGGGAATAGATGGCCACGGTGGCAATGCCCATCTCCTTACAGGCCCGGATCACCCGGACGGCAATCTCCCCCCGGTTGGCAATTAGGATCTTTGAAAACATACCGCTCGCTCCGTAATGCCGAAGGAGAACTCCGCCTTCACGCACAGGGTGTCCCCCACGTATCCCTCTCCCTCGGCGAAATAGAAGGGATGCTTGGCCCGGGTGATGCGGCACTTGGTCTCAAACCGATCCCCCGGCAGCACCGGGGCCCGGAACCGCACATTCTTCATGCTGGTGTACATGGGGATGGTGTCCTCGGTGAGGGCCTCCTGCATCAGGATCCCCGCCGACTGGGCCAGGATCTCGCAGAGGATCACCCCGGGCACCACAGGGGTGCCGGGGAAGTGGCCCTGGAGGAACCACTCGTCTCCCCGCACCTGGTACTGCCCGTGGGCCACATCCCCCTCTTTGTCCAGCTGGTCCAGCAGGAGCATGCCGTCCCGGTGGGGCAGGATGGTTTGGATTTCATCGCGATTCATGGGCGCACCTCCTTACCGTTCCCGAATGCGGAAGAGGGGGCTGCCGTAGTCCACCACCTGGCCGTTGGCCACGCAGATCTCCACGATCTCCCCATCCACTTCCGCCATGATCTCGTTCATCAGCTTCATGGCCTCCACGATGCACAGGGTCTGGCCCCGCTTCACCTTGTCGCCCACCTTGACGAAGGGCTCGGCGTCCTCGGCGGGGGCGGCGTAGAACACCCCCACCATGGGGGAGGCCACCTCCACCGTGTCCGCCGGCGCAGCCCCCTGGGGGGCAGCGGCCGCCGGGGCGGCGGGGACGGCCACGGTCTCCCGGGCCGCCGCCGGGGCGGGAGACCGTTCCAGGCGGATGACCTGGTCCTTCTCCGTCACCTCCAGGCCGGTGAGGCCCAGTTCCGCCATGAGGCCGGCGTATCTTCTGATTTCCGCGTCGTTCATCATTTCACCTTCCGGAAGGCAATGCAGGCATCGTGCCCGCCAAAGCCCAGGGAGTTGGACAGCACCAGGTCGGCCTGCACCGCCAGGGCCTGGTTGGGCACATAGTTCAGGTCACAGGCGGGGTCGGGCTCCTCCAGGTGGATGGTGGGGGGCAGGATGCCCTCCTCCAGGGCCTTCAGGCAGGCCACCGCCTCGATGGCGCCGGCGGCCCCCAGGCAGTGGCCGGTCATGGACTTGGTGGAGCTGATGTAGGCACGGCGGGCGGCCTCCTCCCCCAGGGCCAGCTTGACCACCTGGGTCTCCAGGGAGTCGTTCATGGGGGTGCCGGTGCCGTGGGCGTTGATGTACACAGTCTCCTCCGGCTGCCAGCCGGCCTCTTCCAGGGCCAGCTGGATGGCCCTGGCGCCGCAGGTGCCGTCCGGCCGGGGGGCGGTGATGTGGAAGGCGTCGCAGGTGGTGCCGTAGCCCACCACTTCGCCATAGATCTTGGCCCCGCGGGCCACGGCGTGCTCGTACTCCTCCAGCACCAGGGCCGCGCCGCCCTCGCCGATGACGAAACCGCCCCGGCGCTTGTCAAAGGGCAGGCAGGCGGCATCCGGGTCCTCGGAGGTGGACAGGGCCTGCATGTTCACAAAGCCCGCCACGCCGCACTCGGAGATGGCGGCCTCGGAGCCGCCGGTGATCACCGCGTCGGCATAGCCGTGGCGGATGGCCCGCATGGCCTCGCCGATGGCGTTGGTGCCGGTGGCGCAGGCGGTGACCACCGGCAGGGCAGCCCCCCGGCAGTTGAAGCGGATGGCGATCATGCCGGCGGCCATGTTGCCGATGAGCATGGGGATGAAGTAGGGGGAGATCCGCTTGGGTCCCCGGGCCAGGAGCTTGTTGTGCTCCTCGTGGAAGGTGCGGATGCCGCCGATGCCGGAGCCAAAGTACACCGCCACCCGCTCCGGGGGCAGGGTGCCGATGACCCCGCTCTCCTCCACCGCCTGGCAGGCGGCGGCCACGCCATACTGGGCATAGGCGTCGCTGCGGAGGACATCGGTCTTATCCATATAGGCACGGGGGTCGAAGTTCTTCACCTCTGCGCCGATCTTGGTCTTGTAATCTGTGGTATCAAAGAGGGTGATGGGGGCGATGCCGTGGACGCCGGCCTTGAGGTTGGCCCACATCTCCTCCACGGTGTTGCCCACGGGGGTGATGGCCCCCAGGCCCGTCACCACCACTCTGCGCAATGTCTGTTCCATGGGTGTTCTCCTTTTTCACATGGCGATGCCGCCGTCCACCCGCAGCACCTCGCCGGTGATGTAGGGGGCGGTGGCCAGGAAAGCCACAGCCTGGGCCACCTCTTGGGGCTGGCCCATCCGTCCCAGGGGAATGGCGGCCAGCAGGGCATTGTCCTGCCTGGCCAGGTCCCGGGTCATGTCGGTGGCAATAAAGCCCGGTGCCACGGCGTTGCAGGTGATCCCCTTGGGGGCCAGCTCCTTGGCCACGGCCTTGGTCAGGCCGATGAGGCCTGCCTTGGCGGCGGCGTAGTTGGCCTGGCCGGGGTTGCCGATCATGCCGGACACGGACGTGATGTTTACGATGGCCCCGCCCTTCTGCCGGAGGAAGAGGGGGGTGCAGTGGCGGATGAAGTTGAAGGCCCCCTTCAGGTCCACGTCCAGGACCCGGTCGAAGCTCTCCTCCTTCATCATGGCCAGCAGGCCGTCTTGGGTGATGCCGGCGTTGTTGACCAGGACGTCCACGGCGCCGAAGTCCTTCTTCACCTGGGCCACCACGGCCTTGGCGGCGGCAAAGTCCGCCACGTCGCACTGGTAGGCCTGGGCCTGGACCCCGTGGTCCTGGGCGCACTGGGCGCAGAGGGCCTCCGCCTTCTCCTGGCTGCCGGCGTAGATCACCGCCACGTTGGCCCCTTGGGCGGCCAGGGCGGCGGTGATGGCGGCCCCGATGCCCCGGGCGCCGCCGGTGATGAGGGCCGTTTTTCCCTTCAGCATCCTCCGAGGACCTCCTTCACGATCTGCTCC
This sequence comes from uncultured Eubacteriales bacterium, assembly GCA_900546255.1. Lineage (GTDB taxonomy): Bacteria > Bacillota > Clostridia > Oscillospirales > Oscillospiraceae > Evtepia > Evtepia excrementipullorum. The sequence continues at coordinate 16,800 of URCB01000004.1, forward strand.
AGGTCCGCCTGGGTGGACAGGGCGTAGGTCTTTACGGTCTGGTCGGTCTTGGCAATCAGGCCGCAGAGGGTCTTGCCGGGGCCCAGTTCGATGAATGTATCCGCCCCGGCGGCGATCATGTTGCGCACGATGGTCTCCCACCGCACGGGGGAGACGATCTGCTGGGCCAGCAGCTCCTTGGGGTCGCCGTCATAGACCGCCCCGGTCTTGTTGGAGTACAGGGGAAGCTTCGGCTGGCCCACCTGGCAGTCCGCCAGCACCTGGGCAAAGCCCTGGGCCGCAGAGGCCATGAAGGGGGAGTGGAAGCCCCCTGCCACCTTCAGGGGCAGGGCCCGGCCGCCGGCGGCCTTTACCGCGGCGGAGAAGGGGGCCAGCTGCTCCTTGGCGCAGGCCACGGAGACCTGGCCGGGGCAGTTGTAGTTGACGGGGTAGGTCTCCGGGAACTGGGCGCAGAGGGCCTCCACCGCGGCATTCTCCAGCTTCAGCACCGCGGCCATGGCGGTGGGCTGGGCCTCGGCGGCCTGCTGCATCAGCTCTCCCCGGCGGCAGACCAGGTGGAAGCCGGTCTCCAGGTCCACCGCGCCGGTGTAGGCCAGTGCGCCGATCTCCCCCAGGGAGAAGCCGGCGGCCAGGTCGGCCCGCAGGCCCTTTTCCTCCAGGGCGGCGGCAGCGGCCAGCTCCACGGCGAACATGCAGGGCTGGGTGTTGCGGGTCTCCTTCAGTTCGGCCTCGGTGCCGGAAAAGCACTGCTGGGAGGTGCCAGGGCGCAGGGCGTCCAGCTGCTGGAACACCTGGGCCGCTGCCGGGGAGCACTGGGCCAGCTCCTGGCCCATGCCGGGGTACTGGGCCCCCTGGCCGGCGAAAACGAATGCTATTTTACCCATTTCGTGGCTCCTTTCAGCACAGGCTCGGCCCCTTCCATGACCTCCCGCACGATGTCAGCGGCGGGCTGGACCTGCTTCACCATGGCGGCCACCTGGCCGGAGAGGAAGCATCCCTCCTCCAGGTCGCCCTCCACCACGGCCTTGCGCAGGGCGCCGGTGCCCAGGGCCTCCAGGGCCTCGTCGTCCAGGCCGCCGTACTCGGCCTTGGCGTAGTTCCGGGCGAAGGGGGTGCGCAGGCTGCGCACCGGGTGGCCCAGGCGCTTGCCGGTGACCATGGTGCACAGGTCGTTGGCCTTGAGAATTTTCTCCTTGTAGGCGGGGTGGATGGAGCACTCCTCCGCGCTGAGGAAGCGGGTGCCCATCTGCACCCCGCAGGCCCCCAGCATGAAGGCCGCTGCCACCCCCCGGCCGTCGGCAATGCCGCCGGCGGCGATGACGGGCAGGTCGGTGGCGTCACATACCTGGGGCACCAGGACCATGGTGGTCAGTTCCCCCACGTGGCCGCCGCTCTCCCCGCCCTCGGCGATGAGGGCAGAGGCCCCCAGCCGGGTCATGAGCTTGGCCATGGCCACGGAGGCCACCACGGGGATCACCTTGATCCCCGCTTCCTTCCACTGGGCCATGAACTTGGTGGGGTTGCCGGCGCCGGTGGTGACCACGGCTACCTTCTCCTCGGCCACCACCTGGGCCACCTCCTCCACGAAGGGGCTCATGAGCATGATATTCACCCCGAAGGGGCGCTGGGTGAGGGACTTGGCGATGCGGATCTGCTCCCGGACATAGTCCCCGGGGGCGTTGCCGGCGGCCAGGATGCCCAGGCCGCCCCCTTCGGACACCGCCGCGGCCAGCTTGCCGTCGGCAATCCAGGCCATGCCCCCCTGAAAAACGGGGTACTGGATCCCCAGCAGGTCACATAAGGGCGTGTGGATCATGCCTGCTTGCTCTCGATGAAGGCCACCAGGTCACCCACGGTCTCCACCTTCTGGTCCAGCTCCACCTCGATGCCCAGCTTGTCCTCCAGGTTCATCAGCAGCTCCACGGTGTCCAGGGAGTCGATGCCCAGGTCCTGGAACTTGCTGTCCATGGTGATCTCGGAGACGTCCTTCTCCACCCGCTCGGCTACCAGTTCTGCAATTGCTTCAAATACCATGATACGTTTCCTCCATATATTGATGGTGTTTCATTCTCTTTTAGGTAATCAGTGATTACTTTTGATATTATATACCCCCCGGCTTTCCCTTTGTCAAGATAAACCCAAGGAATATTCACATTTTGTTCAATTTTTCCAGGTTTTTTGCCGGTCACCCCGGGGATTCCTTCATTTTTTCTTAAGACCTATTAAGAAAGCCACAATTGTTTTTAAGAAAAGCGCAAGGACTTCTTAAATCCCCCATCATTTTTCTTTGCTATAATTACAGGCAGATCATCAGAGATTTCCCTGCTTTTTCGGGGAAATCCGAACCTTTTTCGTTCTTTGCGCAACACAGGAGGCAGTTATGAAAAAGAAGCCCACCCTTGCCGTCCTCTTTGGCGGCAACTCCCCGGAGTATTCCGTGTCCCTCCAGTCGGCCTACGCAGTGCTGACCAACCTAGACGGGGAGAAGTACCACATCCTCCCCCTGGGCATCACCCAGACCGGCCGCTGGTACCTCTATTCCGGGGCCTACGAACACATCGCCACCGACACTTGGGCCGAGGCGTTGGACCACCTCACCCCTGTGGCGGTCTCCCCGGACCCGGCGGTTCACGGGCTGCTGGCCCTCTTCCCCCACGAGAACCGGGTGATTCCCCTGGACTGCGCCCTGCCCATTCTCCACGGGGCCAACGGGGAGGACGGCACCGTCCAGGGCCTCTTCCAGCTGGCGGGGATCCCCGTGGCCGGCTGCGGCACCCTGGCCTCCGCCCTGTGCATGGACAAGGACCGGGCCCACAAGCTGGCCAAGCTGGCCGGGGTGGCCGTCCCCCGCTCCCTGGTGCTCCAGGCCTGGGAGGACCCCCAGCGGGCCGCGGACTTCGCCCAGCAGACGGGGTATCCCCTGTTCGTCAAGCCGGTGAACGCCGGCTCCTCCTACGGCATCTCCCAGATTCACCGGCCGGAGGAGCTCCGCCCCGCCCTGGACCTGGCCCTGGAGTACGACGCCCAGGTGATCCTGGAGGAGGCCATCCCCGGCTTCGAGGTGGGCTGCGCCGTCATGGGCACCCAGGAATTGGTGGTGGGGGAGATCGACGAGATCGAGCTCTCCCAGGGCTTCTTCAACTTCACGGAGAAGTACACCCTGAAGACCTCCGCCATCCACGTCCCCGCCCGGGTGTCTCCCGACACCGCCCGGCGGGTGAAGGAGACCGCCAAGGTAATCTACCGGGCCCTGGGCTGCACCGGCTTTGCCCGGGTGGACTGCTTCCTCACCCCCGAGGGGCAGATCGTGTTCAACGAGGTCAACACCATCCCCGGCTTTACGGAGCACAGCCGCTTCCCCGGCATGATGAAGGCCGCCGGCTTCTCCTTCCCGGAGATTTTGGACACCATTCTCGGGCAGGTGATGGCGCCGTGATCACTCGCATTCTGCCCCCGGAAGCGGTGCACCAGGGGGATCTCATTCTGGTCAACGCCCACCACCCCTGCCATCCCCTCCCCCAGCCGGACCTGGTCACGGTGGCGGGCACCGGCGTCCAGTTGGAGCGCCGGGCCGCCCAGGCCTTAGACAGCCTCATGGCCGCCATCGACGGGTGGAAGGGGATCGTACCGGTCAGCGGCTGGCGGGCCCTGGCCGAGCAGCAGGCCATCTGGGACGGCTCCCTGGCGGAGAATGGCCTGCCCTTCACCCAGACCTATGTGGCCTGCCCCGGGTGCAGCGAGCACCAGACGGGACTGGCCATCGACCTGGGCCTGAACCAGGGGGAGATTGACTTCATCCGCCCCGCCTTCCCCTATGAGGGCCTCTGCCAGACCTTCCGGCAGACCATGGCCCAGTATGGATGGGTGCAGCGCTACCCGGCGGGGAAGGAGGCCATCACCGGCATCGGCCACGAGCCCTGGCACTTCCGCTACGTGGGCCAGCCCCACGCCGCCCTCATGGCGGAGCGGGACCTGACCCTGGAAGAGTATATCGCCTGGATCCGGGCATTTCCCTACGAATCCCGTCGATACCGCCACGGGAATGTGACCCTCTCCTTCCTGCCCGCCGCCCCCCAGGGGCCCACGGTGGTGGACCTGCCGGAGGAGGGCCGCTGCACCCTCTCCGGCAACAACGTGGACGGGTTCCTCCTCACAGAATGGGGGGCGGACCATGCCTAAGTCCCGCGCCTACGGCGGGTTGGACGCCTTTCGGATCCTGGCCGCCCTGCTGGTGGTGGCCATCCACATCTCCCCCCTGACCACCTACTCTGCCGCGGGGGACTTCTTCCTCACCCGGTGCCTGGCCCGGGTGGCGGTGCCCTTCTTCTTCATGGTCACCGGCCACTTCGTCCTGGGGCAGGTGCTGGAGGGCAAGGGCAGTTTTGCCCCCCTGGGGCGGCAGGTGCGGAAGATCCTGCTGCTGTACCTGGTGGCGGTGGTCCTCTACCTCCCCATCGGCTGGTATGCCGGCCACTACCAGGACCTAAGCCTTCTGGACGGGGTGCGGCTGCTGGTCTTTGACGGCACCTTCTACCATCTGTGGTACTTCCCCGCCTGCGCCATGGGGCTGCTGGTGGTGTATGGCCTGTCCCGGGTGTTCCGGGGGCGGGGGCTGTGGGTGGCGGTGGGCGTGCTCTACGCCATCGCCCTGTTGGGGGACAGCTACTACGGCCTCACCGCCCAGATCGCCCCCCTGGCCAGCCTGTATGAGGCGGGATTCCACCTCTTCTCCTACACCCGCAACGGCCTGTTTATGGCCCCCCTCTTCCTGCTCCTGGGGGCCCAGATGGGCAAGCGGGGCCCGGCCCCCCTGCCCTGGGCGGCCGGCCTGGGGCTGGCCCTCTCCCTGGCCCTGATGACCGGGGAGGGCTTCCTCCTGCGCCACCTGGGCCTGCAGCGGCACGACAGCATGTACCTGCTGCTGCCCCTGGTGATGTGCTTCCTGTACCGGCTGCTGCTGGCCTGGCCTGCCAAGGCCCCGGCGGCCTGCCGGACCCTGTCCACCTGGGTGTATATCCTCCACCCCGCCATGCTGGTGGTCCTCCGGGGCGGGGCCAAGGTGGTGGGGCTCACCGAGATTCTGGTGGGCAACAGCCTGGTCCAGTACCTGATGGTGTGCCTGCTGTCCTTCCTGGCGGCGGGGGTGGTCACCTGGGTGCTGGGGCGGCTGCGCCCCCAGGTGCCCCAGCTTGGCCGGGCCTGGGTCCAGCTGGACCGGGCGGCCCTGGTCCACAACGTGGCGGCCCTCCGGGCCCTGCTGCCCCCGGGCTGCCAGCTGATGCCCGCCGTGAAGGCCGACGCCTACGGCCACGGGGCCCTGCCGGTGGCCCGCATCCTCCAGGGGGAGGGGGTGTCCGCCTTCTGCGTGGCCTGCCTGTCTGAGGGCATCCAGCTGCGGAAGGGGGGCATCCGGGGGGAGATCCTCATTCTGGGATACACCCACCCGGACCAGTTCCCCCTGCTGCGGCGGTACCGCCTGTCCCAGACGGTGGTGGATGCGGCCTACGCCCGCCAGCTGGCGGCCTATGGCCGCCCCCTGTCCGTCCACCTGGCGGTGGACACGGGAATGCACCGCCTGGGGGAGGCCAGCGGCCACTTGGAGGAGATCCGGCAGATCTTTGCCCTGCCCTCCCTCCGCATCCAGGGGATCTACACCCACCTGTGTACCGCCGACGGCACCACCTCCCGGGATCAGGCCTATGTCCACCGCCAGGCCCAGGCCTTCCGGGAGCTGCTGGAGCGCCTTCAGAACCAGGGGATCGCCCTGCCCAAGGTCCACCTCCTGGCCAGCCACGGCCTGCTCAACTACCCCGACCTGGGCGGGGACTATGCCCGGGTGGGCATCGCCCTCTACGGCCTGCTGAGCGCCCGGGAGGACCGGAACCTGGCCGCCCCGGACCTGCGGCCGGTGCTCTCCCTCCGAGCCCGGGTGGCGTCGGTGAAAACCCTCTCCCCGGGGTGTGCCGCCGGGTATGGCCTGGCCTTCGTGGCCCAGCGGCCCACCAAGGTGGCGGTGCTGGCCATCGGCTACGCCGACGGGCTGCCCCGGACCCTGACCGGGGGGCAGGTCCTCCTCCACGGGTGCCGGGCCCCCATTGTGGGGCGGATCTGCATGGACCAGACCCTGGTGGACGTGACGGAAATCCCCGCCGTGGACCCGGGGGACGTAGCCGTGCTCCTGGGCACCAGCGGCCAGGAGACCATCACCGCCTACGACCTGGCCCAGCAGGCCGGGACCATCACCAACGAGATCCTCAGCCGCCTGGGCCCCCGGCTGGAGCGGATCGTCCGATAACCCAAAAGCCCCTGCTGCCAGCCGGCGGCGGAACGTCTTGCCAACGGGCTTTTTTCCTACCCTCCACGCAAAACCCGCCCCTGACACGGAAGTGGTTCCGTATCAGGGGCGGGTTTGTCGTCACAGGACCAGGGCGTGGTAGGTGTCCCCTTCCAGGGTCTTCCACAGGATCTGGTTGTCCTGGATGGTCATGTAGCTGTGGGGGCTGCCCTCCTTGGGGATGGCCAGGGAGCCCGGGTTGAGGCAGAGGTTCCCCGCCCCAAAGGGGGCCCAGGCGGGCACATGGGTGTGGCCGTGGAGGAGGAGATCCCCCGGCCGGAGGGGCGGCAGGTTCTCCCGGTTCCACACATGGCCGTGGGTACAGTAGACCAGCCGCTCCCCCAGGGCCAAAACGGCGTAATCGGCCAGGATGGGGAAGGTCAGCACCATCTGGTCCACCTCGCTGTCGCAGTTGCCCCGGACGCAGAGGAGCCGGTCCCCCAGGCCGTTGAGCAGGGGGATCACTTCCTTGGGGGCGTATTCCCGGGGCAGGTCGTTCCGGGGGCCGTGGTAGAGCAGGTCCCCCAAGAGCACCAGCCGGTCTGCCCCCTCCCGGGCGAAGGCCTCCGCCAGGGCCCGGGCATAGTAAGCCGAACCGTGCAGGTCCGACGCGATCATCCATTGCATGGCTATCTCTCCTTTCCGTGGTATGGGAGGGTCCCATGATACCACAGCAGGCAAGCCCTGTCAAAAGGAACCGGCCCCAGCAAGGGAAAAGGAGAGCACCGGTGGGTGCTCTCCTTTTCGGCCGCAAGGCAGAATCTTACTGGGCCACGGTCTGGCAGAAGCGCATGAGAATGGTGGCAGTGCTACCAAGGAGTATTCTCCCCCATTTGACGAAAGCGGCCCTCCCTTTCGGGAGGGCCGCTGGACCGGCAGGAGTCACTCCTTCTCCTGTTCCTCCAGCCACTGGGGCAGCTGGGACAGGTTTAACAAAACGCCGTCGGCCCCGGCGGCCAGGAAGGCCTCCTTGGCCCGGGCCAGGACACGCTCCCTGTCCTGGGGCGGGAGGGCCTCGTACTCCTCCTGGGTGAGGCCCAGGACGCTGCTGCCCTCCAGCACCCCCAGGGAGAGGATGCCGGCATTTTTTCCCTCTTGAATGTCCGCGACCGTGTCCCCCACCTTCACCACATCGGCTACGGAGGGGATTTGGAACTGGGCCATGTTGGCATAGATCATGTAGGGGTACGGCCGGCCCAGGCCCTGGACGCTGTCCGGGCTGAACCAGGCGTCGGGGGCATAGCCCTGCCGGGCGGCGCCCTGGGTCACCACGGCCATCATCTGATCGGTGTAGCCGGTGGTGGAGCCAATGCGGATCCCCTGGGCCCGGAGGGCCTCCACGGTCTCCACCACCCCGGGCTTGGGGGCGGCGTAGTCCGCCAGGCTCTCCATGAGGGAGTCCTCAAAGACGCCATAGATCTTCTCCACGGCGGCCTCGTCGGGGGCGGCGCTCTGCTGCTCCTCCCACTGGCGCCGGATGGCGGGCATGGCCAGCATGGTGCGGATGTGGTCCCGCTTGAGCATGCCCATGGGGGCGCGGATCTCCTCCACGGTGGGGTTCACCCCGAACTTCTGGAAGGCCAGGGCAAAGGCGTTGACCGGGGCGAAACAGCCGTAGTCCACGGTGGTGCCTGCCCAGTCGAAGATGATCAGTTGGGGTTTCATTGTGCTGCCTCCGTTTCCTTCAGAAAGTCTGCCAGAATGGCGCTGAGCTTCAAAATATCCTCGGGATAGATCTCCCCGATGTTGCCCACCCGGAAGGTGTCGGCCTCCATCACCTTGCCGGGGTAGAGGACATAGCCCCGGTCCTTGATGTAGTGGTACATCTGGTCAAAGGTGAACGTGGCCCCCTCGGGATAGCAGAAGGAGGTGATGATGGGTCCCTGGACCGCCGGGTCCAGGTAGGGGCGGAAGCCCAGGGCCTGGAAGTTCTCCGCCAGCAGGCGCTGGTTTTCGTCGTACCGGGCGTGGCGGGCGGGGATGCCCCCTTCGGCCTCCAGCTCCTTCAGGGCCTGGTCAAAGGCCAGCACCACGTGGGTGGGGGAGGTGAAGCGCCACTTGCCGCCGCCGTCCTCCATCCCCTTCCACTGGTCATAGAGGTCCAGGGACAGGGAGCGGGCCTGGCCGGCGCAGGCGGCCAGCTTCTCCCGGTTGGCCAGGATGAAGGAGAAGCCGGGAACCCCCTGGATGCACTTGTTGGCGCTGGAGACCAGGAAGTCGATCCCCCAGTCGGCCAGGGGGATGTCGATGCCGCCGAAGGTGGACATGGCGTCCACGAGGAAGGTCTTGCCGGCGGCCTTGGCCACCTGGCCCACCGCGGCCACGTCGTTGAGGATGCCGCTGGTGGTCTCCCCGTGGACCATGGCCACGTGGGTGATGGCGGGGTCCTCCGCCAGATACTTGGCCACCACGCCGGCCTCGGGGCGCTGGTCGTTGGGCTGCTCATAGAGGGTGTAGGCCACCCCGGCGTGGCGGCAGATGTCGGTCATCCGCAGGCCATAGGCCCCGTTGGCGGCGATGAGGACCTTGTCCTTGGGCCCCACCACGGTGGTGAGGACGGACTCCACCCCAAAGGTGCCGCTGCCCTGCATCAGCACGGCGGTGTATGCCGGCTCGGCCACATGGCCCAGGGCCAGCAGCTGGGCGCGGATGCGCTGGGTGATCTGCTTGTAATCGTCGTCCCAGGTGCAGTGGTCCACCTGCATCACGGCCTTCACCGTGTCGGTGGTGGTGAGGGGACCGGGGGTCAAAAGCTTATACTGGTTCATGATACTACTTCCTTTTCTAATTTCTTCCATTTTCCCGGGGTGTTTCCCGGTTTTTGTCCATAAGAAAAGGGCGCGGTCACGCCCTTCTCTTATGGAGTATGATGGGGATCACGGGATTGCTCAGGGCTTGGCAGCCTCGGAGATCTCGATGTGGTGCTCGTAGAGTTCAAAGGTCAGCGGCTCGCTGAAGGTCTTTGGATAGGCAGACTTGTTGGCGTTGTCGGCGCTCTCCCCCTCATACAGGGGGTTGGGGTAGTAGGTCTGCAGCTCGGCCCGGCCGTTGTCGATGATGCACTGGGCCATCTCCATGGCCAGGGGGTTGGTGGCCTCCCCCTTGTCCACCACGGCCACGGACTCGGTCAGGGAGAAGTTGCCCTCAGTGGGGTCCACATAGTCGATGGGCAGGCCGTCGTTCTTGGCGGCCACGGCCTGGTGGCGCAGGCCGAAGCCGATGGCCACCTCGCCGGCCTCACACAGCTGCAGGGGGGCGGAGCCGGAGGACTCCACGTGGTCCCCGGCGTTGGCGTAGATGTCGTGGAGGATGGTCTCGGCCTCCTCTTCCCCGTACTCGGAGATCAGGGCCTGGATCAGCAGCCAGGCGGTGGAGGAGGACTGCACGTCGGTGACCGCCACGAAGCCGGCATAGGCGGGGTCGGCCAGGTCCTTCAGGCAGGTGGGCATGGGGAGGTTGTTCTCCGCCAGCATCTCGGTGTTCACGATGATGGCCCCCTCCTGGGAGGTGATGGGGGCGGTGTAGTCGGGGACCTCCTCCAGGGTGTTCACATCAAAGGTCAGGGGGAGGAACATGGTGTTCTTGTCCTGGGCGCTCTGGAGGTAGAAGGTGCTCATGGTGACCATGTCGGCCTCCAGGTCGGTGCCCTCAACCAGGAGCTTGCCCCCCAGCTCAGAGGTGCCGAAGGTCTGGAACACATACTGGCCCTCATAGCCGTTGCTGTCCAGGGCGTTCTCCATGGCAGTGATGGCCTCGTCGTCGGCGTTGGAGTAGATGATGACCTGCTCGCCGGAGGCAGTGCCCCCTTCGCCGGAGGCGGCGCCGTCGCCGGTGCCGCCGCAGCCGGCCAGCAGGGCGGTGGCCATGGTGAGGGAGAGGCCCAGAGCCAATAACTTCTTGAGATTCATGATGCTTTCATTTCCTTTCTCTTCTTTGCGTTACTGCTTCCCTTCCGGGAACTTTTATTTGCAAGCCAGGTAAAGATGGCTTTTGCAATGAGGTTGGTAGCCAAAATCAGCAGGGACAGCACAAACACCTGGTCATACTCGTTGATGTACTGCAGCTGCTTGATCTTGGTGGTGAGGACCATGGTGCGGGCCCCGGCCAGGAAGATCAGGGCGCTGATGGTGACCATGGAGTTGATGAAGTAATAGCTGAAGGTCTCGATGAGGCTGGCCGCGGCGTTGGGGGTCACCACCCGGAGGACGGTCTTGGGCCAGCTGTCCCCCATGAGCATGGCGGTGGTCTCCCACCCTGCGTTCATCTTGGACAGGGAGTTCTTCATCATCAGGTAGGGGGTGGAGAAATAGTGGACGATGTTACACAGGATCATCAGGGGGAAGGTGTTTTGCAGGGAGGTCCCCGAGAAGACGAACAGGAAGGCCAGGCCCAGGACCATGCCGGGGATGGTGTTGGTCACCAGGGCGATGGCGTCGATGACCTGCTTGCACCAGCCGGGCAGCTTGCTCCGGGCGGTGATGAGGGCCGCGCCGTAGGCCGCCAGGGTGCCGAACAGCGCCGTGGCCAGGGCCATACCCAAGGAGTTGAGGTAGACGGTCTGCAGCTCATTGTCTGAGAAGACCTCTTGGAAGTGTTCCAAGGTGAACCCGGTCTGGTAGGGCCAGCGCTCCACCAGGGGCACCACGAAGATCACCACGAACATGCACAGGATCAGGATGGCCAGCACCGTGCCGGACAGGCCCCAGGCGGTGTCCCGGCCGGGGTTGCGGCGCAGGTCGGCGTCGCTGATGCGGTCATAACGGATGTTGTACCGCTCCAGGAAGCGCAGCAGGAGGATGCTCACAATGGAGGGCAGGAGCATCACCACCGAGATCACCGCGCCCCGGTTGAAGTCGGGCACGCCGCCCAGCATCTCGTTGTAGAGCACAGTGGCGATGACCTCGTAATCCCCGCCCACCGAGGCGGGAATGCCGAAGTCGGTGAAGCAGAGGAAGAAGGCCTGGATGAAGGCGCCGGCCAAGGTCCCCAGCAGGGGGCGGAGGATGGCGATCCAGAAGGTGGACAGGGTCCCGTCCCCCATGGCCTTGGAGACCACCAGGGTCTTTTTGTCCACATACCCCATGGTGTTGTGGATCAGCAGGAAGGCCACCGGCACCGTGTAGATCACATACCCCACCAGCAGGCCGCCAAAGCCGTAGATGTCAAAGAACTGGTGGCCCAGCAGCCGGGTGATGAGGCCCTGCTTGCCAAAGGAGTAGATGATGGCAAAGCCGTAGGTGATGGTGGGCAGGAACATGGGTAAGGTGGCCACCGCTTGGACAAACCGCTTAAAGCCCCGGGGCAGGCGGGTGTAGTGGATGATGTAGGCCATGACAAAGGCGATGCCCACCGCCACCAGGGCTGAGACGATGGACACAGCAAAGCTGTTGCCCAGGGCCGTGGTGAACCCCTTGCCGGAGAAGACGTCCAGGTAGTAGGCCCCGGTGAGGCCATCCTCCCCCAAAAAGGACTTGAGCAGAAGCCGGATGGCAGGCACCGCCAGGAAGATGGCAAAGACCGCCACCAAAACCAGGAAAATGAGCTTCAGCTCCCAAGATTTCCGTTTCATGTCGGTGTCCTCGGGTTATCCGGCAATGGAGTTGGCGCTGCTCCCGAAGAGAGCATAGATGTTGTTGCGCTTGATCTCCAGCTGGTTGAGGATGAACTTCCGCACGAAATCGTTCTCCGGCTTCTGGATGATCTCTGCCGGGCGGCCGTACTGGGCGATGGTCCCCTGGTCGATGATGAGCACCCGGTCGGAGAGGGTGAGGGCCTCCTCAGGGTCGTGGGTGACGATGATGGTGGTCAGGTGGTACTCCCGGGCGATGGTCTTGATCCGGTCCTTGATGGACTCCTTGATCACCCCGTCCAGGGCGGACAGGGGCTCGTCCAGCAGGAGGATCCGGGGCTTCATCACCATGGTGCGGGCCAGGGCCACCCGCTGCTTCTGGCCGCCGGAGAGCTGGTCCACCCGCTTGTTCAGGTGGTCCTCCAGGCCCAGGAGGTGGATGAGTTCCTCCACCTCTTCCTTGGAGGAGATGCCGGGCTTGTTCTTCAGCCCATAGGTGATGTTCTGGTAGACGTTCAGGTTGGGGAACAGGGCGTAGTCCTGAAAGACGATGTTAAAGCCGCGCTTTTCCATCACCGTCCGGGTGAGGTCCTCTCCGTTATACACAATGGTGCCGGCGTCGGCCTCTACAATGCCCAGGATGATGTTCAGCAGGGTGGTCTTGCCGCAGCCGGAAGGGCCTAGGATGGAGACAATCTCCCCATCCTCTACCTGGATGGAAATATCCTTGAGGACCGAAACCCCGTCGAACGACTTTTGAATATGGCTGAGTTCTAACATAGCAGTGCTTCTCCTTTTCCTTTCTGCAAGATGGCAGGCCAGCAGGGCGGCCCGCTTCCGTTTACAAGTGCAGTGTAGCAAAGGTGACCAGCCGCTTACCACCATTGTCCCGTAAAACCCCCGTGAAGCCATGGTTAAATCCTGTCAGAGAAAAAACAGGAACCTTGTAGTTTTCCCTACAAGGTTCCTGTTTGCTCTCTGGCCTTCCGCCGCCCGGCCTGGGAGTTACTGGTCCGGGTAGTCCCGGTCGGCAATCACCTGGCCGCTGTGGTCCAAGTTGTGGGAGAAGCGCTCGTAGTCGCTGAGGATCACCGCCATGTACAGCATATCCACCACCGCCAAGTCGGCCACCCGGGAGAAGATGGCCTTGCCGTACACCGTCTGGGCCGTTCCCCCCACGCCCAGGGCCACGTCGGCGTAGCGGAAGAGGACGGGGTCCTCCCCCCCGGCCACGGCGATGGTCACCGCCCCGGCCTTCTGGGCCAGGCGCAGGGCCTTCACCGTGTCCATGGACTTGCCCGAGTGGGAGAAGGCGATGGCCGCGTCCCCCGGCCGCAGATGGGCCGCCCCAATCTGCTGGAGATAGGCGTCGGTGTGAAACCGGCAGGGCAGGCCCAGGTAGGTGAGCTTGGTCAGCAGGTCGCTGGCCGGGGCGCAGGAGTTCTCCACCCCATAGATATCAATGAATTGCGCCCCGGCCAGGATCCGGGCGGCCCGCTCCAGCTCCCCGGTGGGCACCGACTTCAAGGTCTCCTCCAGCTGCGCCCGGTGGGTGCGCACCGCCTTGAGGGGGAGGTCCCCCATCCGCTCCCAGGGCCGCAGGGCAAAGCCCCCCAGATAGTCCAGGGCGTTCCCCCGGACTTGGCCCTCCTTTTGGCTGAGGGCCCCTTTGAACTCCCGGTACCCCCGGTAGCCCAGCCCCCGGACGCAGCGGATCACCGTGGGCTCGCTGACCCCGGCGCCCCGGGCCAGTTCCCCGATGGTGAGGTCCTCCAACTCCTCGGCGTGCGCCAGGAAAAACTCCGCCACCTTCTGCTCTGACGGGCGCAGGGACGCGTACGCGCCCTTGACCCGATCCTCCCATGTAATGCCTTGTTCCATGCTGGGTTTCCTCCCTGTCCGGCGAAAAATTACAAGGCCCATACGGGCCTTTGTAACTCCTAGGAAAATTTTCTTTGACGGGGCCTGCTGGTGCAAAAATCTGCCGGGTTTTCCCGGGATTTCCCCCTACCCTTTCGTCTTTTTTCTCTATTGTAGCCATCCGCCGGTTCCCCTTCCATCAGGAAACGGAGAAATCTTTGTTTCCTTTTGGTTAAACCGCGCCGCCCCATTTGCGTTTCGCCGCCCGGCGTGCTACACTGAGAGCCGAGACCGTTTTCCCCAGAAAGGATCCCGCCATGCACACCAAACGCGACCTGACCCAGGGGAGCATTCCCCGGGGCCTGCTGGGGTTTGCCCTCCCCCTGATCCTGGGCAACCTCTTGCAGCAACTGTACAATTTGGCCGACACCTGGGTGGTGGGGCAGTTCATCGGGGAGGGGGCCCTGGCTGCGGTGGGGTCCTCCTACACTCTGATGACCTTTCTCACCTCCATCCTTCTGGGGCTGTGCATGGGCAGCAGCGTCTACTTCTCCATCCAATTTGGCCGGCAGGACCCGGACAAGCTGCGCAGCGGCATCTTCCAGGCCTTTCTCCTCATTGGCGCCATCACCCTGGTGCTCAACGCCCTGGTCTACGCCCTGGTGGACCCCATCCTCCTCCTGCTGCAGATTCCCCCGGAGGTCACAGGCCTCACCAAGACCTACCTGCTGTGGGTCTTTGCCGGGATTGTGGCCACCTTTCTCTATAACTTTTTTGCCAACCTGCTCCGGGCGGTGGGCAACTCCGTCACCCCCCTGCTCTTCCTGGGAATCTCGGTGGTGCTGAACATCGGCCTGGACCTCCTCTTTGTGGTGCCCCTCCAGATGGGGGTGCAGGGGGCGGCCCTGGCCACGGTGATCTCCCAGTATCTGGCCGGCCTGGGGCTGGCGGGGTACACTTGGAAGGCCTTCCCCGCCCTGCGGGTGCGGCGGGAGGACCGGGTTTGGAACAAAGCCACCCTCCGCCAACTGCTGAGCCTGTCCGGCTTCACCTGCCTGCAGCAGTCGGTGATGAACTTCGGCATCCTCATGGTCCAGGGGCTGGTGAACAGCTTTGGCACCACGGTGATGGCCGCCTTCGCCGTGGCGGTGAAAATCGACACCCTGGCCTACATGCCGGTGCAGGACTTTGGCAACGCCTTTTCCACCTTTGTGGCCCAGAACTTCGGGGCCCAAAAGCGGGCCCGGATCCGCAGCGGCACCCGGTGGGCGGTGTTCTGGGTGGTGGTGTTCTGCCTGGTTCTGGGGGGCCTGGTATGCCTGCTGGCCCCCCAACTCATGGCGGTGTTCGTGGGGGCAGAGGCGGTGGACGTCATCGCCGTGGGCACCGGGTACCTGCGCATCGAGGGGGCCTTCTACCTGGGCATTGGCATCCTCTTCCTGCTCTATGGGTACTTCCGGGCGGTGAACCGGCCGGCGGTGTCGGTGGTGCTCACGGTGTGCTCCCTGGGCACCCGGGTGGCCTTGGCCTATGCCCTCTCCGCCCTGCCGGCCCTGGGGGTTACGGGGATCTGGATGGCCATTCCCATCGGCTGGTTCCTTGCCGATCTGGTGGGCATCCTCCTCTGGCGGCGGGAGGACCGGCAGAGCCGCTGACCGTCCCCGCCGAAACGCCATACCAATCTGTAAAAAGACCCGGGAGCGGGCCCAATGGGCCCGCTCCCGGGTTTCTGTATGCCGTTGGAGGGGGTGGGGGGATCAGACCGCCACGTGCTCCAAAAAGCGCATGAGGATGGTGGCCACCTGGCCGCGGACAGCGCTGCCCGTGGGGCTCAGGGTGGTGTCGGAGGTGCCAGTGACAAGCCCGGCGCCGTTGGCCCAAGCCATGGCGGTCTGGGCATACCCGGCGATGTCCCCGGCGTCGGTGTAGCCGGAGAGGTCGGCGGAGGCGCTGACGTCATAGCCGGCAAACTCGGCGTACCGGTGGAGGATGGCCGCCATCTCCTGGCGGGTCACCGGGCGGTCGGGGGTAAAGGTGGTGTCACTGGTGCCGGTGACGATGCCGTTGGCCCGGGCCCAGTACACCGCCGGGCCATACCAGCTGCTGGCATCCACGTCGGAGAAGGGATAGTCCAGGCCCTCCTCCGGCAGGTCGGGGGAGCCGGCCAGGCGGTAGAGCATGGTCACCAGCTGGGCTCTCGTGGTGTTGCTTTGGGGGGCGAAGATGCCCTCGTCCACGCCGGTCATGATCTCCCGGTCGGAGACATACTTCACGCCGTCATAGAACCAGTCGGTGCTGGCCACGTCGGAGTAGGTCCGGATGGTGGAGGTGGGGGCATCGCTCACGGGGATCTGTGCGGCCACGGAGGCGTTGTCCACCTGAATGGTGTAGTTCTGGTCGTAGCTGGCCATGCCGGGCTCATAGGCGTAGATCACCAGAGCCAGGGTGTGGCCGGCGGGCACCTCATAGAGGTTGGGCTGGAGGTAGAGAGTGTAGTCGTAGGACTGGCCCTCCACCAGGGAGATCCCGTTGGCGGCGGAGGCAGAGTCGTAGCCAGCGTCGGGGTTGCACAGGTCCATCCAGCCCCGGGTGATGATCTTGTAGGACACGTCGGTGGTGTTCAGCTTCACCAGGTCCAGGTTCTCCAGGCCGCCGCCCTGCCAGGCGCCGCCCTCGGCCAGGGTGGTCTTGGGCACGTAGGCGCCGGAGGTGTTGCAGGCGGGGAAGGTCTCCCCCTCAGGGGCGATATCCACCAGCATGGCGCTGACCATGAGGCCGTCCCGGTTGGCCAGGTCCTCGGGGGTCACGCTGTCCCCGGTCACGTCCCCGTTGAGGGTGGCGGCGCTGAAGTTCACCGCCACGGAGCCCTTGATGGTGGTGTCCTGGGTGACGTCCATGGTATACATGGCGCTGGAAGCGGTGGAGCCGGCAGTGAAAGTGTCCTGCCAGTTGCTGCGGTCCACGCCGATGGCGGCGTAGTCGCTGCTGATGGAGGCAGTCTCCTCTTGGGCGCTTGCCCCGCTGAGGGTGACGGCCTGGTCGGTCTTCCAGTCGTCGTAGGTGTTCCACTCCATGGTGTTGGTGTTGCTCTGGGCGGTGACGGCGGCCATGTTTTCAATGCCGTTGTCCAGGCCGTAGAGGTAGTGGCTGAACCACTGGTTCAGGATGGCGTCATAGGAGGTCTCCCCGATGAGGAAGGAGAGGCCGCCCGAGGGATAGGTGGGGGTGAGGTGGCCGTCCTGGTGGAGGAGGAGCTTGGCAGGCACCCCGGCCTTTTCATAGGCCTGGTACATGAGGTCAAACTCCTTGGTGCGGACGTTGTAATCGTTCAGGCCGTGGACAATCAGGGCGGGGCACTGGATGTTCTCGGCGTTCAAGGTGTAGTCCCGGCTGACCCAGTGGTCGCTGTAGTCGCCGTTGCTCTCCCACTGGTCATTGCGGATCTGGTTGAGGTAGTTGCCGTACTTCTCCTCGATGGTGGCCCAGTCCTCCGGGTCCAGGTACCGGCCGGAGCAGTACCAGGCCAGCCAGTCGGAGTAAGCGGGGTCACTGTCGGTGGAGATGCCCTGGGCATTGGTGTACTCATACCAGCTGGCGATGCCGGCCACGGGGACGATGGTCTCCAGGCCCTCCACGCCGGTGGTGGCCAGGCCGAACTGGGTGGTGCCGGCGTAGGAACGACCGGTCATGCCCACCTTGCCGTTGGACCAATCGGCCTTGATCTCGATGTTGCTGGTCTTGTCGGTGTAGGCCACCCGGTCGCCGGTGAGCCACTCGATGACGCACTTGAAGGCGTCGATCTCCAGGTCGGTGCCGCAGGTCTCGAACCCGTCGGAGCCGCGGGTGCCCAGGCCGCCGCACTCCACCACGGCATAGCCGCGGACCAGGTAGTAGTCATACCAGGTCAGGTCCTCGTAGTCGTACATGTCCTCGTGGGGGTTATAGTAGTACCACTCAGAGGAGTCGGCCTCGGCGGCCACTTCTTCGGTGGTGGCCTCCCCCACGGGGGTGCGGGCCTCGGGCTGGCTGTAGAGCTTGGAGATGTCATAGCCCTCCTCGCCGTAAGGCACATCGCCGGAGGTACAGCCGGTGATGTAGGGCCGGGCCTCATAGATGGTGGCGGCCTGATAGTCCCCCTCCATAGCGGCCCGGGGGAGCTGCACCAGGGCCTTCACCAGGTCCAGCTTGCCGTCGTCGTCAGTGTCATAGTCGGTTTCCACGTAGACGAAGAACCGGATGATGTCGCTGTTGGCGTTGTCATAGCCCTCTTCCACCGCGCCGGTGGTGAAGGGGAAGATGGGCTGGGCCATGCCGTTCATAAACAGGGGCTCTCTGGTCTCGCTGTGGAGGGCGTCATAGAGCACCTGGGCGGACTGCTGCATCACTGCCAGGTTGGCCTGGGTGCAGGTGGCGGTGGGCGTATAGCCCTCGATGCCGTCGGTCATACCCATGCTGTCGGCCATGGCGTTGTAGTCAGCGGGGTAGGTGCCCAGCTGGCTCTCTTCCATGCCCGCCCAGCGGAGCAGGTAGGCCACAGCCTCCTGGTTGGTGACCGCCTGGTCAGGCTCCCCGGTGACTGGGAGGGTCAAGTCCGGGCTGTCGGCAGTCAGCTCCCCCCAGGTGACCGGCGCGCTGGTGTCTTCGCTCTCCACAGCCATGGCCGGGGAAACCAAAGACAGCGCCAATGCCAGCACCAGGAGCAAAACGGTGAGGTTACGTTTCATTGGATTCTTACCTTCTTTCTCAAATTTCTCCTCTGCGCCGGGGCCGGCCACTCCACCACACAGGCCGCCACAGCGTATAAGCATACATTAGTATAAGCCGCAAAAGGGGAAAAGTCAATGAATCCACCCCTTCCTTTGGATGAAAATCTTATAAAAATTTAACCTCCCTTTCACAGTTTCCAGGTGGAAACAACACCTCAAATACCGTATGGTAAAGGGGACCCATATTTTATTCCATCCATATCGTAAGGAGAATCACAACCATGAACCAACGGATGAAACGGGGCGCTTCCCTGCTCATGGCCGGCATCCTGGCCGTGGGGCTGGTGCCCAGCGCCTTCGCCGCCCAGGACGGGCAGACCACCCCCACCTTGGAGAAGATCGCCGGCTATTCCACCGGCTACTCCGACCAGGAGGGGGGCGTGGCCGAGATCGTAGCCTACAACCAGGATAACCAGAAGTTCTACCTGGTCAACGGCCGGGAGAAGAAGCTGGACATCGTCTCCCTGGCCGGCCTCACCGCCGGGCAGGAGGCGCAGACCCTCTCCCTGGAAACCCGGGTGGACGTGAGCGGGATGATCCCCGGCTTCACCTTCGGGGACCTGACCAGCGTGGCCGTGGACACCGCCCACGACCGCATCGCTGTGGCCGTGCAGGCCGAGGACTATGCCGCCAACGGCGCCATCCTGCTCCTCAACTATGCCGGGGAATACCTGGCCCATTACACCGCCGGGGTGCAGCCGGACAACGTGGTCTTCTCCCCCGACGGCCGGTATGTCCTCTCCGCCAACGAGGGGGAACCCCGCCAGGGCTATGAAAACGGCACCGATCCCCAGGGCTCCGTGACCATCGTGGACCTGGAGGCAGAGACCCCCACCCCCAACACCGTCACCTTCGAGGCCTGGGACAGCCAGCGGGAGGCCCTGGTGGCCGACAACGTCCTGCTGAAGCGCGGCCTGAACCCCTCCACCGACTTTGAGCCCGAGTACATCACGGTGAACGCCGCCGGCACCACCGCCTATGTGGCCCTGCAGGAGGCCAACAGCATCGCCGTGCTGGATCTGGCCAGCGGCCAGTTCACCGGCATCCACTCCCTGGGCTTCAAGGACCACAGCCAGCCCGGCAACGAGCTGGACGCCAACAAGGAGGACCAGCAGGCCAATCTCCAGACCGAGAACTTCCTGGGGGTGTACATGCCCGACGGCATCACCCTGTATGAGGTAGACGGCAAGACCTACCTCCTCACCGCCAACGAGGGGGACGCCTCGGAGTGGGAGGAGTACGCCAACATCACCACCGTGGTCACCGGCACCGTGGAGAACGACGGCGAGACCACCGACGTGGAGGTGGAAGTGCTGGACAAGACCAAGCTGGACGGCCTGCCCGCCGTGGCGGAGGACACCAACTTCCTCCTGGGCGGCCGGTCCTTCTCCCTCTACGAGGTCACCGAGAACGGCCTCACCCAGGTCTTTGACAGCGGCAGCGACTTTGAGCGCATCACCGCCCAGGCCTATCCCGACCACTTCAACGCCTCCAACAAGAACAACAAGCTGGACAGCCGCAGCGACGCCAAGGGCCCCGAGCCGGAGAGCGTCACCGTGAACCTGGTGGAGGGCAAGCCCTATGCCTACGTGGGTCTGGAGCGCATCGGCGGGGTGATGGTCTATGACCTCTCCGACCCCGCCCACCCCACCTTTGTAGAATATGTGAACACCCGGGACTTCACCGTGGACTTCCCTGAGGAGGGCACCGACCCCGCCCAGGGCGATGTGTCCGTGGAAGGCATGTGCGTTGTGCCCGCCGCGGTGAGCCCCACCGGCCAGGCCCTCCTGCTCACCGCCAACGAGGTTTCCGGCACCGTGGCCGTGTTCCAGCACAGCCAGCAGGCCGAGACCCCGGCAGAGCTCCCCTTCACCGACGTGACCCAGGGCGACTGGTACTACGATGCCGTGGCCTATGCCTATGAAAATGGCCTCATGACCGGCACCGGGGACCGCCTCTTCGCCCCCAGCGGCACCACCACCCGGGCCCAGTTGGTGACCATCCTCCACCGCCTGGAGGGCACCCCCGCCCTGCCCGACACCGCCCTGGACTACCCCTTCTCTGACGTGGCCGCCGACAGCTGGTACGGCACCGCCGTCTACTGGGCCCGGGCAAACGGCATCGTCAATGGCGTGAGCGATACCGCTTTCGCCCCCAACCAGGCCCTCACCCGGGAGCAGATGGCCGCCATACTCTACCGGTATGCCGAGTATAAGGGCGCAGACCTGTCTGCCTCTGCCGACCTCTCCGGGTACACCGACGCCGGCCAGATTGCCACCTATGCCCAAGCTGCCATGGCCTGGAGCACCGGCACCGGCCTCATCACCGGCACCTCTGACACCACCCTCAGCCCCAGGGGCACCGCTACCCGGGCACAGGTGGCCACCATTCTTCAGCGTATGAGCGACTTGTTCGCCCAGGCATAACGTTCACGGAACCTCTTTTCTTCCAACGAAGCGCCCCCAGCTGGTTTCCCAGCTGGGGGCGCTTCCCTTGTCCAGACCGAGGGGGCGGGCGTCTGCCGAACGCCCGCCCCCTTGGGGCATGGATCCATTATGATTTTGCCTTGCCGCCCATCCAGAAAGCCAGGGCAAAGCCCCCGGCGAAGGTGAGGCAGCTCAGCGCCAGGGCCCCAGGCCCGGCAAAGGAGGTGGGGAGGATCATCAGGGTGGAGGCCAGGGCAAACCCCAGCAGCACCCGGGTCAGGCCCACGTAGTACCGCTCCAGCAGCCAAGACACCAACCGGGCCAGCAGCAGGATGGTCAGCAAAAACCCTGCCCCCATGGGCAGGAGCACCGTCAAGTCCAGATGGCCAATCCCCTGGGCCATGGGCTGGTAGAGCCCCAGGAAGAGGAGGACGGAGGAGGAGCTTAGCCCTGGCAGGAGCATGCTCAACCCCCACACCGCTCCGCAGAACAGGAACAGCCCCGGTCCCGGCTGGAGGAAGGCGTCCTTGGGCCCCTCGTCCAGCACCTGGAAGAGGGTGAACGACAGAGCCAGAGAGAGGACGAACCCCACCCAGGCGGCCGCCTTCCGCTCCTCCCCCCGGACGGTCTTATGGAAGAGGGCGGGCATGGTGCCGAAAATGAGCCCGGCGAAGAGGGTCATGGTGGGCCCCGAGGAGACGGTAAGCAGGTATTCCACCACCCGGGCCAGGAGGATAAACCCCACCAGTCCCCCGCCGATCAGAGGGAGGAAGAGACGCAGGTGCCGCCGCAAGGTGGGCAGGGGGTGGGTGAACAGCTGGATCATAGGCTCATACAGCCCGAAGGCCAGGCAGAGCACCCCGCCGCTGACCCCGGGGAGAATGGCCCCGGTGCCGATGATCATCCCCTGGAGCAGCAGGAGCCACATCCGCGTGGTGGGTCTGGGAGCTGGTTTGGAAGCTGGTGCCATTGGGATTCCTCCTCCAGCGTACCGGCAAAACGAAAGTCGTAGGAAATCAAAAAAAGCTCCCTGATGGTCAGGGAGCTTTTTGGTGGACGATACAGGACTTGAACCTGTGACCTCCCGCACGTCAAGCGGATGCTCATACCAGCTGAGCTAATCGTCCGTGAACCAATCGCACAGAAAAGCACTGGTTTTATTGGGTTTCCCTGCCTGGGAGTATAGCATAGTTCCTGGACGAATGCAAGGGATAACCGCGGGGAAGCAGGCGATTTGACGCGGTTTGTTGACCTGCTTGTTGACCTAAAATAAGCGGTGTTTTCCTTGGTAGGTAAGGGGGTTCTTGGGAAAAGTGAGCGAAAAAAGGGGGAGAATTTTGAAGGGTTTGCTTGGATTGGGGGGACATTTTGAGCTTTTTCCATAATACAACACTTACCCTTTTCCTTCCCATAAAATAAAAAAATCATCATTCGCGGCCTTTGGTAAGGGGGTATGGGGGATACCTTTCCCCCGCAGGTGTTGCGCTTGCAGGCCGCAGGCCGAAAGCGTAACAGTTGGTCGTGGGAAAGGTAATTTCCCCCAGAGTGCGCAAAAGGATTGAAAATAGAAACAGGGGGATGGTATGCAACATGAAAAACCATGGAGAGAAAAAGCGTGCGTGTGGTAGAACCGTTTAGGAAGCGCGTAATAAGAAAATTATGAGCCATTCAACGCATTTATTCCACGGTTCCTCTTGTCATGACGCTTTGGCCGGTGTGTTTTTAGGCAACCGCCGGCAAGCCCACGCGGCCTGCGGCCTTCTTGGGTTGCCTGGCGGCAAAGCCTAACACACCGGCCTTTCATGACAAGAGGACTTTCGCGGCATAAACGCTTATGAATGATAGTAATAAATAAAATAATTTTCTTGACAAATACCAAAAGATATAGTAAAATAAAATTGTTACTTTTTGTATGTATTATATTTAATCTCTAGAAAAAGGATATTATATACATAAAAAGTAACATTTTTAAACAACCACAAAAGGAGGGATAAACATCCGAATTTCTCATGAATTATTTTCTCATTTAAGATCAGGGCAGATATTTTCTAACTTTACCGACCTATACTTCAATGTTACTGGGGAGCGGCTTAAGGCTGGTGGACGAAATAAGCAGTTGATTGAAAATGAATTTGCAAGGCACATAAAATATTGTAAACATCATGACATTGATCCAACAGTTCCTTCCAAACGAGAAATTTTGATCCAGGAAGTGTATGATGCCCCTTTGGATCGCATCGAAACCCGAGGAAAATACGGCGAATATATCGTTCTCGTAAAACCGCTATTGCTCACTAAAGGTAGTTTTCGGGGAACTTTAAATCGGTTGCTATGGGAGCTAGGCCTTTTTAAAACAACCAATGATCATTGGACAACACAAGAAAATCATTGGAAAATATCATTCTCTGAGCGTGTACCACAGGGAAGGATTTATTATGACCGAACACTATGCCATATTAGTAAGCAGGTAATTTCTCGTGGGCTAGACTCTTTAGAAAAAGATGGAATCATTAATTTGAAAACGTACTATTGTTTTAGACCTATAAAATATACTCTAATTGATGGAATCTATAGCAAAAAGATTCTGAATCAAGAAGTTTCGACAGGAATGATCGAAGAAGCTCTAAAAAAAGATGAAAATACAGCGATTACACTTGTTGAAATCAAAGAATTATGCCAAAACATAAGAGACAATAGTTGGTTTGATGGGACCGGAAGAGGGGGATCATCGGTTTTCCCAGAAAAGGACAACGATTTGATTCTAAAGTTAATAACCTTTATGAAGCAATATGCTTACAAATTGTACGAAGAAACGGAAACACTGCCGACAATGGATGAATTACCCAATGAGTATGACTTTTTTAGGAAACCTCAACTAAACCTAGCCTATCGCAGTCTTATCCAAGCTTTCTATCCCTATCTGATTGGTTGTGAATATATCTGGAAAGGGATTGCATATGGTTTGACAGAATATGGAAAGGAATATGCGAAGCAGGTCCTCTATGGCTTTGATATTCCTACAGCCGTAAGAGATCTCAGTTGCCGACTCTTAAGCCGCATGGGCAGACAAATGAAAAAAATCAAAATTTGGTGTCAGAGCAGAGAAGAATACAAAGATAGCGATTTCCTCCTCCCTCCAAATAGGAGAATGCGGGGTGACAAGGAAAGTAAAATTTTCATTCCGCAGTCACTACCTCTTTGGAATAGCGTTTCTGCATACGAACGGCATAAAGCGTTAAATGCTTTATATGACATAAAAATCGAACCACAAACTCAGGAATAAATATTGTTTTATAAACATTTCCCAAGGTGATTATAGACATCACCTTGGGATTTTTTATTTCTCTTGTTTTCTTCTCCAAAGCAAAAACCGCTCGTATTCTGCCAACTCTTCTAATTCTTGCTGGGTAAATGACTCCAACCGGCGGCGTTGGATATAGCTGGGGTCTACATTGGACAGCCCCAAAAGATAATCCGACGAAACTCGGTACATTTTGCAGATGTTTACTAAGATTTCATGCGCAGGAGAGCTCTTCTCCTGTTCCCAGCTTCGCACAGTGGCCACAGAGACATTCAGTTTTTTGGCAAGGGAAGATTGGGTGTCTCCGTGATCCTTTCTGACTTCGGATAAGCGCTCTCCGATCATTTCCACCACCTCCGCCCATTTAGTGTAAAGATTTTTATGAGGGAAGGTGTAAAACTGCGAAAAATCTTGTCAGTTTTTGGGTTGACATGATATAATCCTTATTAGTTCAGAGTGAAAACAACGGAAAAATTACTAGTCCAGAAGAAGAAAGGGAGCAGAACCATGGCGGATGACGGGTTAACAGGAAGGAATCTTCTTCACCTGCTATTTGTCGACGGCCTCTAAGCAACGCATTGAAAGTACTCCCCAAAATAACCAAAGGTGAAATAGAGAACAGAGAGCGGAATCATATGAAAATTATTAATAACATCACAAATACCCTAGCAGAGGATCTTCGTGCTACTGTTACGGGAAACAGTTCACTTTCCATTGCTGCTGCCTGTTTTTCGGTCTATGCCTATGAAGAGCTTAAGACCCAGCTGGAGCAGATAAAACAGCTGCGCTTCCTATTCACAGCACCGACCTTTCTTCCAGAGCAGGACACCAAAGAACAAAGAGAATTTTACATCCCCCGAAAAAACCGGGAACAAACACTCCACGGCAGCGAGTTTGAAATCCGCTTACGCAATGAGTTGAACCAAAAAACCATTGCGCGGGAGTGTGCAGATTGGATTCGCCGAAAGGTCACCTTTAAATCCAACTGCACCCAGGAGACCATGCCCGGTTTCCTTGTTGTTGACCAGGCGGAACCTGTCGTATATGCGCCGGTCAACGGCCTGACCCGCGCCGACCTCGGCTGCGAGCGGGGCGACAACTTGCTCAGCATGATCCAGCAGCTAGATGCCCCAGAGACAAAGGCGTATCTTGCTGTATTTGATCAACTATGGGCCGACAAAAAGAGAATGCAGAATGTAACAGAGCAAGTCTTGGAAAGCATTACCTCGGCATACCAAGAGAATAGTCCAGAGTTTTTATATTTCTTTGCCCTTTACAACATTTTTAACGACTTTTTAGAGCATGTCAGTGAAGATGATCTCCCTAACGATGCCAATGGCTTTCGGGATAGTCAAGTATGGAACAAACTTTATACCTTCCAAAAGGATGCGGTGTTGGCCATCATCAATAAGCTGGAGCAATACAATGGCTGTATCCTGGCCGACAGTGTGGGACTGGGCAAGACCTTTACCGCCCTGGCAGTCATCAAGTACTACGAAAACCGAAATATGCGGGTGCTAGTTCTTTGCCCTAAGAAGCTGAGCGATAACTGGATGACCTATAAGGCGAACTACGTGAATAATCCGATTGCCGGGGACCGGCTGCGCTACGACGTGTTGTACCACACGGATCTCTCCCGAACCAGGGGACATTCCGGGGAAATAGACTTAGCAAAACTCAATTGGGCGGCCTATGATCTGGTAGTGATTGACGAGTCCCACAATTTCCGAAACGGTGGCAGCGGTCACGTGGAGGATGGGAAGTACAACCGCTATGACAATTTGATGGAAAAGGTGATCCGCCCTGGCGCTCGTACTCGAGTTCTGATGCTCTCTGCCACACCGGTCAACAATCGCTTCTATGATCTGCGTAATCAGTTGGCCTTGGCTTACGAGGGGAACAGCGCAACCTGGAAAGAAAAGATGCACACCAGCCGTAACGTGGAAGAGATATTCCGCAATGCACAAAAAGTTTTTAACGAGTGGAGTGAACAGGATCAAGAGTTTCGCACTACCGACCAACTTCTGCGGATGCTGGACTTTGATTTCTTTGAAATCCTAGATGCCGTAACCATCGCCCGCTCCCGCCGTCACATTGAGAAATACTATAACGTGGAAGAGGTGGGCAAGTTCCCCATTCGGTTACCCCCCATCTCCAAGCGTCCTTCACTGACAGACCTGGACCAAGCCGTGACGTACAATGAGATTTATGACCTGCTTCTTAGCCTGACTTTGAGCATTTATACTCCTTCCAACTATATCCTCCCAAGTCGGATAGGCAAGTATGCCAGTTTAAATCATGAAGGAAAAAACCATCTGACCCAGGCTGGGCGGGAACAGGGGATCCGGAGGCTGATGAGCATCAATCTCCTCAAGCGGTTGGAAAGCTCAGTCCACGCTTTCCAGCTGACCCTACAACGGATTCAAGAGCAGGTTTCCCGTACACTGGAAAAAATTGAACAGTTTGATCCCAATCTCACCCTAGAGCTTCAGGACTTCACCGGTGCTGGAGACCTGGATGCGGACGACCAGGAAAGCGACCTGTTCTCTGTAGGCCGAAAGGTGCGGATCAAGCTGGAAGACATGGACTACCTGGCTTGGCAACATGACCTGGAGGAAGATTTTAACACCCTCTATACGCTTACTGCTATGGTAGAAAAAATCACGCCAGAACATGACATCAAGCTCCAAATGCTGCTGGATACCATTGCCAAAAAGGTAGAGCATCCTATCAACCCCGGGAATCGAAAGGTCATTATATTTACTGCGTTCTCGGATACCGCGGAATATTTGTATGACCATGTCGGGGCGTTTGTTCAAGAAAAATATAGCCTCAATACTGCCCTAGTTACTGGTTCTGTTGCAGGCCGTACCACTGCCAAACTGCCTCCCAAGACAAAGGCCGATTTAAACACGATTCTAACCTGCTTTTCGCCTCGATCCAAAGATCGGGAAGCATTGATGCCCAATGGGCCGGATATTGATATGCTCATTGCCACTGACTGCATCTCCGAGGGACAGAATTTGCAGGACTGCGACTGTCTCATCAACTATGACATTCACTGGAATCCCGTCCGCCTGGTGCAGCGATTCGGGCGAGTAGACCGGATTGGCAGCCAAAACGACGTGATCCAAATGATTAACTTCTGGCCGGACATGCAGCTGGATGACTACATCAATCTGAAAGCTCGCGTAGAAACCCGGATGAAAGCCCTGGTCATGGCCTCTACAGGAGATGACAACCTCCTCTCTCCGGAAGAGCAGGGCGATCTAGAATACCGTCGGGAGCAACTCCAGCGCCTCCAGACCGAGGTAGTTGATCTGGAGGACATGAACAGTGGCGTGTCCATTACGGACCTGGGCCTCAACGAATTCCGTATGGAGCTCATGGAGTACGCCAAACAACACCCTGAGCTGGAGAAAACCCCAGGGGGGATCAGTGCCGTCACCTCGGCCACGCCAGATGCCCCTGCCGGTATCATTTTCATCCTGAAGAACGTGCACCAAGAGGTGAATGTGGACAACCGTAACCGCCTCCACCCGTACTACCTCGTCTACTTGGATGAAGAGGGCATCACCATTCATGACCACCTTTCCCCCAAGGCCACCCTGGACGCTATGCGGCAGCTGTGTCGTGGCAAAACCGATCCCATTCCAGAACTCTACCAAGCCTTCAACCAGGAGACGGAGGACGGGCGAAACATGGCAGTTTACTCTAGCCTACTGGAGGATGCCGTGCTGTCCATTGTGGACGCCAAAGAGGACAGTGACCTGGACAGCCTCTTCCGGGCCGGGGGAACTTCCGCGTTACTGAGCCAAGTGTCTGGGCTGGATGATTTCCAACTGGTCTGTTTCCTCGTGATTCGATCCTAAAGGAGGGATTTCTCATGCTGACATTCCCTGCTGCTACCACTTTCGGCCGTCGGATCCCCAAGCAAAAGTTTTACCAACACCTGGATGTTGCCGCGGATGTCAAGCGCCTGTTTGTAGAGCAAGTGAAGCTCATCACCTGGGCCAACAAACTCTCCGCCCAGACCATGAACCTGGCCCCCGGGGAGCACGTCCAGGAGATCGAGGTCTTCCACATTCAGCTCCAGGGCCAGGACCTGGACGAGCGGGTGTGCCGCCTCATGGACCAGCAAATCCCCTACCATTTGCTCTTCTGGCTGGAGCGGCCGGATGGTCTCCAGCGGCTTCAGATCACCTACAAGGAGGCCAGCCAGAACGGGCACAATGCCTTCCAACTGCGGGGCAGCTACCAGACCGACTGGACCAACCCAGAGGACCTGACCCTGGACCTCACCGCCCTGGACCTGGATGGGTTGTATGAATCCATCGTCCGCCAGATTGCCGGGGATGCCATTACGGCCCCCCAGGCAGAGAGTTTGAAGGAAGCCGTGGAGCAGACCCAGGCGCGGGAAAAGCTGGAGAAACAGATTGCGGCGCTGCGGGTGAAGATTAGGAAGGAAAAGAGTCTGGCAAAGCAGATGGAGATGAGAAGGGAGATTATGAGATTGGCGAGAGAGGAACCATGACTTTCTCAGATTGTATTGGGATACTTGGAGTCATAGTTAGCACCTTTTTAGGGGCACTGGCGATATGGCAGAATCATCAATATAAAAAACAATCTGAAAAGTTCACAGATTTGCAGTTTATGCCTGAATTTTTCTTGGTTGAGAACGATGGGTATATCGGAATGGCTCCGCAGGATGGCATGGATGAAGTCACAAGTATGGGATATGGATACACACAAAATCTCGGAAAATATGCTGCTGTAAATACCCCGATATATGATTTAAGTATATCGGAAGTTACTATTGACGGAAACCGTGTAGATACAGACGGCGAAGCACAATTAAAAGCGGTAAATATATATCCGACAAATCCATACTTCCGTATTCAGATTTCGATTCCAGAAGGAATTATCAGGTCACCAATGCGCCACAAAGGAATCGTGCTCTTAACATACGAGAGCATGTACGGAGTAAAATACAAAAAGCAAATCAGTTTTATATATCAATTTGAAGCTCCAGGAAAAGCGGTTCACAGCCGGGAGATAAAAAGCAAACGAGCGGAGAGATACAAAAATGGATAAACTAAAATTTGAAACGCCGGACATGACGGCAGAGAATATTGAAAAAATCGCCCAACTCTTTCCCTCCGCCATCACGGAAATGCGGGACGAGGACGGCAAACTCAAAAAGGCCGTCAACTTTGAGATCCTCAAGCAACTGCTGTCCCCCGATGTGGTGGACGGGGACGAGTGTTATGAGTTCACCTGGGTGGGTAAGAAGGCCGCCATGGCCGAGGCCGCCCGTCCCACCACCAAGACCCTGCGCCCAGTCAAGGAGGACAGCCGCAACTGGGACACCACCGAAAACCTGTACATTGAAGGAGACAACCTGGAGGTACTGAAAATCCTCCAAGAGAGCTATCTGGGCAAGATCAAGATGATTTATATTGACCCGCCGTATAATACGGGAAGCGATAGATTCATATATCTTGATGATTTTGAGATGTCGCAGGATGAGTACGATGATGTATCTGGATTATATGATAAGAATGGGAACAAAGTTTTGCATGAGAATAACAAAAGCAATCCCAAATTCCATTCCAAATGGTGTTCCATGATATACCAGCGACTATTGATGGTGAGAAACTGTTTAGCGGATGATGGTGCTATTTTCATTTCTATCGATGATAATGAGCAAGAAAACATGAAGAAGATTTGTGATGAGATATTCGGCGAAGATAATCTTGTTAACTGCTTCATTTGGAATTGCTCTACTGCCGGTGGAATTCGACCCAAGTTCGCCAGTAAAACTCACGAGTATATCATCTGTTACGCAAAGAAGAAAAATAATTTATCCATGTTCTTTGCCCCCCTTTCTTCTGATGCGAAGAAAATGTATACTCAGAAAGATGAGAAGGGGTTATATCGTGATAAAGACTTTGCTTTCAAGAACAAATCCACAAATGTTAATCAGAAATATTTTATTGAATGTCCAGATGGCGAAAAAGTAAAGCCTAAAGAGGGGTACATCTATCGTTTTATTCGGGAACGTTTTAATGACGCATTAAACGAAGGATTAGTTACTTTCAAAAGGACAAATACAGGTCCATTAGTGACTGAAAATGGTAACCAAGCGCACTGGAACATTTATATCAAGAAATATCTTGGAGATGCCATGGGCGCACCGTCAACTCTTGTCCCCAAAGAAATGATGAGCATATACAATGTAGGAACGCAGTGTGTTCAAGATCTCTTCGATGGGACTCGCGTGTTTGAAAATGCAAAGCCGGTAGATATGATAACATATTTATTGAAACTGTCAGGGAGCAAGGATTCTATCATACTCGACTTCTTCTCCGGCTCCGCCACTACCGCCCACGCGGTCATGCAGCTCAACGCCGAGGACGGCGGACACCGGAAATTTATCATGGTTCAAATCCCGGAGCCCTGTGACGAAAAGTCCGAGGCCTTCAAGGCTGGATATAAAAATATCTGTGAGATCGGCAAAGAGCGCATCCGCCGAGCGGGGGACAAGATCAAGACCGAGCACCCGGACGCTGACCTGGACATTGGCTTCCGCGTCTTCCGGGTGGACGAGAGCAACATGAAGGATGTCTACTACCACCCGGAGGAATACACCCAGCAGGCCATCGGCGGCATGGTGTCCAACATCAAGGAGGACCGCACCGACCTGGACCTGCTCTACGCCTGCCTGCTGGGCTGGGGGGTGGAGATCCACCTGCCCCACACCAGCCAGGTGATCGACGGCTGCACCGTCCACAACGTGGACAACGGGGCTCTGCTGGCCTGTTTTAACGCCAAGGTTCCCACCACTGTGGTGGAGCACATGGCCAAGGAACAGCCCCTTCGGGCGGTGTTCCGGGACAGCGCCTTTGCCAGCGACGCGGACAAGATCAACGTGGCGGAGATCTTTAAAAACTTGTCTCCGGACACGCAGGTAAGGGTGATTTAAGCGAGGAAATAGAGAGATGCGGAAAATCAATAAGGTAGATTATTTCTGTGGTGCGTTCCTATCGTACTTAATTGCAAACGGCGTGGAGCCCACGCTCTTCGAAGCAGGAGAAAAAAGCAAAGTCGTTGAGTTTACGATTCGCGATGTTGTTTATAAAGTCTTTTTTAAGTACTCCACGAAGAAAAGGGTCATTGTAAAACAGGCCAAATCATACGACACTTGGAATGTCGTGTTTGCTGAAAAGGAATTGTCTCTTCTCGAAACGTTTGGGGACAACTGTAAAAAAGTAGCCGTTATCTGCATTTGTACCGATGAAAAATTAAAAGATGCTGACATTGCCGTGATACCTTATGAGGATGCTTGTAAATGCCTGGGACTGATGCAGGATGCAATCAACAAGCAAAGAACGATTGCGGTTCGGCATCTCAAGGGAAGCTCCAAATTGCTATGTCATGGTACGGGACTCTCTCAAGACAATGCAATTGAGGTTCCACACAATTTTGAGAAGTTTTTTGGACTCGAGGGCAACGAAATATGAAACTCCAATTCAAACACCAACCCTTCCAGGCCGATGCTGCCGCAGCAGTGTGTGACGTGTTCCTGGGCCAGCCTCGGCGCACGTTCACCTATCGCCGGGATCTGGGAGACCAAATTGGCCTACAGCAAGAGATTGGCATGGGAGATACCGGCTTTCGCAACCATCCTTTGGTGCCGGAATTGACCCGGTCCCGGCTGCTGGAAAATCTGCGCACGGTCCAGCGTCGGAATGGGCTGAAACCCTCCGAAGATTTGGCTGGCCCAGGGATCAACCTGTCCATTGAAATGGAGACCGGCACAGGAAAGACCTATACCTATGTAAAGACCATTTATGAGCTTAACCAGCGGTACGGTTGGAGTAAGTTCATCATTGTGGTTCCTTCCGTGGCCATTCGGGAGGGAGTCTATAAGTCCCTCCAGACCACCCAGGAACACTTCGCGGGGGAATATGGGAAAAAGCTGCGGTTCTTTATCTACTCCTCCGACCGGCTTACGGAGATTGACCGCTTTGCCGCTGACAGTTCCATCAACGTGATGATCATCAACATGCAGGCCTTCAACTCCAGCAAGAACCAAAAGATCATCGATAAAAAGCTGGACGCCTTCCGTAGCCGCCGGCCCATTGATATCATTGCCAAAACCAATCCCATCCTGATCATTGACGAGCCCCAGAGTGTAGAGGGCAAGACCACCAAGGAAAGCTTGAAAAAGTTCAATGCTCTCTTTACCCTTCGCTATTCCGCCACCCTAAAGGAACGGTATGATGTGGTTTACCGGTTGGATGCCATGGATGCCTATAACCAGCACTTAGTGAAGAAGATTGCTGCTCTGGGTGTAACGCTGACAGGATCCACTGCCACCAACAGTTTTATCTACTTGGAAGGCATTGACCTTTATAAAAACAAAGCACCCACCGCTCGTTTAGGGTTCGAGGTCAAGGGAGCCACCGGAACCAAGACGGTTGTGAAGAAAGTGGCCGGCGGAGACGACCTCTTCCTCCTTTCCAATGGGCTGGATGAGTATAAAGACCGGTTTGTCATTCTTCCAGATGGCATTGACGGGCGGGACAATTCGGTGACCTTTCTCAACGGTTTGAAGCTCTATGCCGGGCAGATCAGCGGAAACGAAGCTATGATTGCCCTCCAGCGCCGGGTGCAAATCCGGGAAACCATCCGAACGCACATTCAGCGAGAGCGGGAACTGTACCCCAAAGGCATCAAGGTACTGAGTTTGTTCTTCATTGACGAGGTCTCCAAATACCGCCTGTATGACGGGGACAACGACGATGGCCGCAACGGGGAATACGCCAAAATTTTTGAAGAAGAGTATGAAAATGTCGTAAAGACCTTTCAGACGGAGATACAAGGAGAGGCCTATCTCCAATATCTGGACAGCATTGACGTTCACCAAACCCACCAAGGGTATTTCTCCATCGATAAGAAAAAAGGGAAAAAGGCCCGTTTTGTGGAGGGCAAGATCAATAAGAAAACCCAGACCTCCGATGATGCTGACGCCTATGACCTCATCATGAAGGACAAGGAGCGCCTGCTGAACCTAGAGGAGCCGGTACGGTTTATTTTCTCCCACTCTGCCCTTCGAGAGGGATGGGACAACCCCAATGTCTTCCAGATTTGCACCCTAAAACCCCAAAGTGATTCTGAGATTCGCAGCCGGCAAGAGATTGGCCGGGGTCTGCGGTTGTGCGTCAACCAGCAAGGGGAACGCATGGACGAGAGTGTGTTAGGTGCAGACGTGCAGGAGTTAAACAAGCTGACGCTCATCACCGACATGGAGTTTGGCCTGTTTGCGGAGGCATTGCAGAGTGGATTGGCAGAGTCCCTGGCAGACCGGCCGCGGAAAGTGGATGTTGGGTTGTTTAAGAATCAAGTGCTGACCAATGCCCAGGGAGAGCCCGTTAAGGTAACCCAGGATCTCGCGGAGGCGATCTATGAGGATTTGGTTAGCAGTGGCTATGTGAAACGGGGCGCCCTCACAGACAAGTACTACGAGGACAAAGCCAATGGAGAGATCCATGTGGCAGAAGAAGTGGAGGACTGTGCCGTTTCGGTCGTGCAGCTCCTCTCTACCGTATATGATACGCGGGCGATTCAGCTGGAGGATTCCCACAACAACAATGTAGAAGCGAAAGTAGATCCCGAACAGTTCCAGAAAAAAGAGTTCCAGGCATTGTGGGCACGGATCAACCACAAGTCATTCTATACGGTTTCCTTTGACACCCAAGAGCTCATCAACCACGCCATTCAGGCATTGGATCAAAAGTTAGACGTTACCCGGGTACAGGTCAATCTGGAATATGGGGAGCAGTCCGCACATTTGGACTCTCGCGAGCAGCTGGAAGAAGGGGCCGGCTTCCAGAAAACCCGCACAGACCGGGAAATGACCCAACACGCACCGTTGGGAAGTGTACGCTATGATCTTGTGGGCAAATTGGTCGAAGAGACAGGTCTGACACGAGCAACTGTTGCAGCCATCCTTCAGGGAATCCTTCCGCAAAAGTTCTCCCTGTTCCGGATCAATCCCGAGGAATTTATTTTAAAGGCAGCCAAACTCATCAACAATCAAAAAGCCAGTCAGATTATCGAGCATATTGTCTATAATAAGCTGGACGCTACCTATGACAGCAGTGTATTCACCTCTGCAACCCTAAGGGGAAAGCTTGGTCTTAATGCCATGGAGGCAAGCCATAGCTTATATACACATGTAATTTATGACTCTAAAAATGAGAAAAAGTTTGCAGAAGAATTGGATATCAGCGAAAACGTGGCGGTTTACGTAAAGTTGCCGGGGAGTTTCTTCATTTCTACTCCCGTGGGAAAGTATAACCCCGACTGGGCCATCGCATTTCATGAAGGGGCTGTACAACATATTTATTTTGTAGCAGAGACCAAAGGAAACCTAAACAGTATGGAACTACGCGGGATAGAAAAGGCCAAAATCGAATGTGCTAAAGCCCACTTTGCTGTCATCAGCAACGAGAGCGTTCTGTATCAGGTTGTAGATAACTACAGCACTTTGATGCAAATTGTAACGAATACGCTCCCGCCAGCGCAAAACGCAAAGGGGTGAACCACTATGGATGACCTTGGGACTGCTCTGCAAACCATCCTTATTTTTGCCGTCCTACTCTCTACCATCCTCATCTCCTGGGTGGTAATCCGCTGGGCCAAGGGACCCGCTGCCAAAAACCGGGATCTGCCCAAACTCAAGTTTCGGCAATTTCAGGCGTTATATTACTTAAACCCAGAGTCCTGGACTTTGGGAGAGCTCACCGCCACCTACGAAGGCGTGGGGGAATTTCGGTTCAGCTACTTGGGCGAGATTCGCTACGGCTTCTTCAAAAAGGAAGTGATTCACCAGAGAAAAAACCGGGCGAAAGCAGATCAAATTGAAAAACTACTGCTAAAAATCAACGCAGACATTGCCAAAGAGAAGCAGAAAAGCAACCGGTACTATCAGGAGTCTGCAGAGATTTTGAGCAACGTAAACCGAAAGAAGCCAGAGGACAGCAGATAAATCTCTGATCAACTGTAGCGTTCTTCTCCTCTATGCCTTATCGAGCGGGTAGATTAAGAGGGAATGCGTATAGCACAGGTCAAAGAACCAGAATGTGGCAAGGAAGACAGGAGTAAATCCCAGGCTTGAAAATTTTATTGAGAAAATCAACGTATTTTCAACGAGAACATAGGAGTAAGGTAGGAATACTTCTCCACAGATATGCCCCTTCTCTCGCCCAAAAACCAGTATATTTCTTTGGTTTTACTTAGCATCGTAAAGGAGGAACGATAACGTCACCACATCTTTCACTGCTTCCGGTTTCCCATCCCAGCATCCCCCTATCTATCCCCCGCAAAAATCATACAGAGAGGAAAGATCCCCATGAAAAAAATCACTGCACTGCTTCTATGCTGCCTTTCCCTGTTCCTGTTTACAGGCTGCGAAGGCAGCACCACCTCCACCGAGCCCAAAACAGAGACCGTGGAAAACCAGGAACTCACCCTTTCCATGAAGGACTGGGACAGCACAGGTTTAGCACTCACGGATATAGAAAACACAGGAACCTACACTGGTGAAGTGGTGGATGGTATCCCCAATGGTACCGGTCGGTTTGATACCCAAAACAAGGAAGGGACCTCTTGGTACTATGACGGCGAGTTTGTCAACGGCGTTTTCCAGGGTCAGGGAACCTGTGTCTTTGACGCTGAGAAAGAGTTGAGAGAAACAGGAACCTATGAGAATGGAGCCTTTACGCCGACCCTGTCCGAGTTGGTGGCTACGGTGCCCCAGTTCATTCTCAATGACTTTACGTTGGCCGAGACATCTGCTACTTTCATCAGCAGCCACGAGAATCTCTTCCCCTGCGAAACCGATGACGCCATCCAAGAAGCCATTTCCCTCACGGATGACTCCATTGGGTATGTTCAATTGGCTAAGAACACAGCACCTTATTTAGAAACTCTGTTTACACAGACCTCTCTTACTGCTATGCAGGTGTCAGAGGAAAATGCTTATGGTCATACTTATACGACAATTCTTGCAAATGACAGGGATTTCAACTACTTTATATTCTACTATATCGGTTCCGTTGAGATTTACGAAGGCGACACCTTCAATGTTCGTGCCCTTCCCTTGGCATACAGCAACTTCGACAATGTGTCCAACGGCCAGACCATCGTAGTGGCTGCCCTGGGCAGCATCATCGAAAAGACGGCATAAGGAGGAAACCCGCCTAACCCAAACAGACCAAAGGCCCTTGATGTCTGCACGGACATCAGGGGCCTTCTCTGTTGCTATGGACTTCTTTTCCCTATCATCTTCGCAAAATTTTGCTGCAAGAACCATGCTGTGCACAAAAACAAGAAAAATATACTGGAAAATCTGTCCTGTTTGACACGGGACGCAGTCTCTGGGGGAAAGATACTCCCCCAGATATGTGGCCCTCTTCCTGCAAAAATTCCTGTTTTTTCAAGTTCTTCACAACCGAAACGCCTCCGCCATCTTATTCGCTGCCGCCCGCATCTGCTTTGGGTCTGGTCTGACATAAAAGTTCAGCGTGGTACTGGCGTTGGTGTGGCCCAGAATCTCCTGTACGCTCTTTATGTCTGCCCCACTGCCCAGCAGCAGCGTAGCACAACTATGCCTTAAATCGTGGGGAGACAGGTCTGGGAGCCCATGCCGCTTCATGAAGCGTTTGACACGCCGGGTCACTGCGTTGGGATCCCGGGGAGAAAAGGGCCCTGCCTGTCCGTGGAACAGGAAGCTCTCCTCCAGAACCACATCGGGAAAGTTTTTCTGCTGCTGTGTTCGGAGCTGACAGAGAAGAGAGAGCATACTGTCCAGCAGGGGGACCGCTCGCACACTGGCCGCTGTCTTGGGGGAACTGACCACCGTGCCCTGCGCTGTGGTATGGGTGACATGGCGTTCCACGTGGAGAAGCGCGTGGGCGGTGTCCACGTCCCGCCACTGAAGGCCGAGGCATTCTCCCCGGCGAAGGCCGGTGGTGAGCATCAGGTACAGCAGACAGCGAAAGTCTAAAGGACAGCTCTCCAGGGCGGAAAAGAAGGTGCGGGCTTCCTCCTCCGAAAGGGCATCTACCTGACGTTTGGGCAGTTTGGGTTTCTCTACCGTATCCATGGGATTCTTTGGAATCAGTCCCTGCTTCTGGGCGAAGGCGAAGATTCGACGCAAGGTGCGGTCATGGTGCTGCACATACTGGGGGCCGAACCCCCGTCCCGTGCGGAGATATGCCATGAATTTTTGAAGGTCCATCCCCTGGATCTTCTGGAGGTAGTAGCCCTGAAAGTAGTCTATAATGTTTCGCACGGTGTCCTCATAAAAGGCGACTGTCTTTGGTTTATGGGCTCCATCCTCAATACAAAGGGGAAACCATGTATGACGTACAAAGGAAACAAAGTCTGTCCTGAGGCGGGACATTTCTCTATCCCTAGCTTGCTCGGGGCATAGTAGGTCTTGCGCATACGTGGCCCGCGTCTCCCTCTCCCAGGCCTCTGCTGCCCGTTTGGCGGCCTTTGCCGCCTTGGAGGGGGAAAGTCCTTGGGGCACCGGCCAGGTGGTGCAGCGGAAGATCTGCTTGTTGGCCGCATCCCTGCCGACGCAGACGCGGAATTTGTAGGAGACAAGGGCTCCCTTCCTCTTTTGGGGGGTGATCGTTGCCATAGGTAGCATCCTTTCTCTTGGGCTTCCTGGCGTTGGATTCTACCCAGAAAATCGGCGATGTTGTTGACCTGTTTGTTGACCTCGGTGCAGAATCGCCGGATTTCCCTCCTGCCAACTTTGCAAAAAAATAACAAAAAAGCACCGAAAACGCGTGTTTTCAGTGCTTTCTTGCTAAAAAAGTTGGTGGACGATACAGGACTTGAACCTGTGACCTCCCGCACGTCAAGCGGATGCTCATACCAGCTGAGCTAATCGTCCGTCTCTTGCGGAGCGAATTTTATTTTATCGGATCCCTCCCCATTTGTCAAGCATTTTTTCAAAAAACTTTGGGTTTCTTCTCCCCCGCCCCGCCTTGGGGAAAATTGACAAGGCCCAGCCCGTTTCCTATAATGGGAGCAAAGACACCTGGCCGGCGGTTCCGGCCGGGAGGGGAGGCCCGCCATGATCGACCTAAACCACATCGCCCGCTACCGGGAGAACAACCGCATCGAGGCCAAGAAGGCCGCCGGGGGCTTCCCCCACAGCCTGTGGGAGACCTACTCCGCCTTTGCCAACACCATCGGCGGTCTCCTCCTCCTGGGGGTGGAGGAGGACCGGGACAAGACCCTCCACATCACCGGCGTGCCCGACGGGCCGGGGTACGCCGCCCAATTCTGGGCCACGGTGCAGGACCCCGCCAAGGTCAGCGCCAACATTTTAGCCCCGGAGGATGTGGCCCTCCACACCGTCGAGGGAAAGCAGATCCTGGTGATCTCCGTGCCCCGGGCGGACCGGCACCAGCGGCCGGTGTACATCGGAGACAGCCCCTTCACCGGGGCCTACCGCCGGGACGGGGAGGGGGACTACCACTGCTCCCCCGAGGAGGTCCGGGCCATGCTCCGGGACCGGGAGGACGCCCCCGCCGACCTGGCTGTGCTGGAGGGCCGCACCCCCGCCGACCTGTCCCAGACCGACCTGCGGCAGTTCCGGGCCCTCATGGCCATGCGCCAGCCCGACCACCCCTGGAACTACCTGCCCGACCCCCAGTTCCTCCCCGCCGCAGGCATCCTAGGGCGGGGGCAGGACGGGGGGGACCACCCCACCCTGGCGGGGCTCCTTCTCCTGGGCAAACGGAAGCCGCTGCGGGAGGTGTTCCCCCAGTTCCGCTTGACCTACCAGGAGGCCGACACAGGCTTTTCCCTGTCCACCCTCCGGCCGGGGCCCCCGGAGAACCTCTTCTCCTTCTATGGGATGGTCACCCGGCGGCTCACCGCCGTCTCCGCCCTGCTGGCCCAGGACCCCGCAGAGCGGGAACGGCTGGCCGGGGCCATGCGGGAGGCCGTCCTCAACGCCATCCTCCACGCCGACTACTTCAGCCGGGGCGGGCTGGCCATTCTCCGCACGGCGGGGAAACTCACCGTGTCCAACGGCGGCCTGCTGCGGGTGGACCCGGACCGGGCCCGCCAGGGCGCCGCTGGCGACCCGCGAAACCGGGGGCTGGTGGCCCTCTTCGCCCTGCTGAAGCTGGCCACCGGCACCGGGCGGGGGCTGCGGGGGATCTATGCCCTCTGGGCCCAGCAGGGGTGGCAGGCCCCGGTGCTGGCCGAGGCCGCCCACACAGAGCGCACCGACCTCTCCCTCCCCCTCCCCCACCGGGCCTTTTCCCGGGAGGAACTCACCCGGCAGCAGATTTTGGAATACCTCACCGACCACGTCTCCGCCGCCCCCCGCACCCTGGCCCAGGGGCTGGGGCTCTCCCTCCGGGAGGTCCAGGGGGCCCTGGCCCAGCTGACCCGGCAGAACCTGGTGGTCCCCCAGGGGCAGCGCTACCAGCTGCGGGCCTGACAGCAATGCAGCGCACCGGCCTGTCTTCTGGCCGGTGCGCTGGTGTGCTGTCAGGTCCCCTGCTCCTTCATAATGGGCTGCAAATGCATCAGCAGGTCCACCTTATTGTTGACTTCAAACTTTTTATAGATGTTGGCGATGTGGGTGCGGACGGTATAGATGCTGATGTGGAGCTCCTCCGCGATCTGCTCGTTCTTCATTCCCGAGGAGAGGTAGTAGACGATCCGCCGCTCCTGCTGGGTCAGGGTGTTGTAGGGGTGGTTCAGGTTCTTGGGCAGCTCCTTGGTCTGGCAGGTGATGAACATCAGGTGCCAGGTCTGGATCAGCCCTCCGGCGCTGGAGGAGAGGAAGGACGTGTGGTAGAAGGAGATGTCCCCCGACAGGGAGGTGAAGGTCTGGCTGGTGCCCCCCTGGGTGGTGAGGCGGTCGCTGATCTCGTTGATCATGGTCTGGACCTCCCGGAACTTGGGGTCCCCCTGGTAGTTGCTGCGGAGGAAGTGCCCCTGGTTGTGGCGGTACTGCTCCCAGAACACCTGGCTGATCTCCTGGGCGGCCTTGTTGGTCTGCAGGACGGTCATGTCCTGGTTCAGGATCACCGCCCCCATCTTCACATCCTGGAAGAACAGGTGGAAGCAGTCCTGGAACCGGGCCTCGCCGCTGTGGCGGAGGTAGTTTTGGTAGTTGGCCTCCACCAGCTCCGCCAGGTATTCCAGGGGGGGGCGCTCCTCCTCCTGAAAGCCCCCCTCCTCCCGGGTGCGGAAGAGGCCCATGGAGCCGATCACCCGCTCCCCCTGGTAAAAGAAGAGCACCGCCTGGTAATATAGGTCCTCGGCGGCCATGTGGATGCCGTAGGGGGTGCGCTCATACTCCTCCAGGGTCATCACATCCTCGGTGAAGATCACCCGCTTGCCCTTGAGGTGGGCCGGCAGGGAGGAGTAGCGGAAGATGTCATCCTTATAGATGTGGTCCTTGTAGTCGTACATGGGCCCGTAGCGGATGCCGTAGGTGATGTAATTGCTCAACGTGTTGCCCCGCCGGGCCGCCCCCCCCAGAAAGGCCGGGTATTGATAGGGGAAGAAAATACTGCGCCGAAAGCCAAAGTGCTTGTCGAAGAGCGCCAGCACCTTCTTGGGAAAATTTTCACTGTCCTTGGCCAGGTCCAGGGCAAAGTGCATGGCCGCCTCGTGCCATGTTTCTGCCGTTTTGCTGATAATGGTACCTCCTTTCCCGGCGGAAGAGGCGGCTTCCGTGCCACAAAATGACAGATTTGCTGCACTATTCCCGCCGGATTTTTCCATGATGGCGCTATTATACACAGTTTATACCAAAAATTCAATCGTTTCTCCTGAAAAAGCATCAGAAAAAATTCCGCTCATTTTGCAACTTTTCCTTGACAAGGCCCTATGAGCGTGTATAATATAGCTATCTGCGAAACGAAATAAGCCATTTTTGTATGGAGTTCATATAAAATGGACAAATTCTAATCATTATGGGAGGATACTTAACATGCAACCCAGAGATGTAGTCATCGTCAGCGCCTGCCGGACCGCCATTGGCAAGTTCCAGGGCCAGTTCAAGGACGTTTCCGCCAGAGAGCTGGCCATCACCGCCGGCAAGGAAGCCATCCGCCGCGCTGGCATCGACATCAACACCATCGACGAAATCGTCATGGGCGAGTGCTAC
Source organism: uncultured Eubacteriales bacterium (assembly GCA_900546255.1). Classification (GTDB taxonomy): domain Bacteria; phylum Bacillota; class Clostridia; order Oscillospirales; family Oscillospiraceae; genus Evtepia; species Evtepia excrementipullorum. Next base: position 58,280 of record URCB01000004.1, read on the forward strand.
ACCGCCATGCAGGGTTCCCTGCCTGCCCGCCAGGTCTCCATGCGCATCGGCCTGCCCATCGAGAGCAGCGCCGTCACCGTCAACCAGAACTGCGCCTCCGGCATGCGTGCCCTGGAGATCGCCTGCAACAACATCCAGCTGGGCAAGACCGACATCGGCCTGGTGGTGGGCGTGGAGAACATGACCCAGGCCCCCTTCCTCCTGCCCAAGGCCCGTATGGGTTACCGCATGGGCGGCATCCCCACCGAGGGCGGTGCTGAGCTGTACGACAGCATGATCCACGACGCCCTGTACGACGCTCTGGTCCCCGGCCACATGGGCGTCACCGCCGACAACGTGGCCAAGCTGTGCAACGTCTCCCGTCAGGAGTGCGACGAGCTGGCCGTCATCAGCCACAACCGCGCCTGCGCCGCCATCGACGCCGGCAAGTTCAAGGACGAGATCATCCCCGTCATCCTCCACAACAAGAAGAAGGGCGACATCGCCATCGACACCGATGAGCACCCCATCCGCAACTGCAGCTATGAGACCATCTCCAAGATGAAGGCCGTCTTCACCCCCGATGGTGTCACCACCGCTGCCAACGCCTCCGGCATCAACGACGCCGCCGCTGCGGTCATCGTCATGTCCGCCGACAAGGCCAAGGAACTGGGCCTGAAGCCCATGGCCAAGATGATCAACATGTGCTCTGCCGGCGTGGAGCCCAAGTACATGGGCATCGGCCCCGCTTATGCCATCCCCAAGTGCCTCAAGGGCGTGAGCATGGACTTCAACGACGTGGACTACTGGGAGATCAACGAGGCCTTCGCCGCCCAGTTCCTGGGGGTCGGCCGCAAGCTCCAGGAGGAGCACGGCTGGAAGGTCGACCTGGAAAAGACCAACGTCAACGGCTCCGGCATCTCCCTGGGCCACCCCATCGGCTGCACCGGCCTGCGGATCATCGTCACCATGCTCTATGAAATGGAGCGCCGCGGCCTCACCGTGGGCGGCGCCTCCCTGTGCGTGGGCGGCGGCCCCTCCATGGCCTCCCTGTGGACCAAGGACATCTAATCCCCCCTCCCATGGTTTCGGACCCAACCGGTGCCCTGCACCCTTTGGTAGAAATTCCAAAAATGCCTGCCGCGTCTGCGGCAGGCATTTTTTCGTCCAGCCCCGCCCCCGCCTTGCAATTTGGCCCGGGAGAGGCTACAATAAAGACCACATCCTACAACCACCATAGGAGGAACCCACCATGGACAGCATGTGGCTGGAAGTCATTTTAAATACCAAGGCAGAGGACCTGGACGACCTCTGCGCCAAACTCATCGCCAACGGCGTCCCCGGCCTGGCGGTGGAGGAAGAGGAGGAGTTCCGGGCCTTCCTGGAGGAGAACCGCCAGTACTGGGACTATGTGGACGAGGCCCTGCTGGACCAGATGAAGGGGGTCTCCCGGGTGAAGCTCTACGTCACCGACGACGCCGACGGCCAGGCCCAGCTGAAGACCTACCTGGCAGGCATTGACCTGCCCTACACCACCATCCCCCTCCGGGAGTACGACTGGGCCCACAGCTGGCAGAAGTACTACCGCCCCCTGGCCATCGGGAAACGGCTCTACATCGTGCCCGAATGGGAGCGGGACACCGCCGCCGTCCCGGAAGGGGCGGTGCGGCTGCTGATGAACCCCGGCCTCACCTTCGGCACCGGGTCCCACGCCTCCACCCAGCTGTGCCTGGAGGGGGTGGAGGCCCACGTGCAGCCCGGGGACCGGGTGCTGGACCTGGGCTGCGGCAGCGGGATTTTGGCCATCGCCGCCCTGTGCCTGGGGGCGGCCCAGGCGGTGGGGGTGGACATCGACCCCAAGGCCGTGGACGTGGCCTACGAAAACGCCGCCCTCAACGACATCGGCCCGGACCGGTGCCGCTTCCTGGCGGGCAACGTCCTGGCCGACCAGGGTCTGGTCCAGACCCTGGCCCAGGAGAGGGCCCAGCTGGTGCTGGCCAACATCGTGGCCGACGTGATCATCCCCCTGGCCCCCATGGTGTCCCAGCTGATGGACCCCCAGGGCACCTTCCTGTGCTCCGGCATCATCGACACCCGGGGGGACGAGGTGGCCGCCGCCCTGGAGGCAGCGGGGCTGGCTGTCACCGGCCGCCGGGAAAAGAACGGCTGGATCGCCCTGGAAGCCCGGCTGGGGTAATGGCCATGCAAGCGAGCGTACATCCTCTGACCCTCCCGCCGGACCGGCGGGTGCTGGTGGTCAGCGACATCCACGGCAACCTCCCCTTCCTCCAGGGGCTGCTGAAAAAGGTGGGTTACTCCTCCGACGACATCCTCATCGTCCTGGGGGACATTTTGGAGAAATCTACCGGGGGGCTGGACACCCTCCACTACCTCATGGACCTGTCCCGCCGGAACACCGTCTACTTCCTCCAGGGCAACTGCGAGGACGTCACCCTCTCCTTCCTCCGCCACGCCTGGCCCGACGAGGCCGCCGCCCAGTACGGCCAGTTCTGGGGGGAGAAATGCGCCTGGGTCTACATGGCCCACCAGGCCGGGGTGGGCACCGAGGCCCCCAAGGACTTCGACGCCGCCCGCCAGGCCATCGAAGCCACCTTCCCGGAGGAGGTGGCCTTCCTCCGGGCCATGCCCACCATCCTCCTCAACGACCGGTACCTCTTCGTCCACGGGGGCGTGCCCCGGGAGGACCGGCTGGAGGACCTCACCGCCCGGGCCTGCATGAAGAACGACGACTTTCTAAACCAGGGCCACGCCTTCCAGCGGTGGGTCATCGTGGGCCACTGGCCGGTGACCCTGTACCGAAAGGACATCCCCTCCGCCAAGCCCCTGGTCCTGCCGGACCGGCACATCGTCAGCATCGACGGGGGATGTAACCTGAAGGCCGACGGCCAGCTCAACGCCCTCATCCTCCCCAAGGAGCCTGGGGAAGACTTTACCTGGCTGGCCTACGACGGCTTCCCGGTGATGGTGGCCTGGGAGGACCAGGCCCCCTCCCCCAACCCCATCAACATCCGCTGGGGCCACAGCGCCCTGGAGGTCCTCTCCCTGGGGGAGGAGTTCTCCCGCTGCCGCCACCTGGAGAGCGGGCGGGAGCTGGACATCCTCACCGACTACCTCCGCCAGGGCCCGGCAGGGCCCTACTGCCTGGACTCCACCGACTATCTGCTGCCCGTCCAGGCGGGGGACCGGCTGGCCATCGTCCGCCGCACCAGCCGGGGCGCCCTGGCCAAGAAGGACGGGGTGACCGGGTGGTACCTGGGGAAACTGGGGCCAGCATGAGCCCTACGGAAGGAGATGTCTCCCATCGGAAAGTATGAACCCATCCTCCGCATCGCCGAGCTGGGCAGCCTCACCCGGGCCGCTGAGAGCCTGGGCTATTCCCAGTCCAGTTTAAGCCACCTCACCGCCAATCTGGAAAAGGAACTGGGGGTAAAGCTTTTCCGCCGGGAACGGCAAGGGGTCACCCTTACCCCAGCGGGAACGGAATTGCTGGGCATCATGGAGGAGATCGAGGCCAAAGAGAACAAACTTCGGGTGGCAGCCGCCGCCCAGCAGAGCAGCACGCTGCGCATCGGCACTCTGCCCAGCATCACTGCCACCTGGCTGCCCACGTTGCTGGAGCAGTTTTACGCCCAATTTCCCCGCACCGCCGTCCAACTGGTGGAGCGGGACGGGTATGATGAACTGCTCACCTGCCTGCAGCGGGAGGAGGTAGACTGCACCTTTTATGTCGGCAACCACAGCCCCGCCTGGTCCGCCGCCCCTCTGTGGCGGGACGAATACGTGGTGGTGGTCCCCCGAAACCATCCCCTGGCCCAACAGCCCTCGGTAGGGATGGAGGCGCTCTACCCCTATCCCTTTCTCCCCTCCACAGGCCGGGCAGAGACCAGCCCCCTGGCTCGTCTCTACCACCGCCTCTCCCCACCGGAGCGGCTCACCGCCCACCTCTCCACCGACGCCGGGGTGCTGCAGCTGGTGTCCTCAGGGTTTGGGTTCACCATCTTCTCCCGGCTGATCTTAGCGGGTCTGCCCGCCTCCCAGCGGGTGACGGTGATCCCCTTTGCCCCGGCGGTATATCGAACCATCCTTTTCCTCTCCCCCGCCGCCGCCCCCTTCAACGGGGTGGCCCAGACCTTCCTGCGCCTCACCAGGGCCTACCTGAAACAGTGGGAAGCCGGCCGGGGGGTTCCGCCGGACCCCAAACCCACGAAACAATGAGGGACGGCCCGCCCAGGGACGCAGCCTCCCAGAGCGCTTGCAGCCGCAGGGGGCATCAACGCTGCCCTTTCCCGCAGCATGCGCGGCGAAAAAGCACTGTTCCGGACGGGTTTTGCCTGTCCTGCCTCCAGAAGTCCAGGGGAACCCCTCCTGCTGCCGCGTTCAAAAAGCCGCCATCCCCTGTGAAAAGAGAAAACCGAAAGCCCAGACGGGGAATCCCCGTCTGGGCTTTCGGTTTATGAGCAACAAGGAAAAGTTTCACCTCTGAGAACTAACCCCTGCCGGAGCGGCTTAAACACCGGCGGTTTCCCATTTGGATTCCCCTTTCCTAATTTCCAGTATACGGCAGCCAGAGGAAATGTCAAATGAAGGCTTTCGATGGGAGATGCGGATTTTCGATATCTTCCGGATGGAAGTCCCCCCGGGCGGGGAAAAGGCTTGACATTTCCCCTTCCCGCTGTTATAATTTCAGAGCCGCTTTGAATGGGTTGCAAGTAAGCCGGGAGGTTTCCCCCTCCCCCTTCGCCCCCGACAGCGAGCCCGTAATCAAGGAAAGAGGTGCAATCGCAATGCATGCAATCATCGAGACCGGCGGGAAGCAGTACAAGGTCGCCGAGGGCGACGTTCTGTTCATCGAGAAGCTGCCCCAGGAGGCCGGTGACGCCATCAAGTTCGACAAGGTTCTGGCCATCCTGGACGAGCAGCCCAAGTTCGGCGCTCCCCTGGTGGAGGGCGCTTCCGTGGACGCTTCCGTGGTGAAGAACGGCAAGGGCAAGAAGGTCGTCATCTTCAAGTACAAGCCCAAGAAGGGCTACCGCCTGCGCCAGGGCCACCGTCAGCCCTACACCAAGGTCGAGATCAAGAAGATCAACGCCTAATGATCCAGGCATCCTTTTCAACCGACGGCAGCCGCATCACCGCCTTTACCGTGGCGGGCCACAGCGGCCTGGCCCCGTCGGGGGAAGACATCCTCTGCGCCGCAGTCACCAGCGCCGTGCGCCTCACCGAGTGCGCCGTCAACGACGTGCTGGGGTTGCAGGCGGGGGTGAAGGTCAACGACCAGGATGCTTCCATCACCCTAAAACTCCCCCGCAACCTGGAAGGTGAGGCCGACCAGGTGAGCCAGACCCTGCTGGCCGCCCTCATGGTCTACCTGGTCCAGCTGCAGGAGGAGTATCCCGAACACATCAATGTTATGGAGGTGTAACCAATGCTTCAGATCGGACTTCAGTTCTTCGCACATAAGAAGGGCGTCGGCTCCACCCGGAACGGCCGTGACTCCATGGCACAGCGCCTGGGCGTGAAACGGGGCGACGGACAGTTCGTGCTGGCCGGCAACATTCTGGTCCGTCAGCGCGGCACCCACATCCATCCCGGCACCAACGTGGGCATCGGCAAGGATGACACCCTGTTTGCCCTGAAGGATGGCCGCGTCAAGTTTGAGCGGCTGGGCAAGGACCGCAAGCAGGTTTCCATCGTGGAGGCCGTTGCGGAGTAATTCCCTGCGCAACCAAGCCCCGGACGCCGTCCGGGGCTTTTTCCGTACCAACACACCGCGCAAAAGCCTCGCAGCCGTTTCCCGCCCCCAGGCGGGAAACGAACATCCCATCTCTTTTTCCACGGACATGCGCCGGGGAAAAATTCCCGTTTTTGGAGGTACCCCATGGCAAACACATTCATTGACACCGCCCGGATCCTGGTGCGCTCCGGCGCCGGCGGGAACGGGGCGGTGGCCTTTCACCGGGAGAAATACGTGGCCGCCGGCGGCCCCGACGGCGGGGACGGCGGCCGGGGAGGCGACGTGATCCTCCAGGTGGACGACCGGATGTCCACCCTCATGGACTTCCGGTACAAGCGGAAGTACGTGGCCGAAAACGGCGGCAACGGCGCCGGCAAGCAGTGCTCCGGCAAGAACGGCGCCCCCCTGATCCTCAAGGTCCCCCGGGGCACCGTGGTGCGGGATGCGGAGACCGGGGAGATCATCCAGGACATGTCTGGGGACGAGCCCTTCGTCCTCTGCCGGGGGGGCAACGGCGGCTGGGGGAACAAGCACTTTGCCACCCCCACCCGGCAGACCCCCCAGTTCGCCAAGGCCGGCCTGCCGGGGAAGGAGCGGTCGGTGATCCTGGAACTGAAGCTCCTGGCCGACGTGGGCCTGGTGGGCTTCCCCAACGTGGGGAAATCTACCCTCCTCTCCGTGGCCACCAAGGCCCGGCCCAAGATCGCCAACTACCACTTCACCACCCTCTTCCCCAACCTGGGGGTGGTGTTCGTGGACGAGGGGGTGTCCTTCGTCATGGCGGACATCCCCGGCATCATCGAGGGGGCCGCCGAGGGGGCCGGCCTGGGCCACGACTTTCTGCGGCACATCGACCGCTGCCGGCTGCTGATCCACATTGTGGACGTGTCCGGCTCCGAGGGCCGGGACCCGGTGGAGGATTTTGAGACCATCAACGCCGAACTCAAGGAGTACAGCCCGGAGCTGGCCAGCCGGAAGATGCTGGTGGCCGCCAACAAGACGGACATTCTGGCCGACCGCACCCTGCTGGAACAGCTCAAGGCCCACGTGGAGGGCCTGGGCCTGCCCTTTTTCGAGCTCTCCGCCGCCACCCACCAGGGGGTGCGGGAGCTGATGAAGGCCGCCGCCGGGGAGCTGGCCCACCTGCCCCCGGTGATCACTTACGAGCCGGAATACGTGGAGCGTCCCCCCCAGGTGGACACCACCGAACCCCTCACCATCCGCCACGAGGACGACGTGTGGATCGTGGAGGGCCCCTGGCTCCAGAAGATCATGGCCAACGTGAACTTCTCCAACTACGAGTCCCGCAACTGGTTTGACCGGATGCTCCGCAACGCCGGCCTCTTTGACCGGCTGGAGGAGATGGGCATCCAGGACGGGGACCTGGTGAGCCTGTACAACCTGGACTTTGAGTACCAGCGATAACCTACTCCGCAAGCAAAACCGCGCTGCGATCCCAAGGGATCGCAGCGCGGTTTGTTCTGTTCTTCTTCAGCCTGCGTCGTTTTCCAGCAGCACCAGGTCCTTGCGGTCCTGGGCCGCGGCGGCGGGGATGTCCCCCACCCCGTTCAGCACCAGCCGGGGGCGGTAGGGGAAGTGCTCGATCCCCTCCCGGTCGGTGACCCCGGAGAGGACCAGGACGGTGTCCAGCCCGCACTCGATGCCGGCCACGATGTCGGTGTCCATCCGGTCGCCGATGATGGCGGTGTCCTGGGAGTGGACCCCCAGCAGGTTCAGGCCGGTGCGCATCATCAGGGGGTTGGGCTTGCCCACATAGTAGGCCTCCTTGCCGGTGGCCAGCTCGATGGGGGCCACCAGGGCCCGGCAGGCGGGGACCTGGCCCCACTCCGTGGGGGCGGTGAGGTCGGTGTTGGTGCCGATGAGGCGGGCCCCGTTGTTCACGCACCGGGCCGCCCGGCAGATGCTGTCGTAGGTGTAGTTCCGGGACTCCCCGACGATGACGTAGTCGGGGTCGGTCTCATCGATGGTGATGCCCCGCTCGTAGAGGGCGTTGAGCAAACCGGGCTCCCCGATGACAAAGGCCCGGGCCCCGGGCTTCTGGTGGGCCACAAACTCCGCCGTGGCCAGGGCACTGGTGTAGAAGTGCTTCTCGTCAATGTCCAGCCCCATCCGGGAGAGTTTTGCCTGGAGCTCCCGCTGGGTCTTGGCGCTGTTGTTGGTGAGGAAGAGGAACTCCTTCTTCTCGGCATACAGCCAGTCTACAAACTCCCGGACCCCCGGGAGCAGACGGTCGCCGTGGTAGATGACGCCGTCCATGTCACAGATGAACCCTTTCTTCTGGAGCAATGCTTTCATAGGGATAGACCTCCTGTCTGGGCCCCTTGGCCCGCGGTTTTCTTCGTGGATGTACTACTTCTCTGAGTCTAAATCATACCCTATCCCTGTAAAATACTCCAGCAGGGTTTTGTTAAATTTCCATGTCTCTTCTGTAAACAACGGCGGCGGGCAGCCGGAGCCTCACAGGCTCCGGGCGGCGTGGTAGCCGTCGTGGACGGCGTCCCAGACCTGGCCGCTTTGGGCCGCGTCCCCCACCCGGAACACCTTGGCCCCCAGGGCCTGGAGGTCCTCCAGGGCATAGGGGCGGGTGGGGGTGGTGCCCAGGGCCAGCACCACCCGGTCGCAGGGGTAGACGTACTCCTCCCCGGTCTGGCTGTCTGCAAACCAGATCCGGTCCTGCCCCACCTTGGTGAGGGTGCGGTTGGTGAGGAAGACCACGTTGTTCCCCTCCAGCACCCAGGTGACCCCGTTGCGGTTGGAGCCATAGACCCCCGGGGCCACCCGGGGGGCGGCCTCCAGCACCAGGACGGCGTTGTTCCGGTCCCGGTGGGAGAGGATCTCAGCGGTCTCCAGCCCGGTCATGCCGGAGCCCACCACCACGATGCTCTCCTCCCGGAGGTCCAGCTGACCGGTGATGATCTCCACCGGGGTGCACACCAGGGGACTTTCCCCCACCCCCTGGATGGAGGCCGGGAGGCTGGGCCGGCCGCCGGTGGCGTCCAGAATGGCGTAGGGGTGGAGGGCCTGGATCTCCTCCAGGGTGGGGGCGCAGCCGGTGCGGAGGTTCACCCCCGCCTGGCGGCAGCGGTGGACCAGGCTCTCCAGCAGCCAGCCGATCTTCTCCTTCCGGGGGGTGGCCATGGCCAGGCGGAGCTGCCCCCCCAGCTGGGGGGCCTTCTCAAAGAGGACCACCCGGAAGCCCCGGCGGGCGGCCACCCAGGCCCCCTCCAGGCCGGCAGGGCCGCTGCCCAGCACCACCACCAGGCGGCCCGCCCCGTCCTGGGGCAGGGGGGGCAGCTGGGCCTCGTACCCTGTCTCGGGGTTCACGGCGCAGGTGATGTGCCCGGCCTGGTCATACTTGGCAAAGCAGGCCATGCAGGAGATGCAGGGGAGGATGTCCTCCTCCTGCCCGGCCCGGGCCTTGGCGGCCCAGTTGGGGTCGGCCAGGTGGGTCCGGACGGACCCGGCGAAGTCCAGCACCCCCTCCCGCAGGAGCTTTTCGGCATAGGCCGGGTCCCGGATGAGGGCCACCGACAGCACGGGGATGGACACCGTCCCCTTCACCGCCTTGGCCAGGTGCTTCCGCCAGCCCTGGGGATAGTACATGGGCTCCACGCTCTGGCTGAGCTTACTGTCGGTGCCGGAGGCGGTGACGTTGATGGCGTCCACCCCCCAGCCCTCCAGCATCTGGCAGATCTTGATGCCGGTGTCGGCGTGGTAGCCGTCCTTGCCGATGTACTCCTCCAGGGAGATGCGGAACATCAGGGGGAAGTCCCGCCCGCAGGCGGCCCGGATGGCCTCCACGATCTCCCGGAGGATCCGAGTGCGGTTTTCCAGGCTGCCGCCGTACCCGTCGGTGCGGTGGTTGGTCACCGGGCTGAGGAAGCTGTGGAGGAAGTAGTGGTGGCCGGCGTGGACCTCCACCCCGTCAAACCCCGCTTCCTGCACCCGCCGGGCGGCCTGGCCGAACTTGGCGGCGATGGCATGGATCTCCTCTGCCGTGGCGGCCCGGGCCTGGCCCCGCTTCTTCCCCCGGGCGGGGCTGGCGGAGATGAGGTCCAGGGGGTTCAGCTTGGGGTCTGCGTTGGCCCCGGGGTGGAAGAGCTGGGCGAAGATCTTGGTCCCGTGGGGGTGGACCCGGTCCGCCAGGCGGCGGAAGGAGGGGATGTTCTCCTCCCGGGCGGCGTTGAGTTCCCGGGGGAAGAGAACCCCCCGGTCCTCATCCACACACACCATCTCGGTGATGATGAGGCCCACGCCCCCCTTGGCCCGGGCCTCGTAGTAGGCCAGCATGTCCTCGGTCATGGTGCCGTCCGGCTGGGAGAGGGAGGCGGAGGCCGCCGTCATGGCGATGCGGTTGGGCAGGGTGAGTCCCCCGATCTTCCCCGGGGAAAACAGCAGGTCGTACATGGCGCTTTTCTCCTTTTGTCATTCGGCCTCCCTCCTGGGGAAAACCGCAGATTTTTCTTTATTCTAGCCGTTTCCCCGGGAAAAGGCAAGTATCTCCCCTGCTCCCCGCTGGTCTTGTCAAAAAAAGCGCAAATCTTGTCAAATCCTGGAAGGAAATCCTTGACGAACCGGCGGTTTTCTGTTATGTTGAACAGGATAAGAATCGTTTCTGCGCCCCCGTTTTGGGGGCTGCTGTGCCCTTTGGGAGGAATTGCCATGTCCAGCACGGTGTCTGTACCTGTTTTTGATAAAAAGAAGCATGTTTTGCTCATCCCGGACCTCTTCCCCATCCACATGGAGCTGTTGGCCAACGTCATCCGGGCCAGCGGGTACCGGGTGGAGGTGCTGCGCACCCATGGCGCGGACGTGATGGAGGCCGGCCTGAAATACATCCACAACGACATGTGCTACCCCGCCATCTGCTCCCTGGGCCAGCAGCTCCACGCCATCACCAGCGGCACCCACGACCCCGCCGACGTGGCCTTTGTCCAGTTCCAGACCGGCGGGGGCTGCCGGGCCTCCAACTACAGCATGGTGCTGCGCAAGGCCCTGAACAAGCTGGGGCTGGAGATCCCCATCGTCACCCTGGGCTTTTCCACCCTGTCCCGGAACAGCGGGTTCTCCCTGACCCCCGCCATGTGCATCCGGGCTCTGGTGGCGGTGACCTACGGGGACCTGCTGCTCCTGCTGGGCAACCAGGTCCGCCCCTATGAGACCAACCCCGGCCAGACCCAATCCCTCCTCCGGCATTGGGAGGAGACCCTGGGTCGGGAGCTCTCCGCCGCCCGGGCCGGGCTGGGCCAGGTGAAGCGGAACCTGAAAAACATCGCCCGTTCCTTCGCAGAGATCCCGGTGAAGGCGGCGAAAAAAGTCAAGGTGGGCATTGTGGGGGAGGTCTATGTGAAGTACTCCCCCTTCGCCAACAACCAGCTGGAGGAGTTCCTCCAGAATCAAGACTGTGAGTACATGCTCCCCGGCGTGCTGGGGTTCCTGCGGTACTGCCTGTCCAGCCCGGCGGTGGACTGGGAGCTCTACGGCGGCAGCCGCTTCTCCCGGGAGGTCAGCGTGTTCCTGGGCCGGGTGATCGGGCGGTTTGAGGCGGCCCTGTCCCGGGCCCTGGCGGGCTACCCCCAGTTCCACACGCCCCCCTCCTTCCGCCAGATGCGGGAGAAGGGCGAGCGCATCCTCAGCAAAGGGGTGAAAATGGGGGAGGGCTGGTACCTCCCGGCGGAGATGGTGGAGCTCATCGAAAGTGGGTATGACCGGATCATCTGCGCCCAACCCTTTGGCTGCCTGCCCAACCACATCGTGGGCCGGGGCACCCTGAAGCGGTTCCGGGAGCTCTACCCCCAGGCCCACATCCTGCCCCTGGACTACGACGCCAGCCTCTCCCGGGTCAACCAGGAGAACCGGATCAAGCTCCTGCTCACCGACGCCCGGGAGAAGATGACCCAGACCGACCCCGCCCCCACCTCCGCCGCGCCGGGGCTGGCCAGTTCCTTTTGAGACAAACGACTTCCCTCGCTCCCTTCGGCTCTGGGCTGAAGGGAGCGTTTTTTCCTTCCCAGGCAGGCCCTGCAACCATTCTGCAACCTTTGCCTGGCATACTATCCCCAAGGGACGCTTCCCGCAAGAAAGGATGGGGCTCCATGCGTAAGATTCTTTTGGTGGAGGACGATGCCCTCCTCAACCGCACCCTGACCTACAACCTCACGGAGGAGGGGTACCAGGTCACCCCCGCCAGCCGGTACCGGGAGGCGGTCCAGCACATCCAGGCCACGGAGTTTGACCTGGCCCTGCTGGACGTGAACCTCCCCGACGGCAGCGGCCTGGACCTGTGCCAGGAGATCCGGGGCCGGGGCCAGCGCACCTACCTGATGTTCCTCACCGCCAACGACCGGGAGGCCGACATCCTCCAGGGCTACGAGGCCGGGGGCGGGGACTATGTCACCAAGCCCTTCTCCCTGCCGGTGCTGTGCCGGAAGATCGCCGCCGTCTTTGACCATCTGGACCTCCACGCCCCCCGCCGCCACCGGTTTGACGACGGGGTGCTGGCCCTGGACTTCTCCGCCCAGACCGCCACCCTGGCCGGGGCGCCCCTGGACCTCACCCCCAAGGAGTTCCGCCTGCTGGCCCTCTTTGTGAAGCACCCCGGCATCCTGCTCACCAAGGGGCAGATTTTGGAGCAGCTGTGGGACATCGACGGGGACTTTGTGGACGGCCACACCCCCGCTACCCTCATCAGCCGCATCCGCAAGAAGATCGAGACCGGGGACCGGAAGTATATCAAAACCGTCTACGGCATCGGCTACCAGTGGGTGGGGGGTGAGGCCCTGTGACCGCCCTGCCCATGGCCGCCTTGGTCCGCCGGTTTGCCGCCGGGGCCGGCCTTACCGCCCTGGCCCTCTCCCTCCTTCTGGCGGCAGGGACGGGGGAGGCCCGGCTGGCCCTCTTTGGGGGGCTGCTGGCCCTGGCCCTGCTGGGGTGGGCCCTGGCCTTCCTCCGGTGCGTGGCCCGGCAGGTGGCCGGCTTCACCGACGAGCTGTGCCGCACCTTGGACGGCATGCTGGAGCAGTCCGCCCGCCCTGCCCCGGCAGCGCCGGCGGAAACCCTCTCCGCCCGGCTCCACCACCGGCTGGAGCGGCTCTACCACACCATGGAGGCCAACCGCCAGGCGGTGGAGCGGGAGAAGGCCAGCCTGGAAACCCTGATCTCCAACATCGCCCACCAGGTCCGCACCCCGGTGGCCAACCTGCGGATGCTCTACGACACCCTCCTGGCCCGGCCGGTGCCCTGGGCGCAGCAGCGGCAGTTCCTCCAGGCCGCCCAGGGGCAGCTGGACAAGCTGGACTTCCTCCTCCAGGCCCTGGTGAAGACCTCCCGGCTGGAGACCGGCCTCATCACCCTGGAAAAGCGGGACCGCCCGGTGGCCGACACCCTGGCTGCCGCCCTGAACACCGTCCTGGCCCCCCTGGAGGCCAAGGGGCTCCGCCTTACGGTGGACTGCCCGGAGGGCCTCACCCTCCCCCACGACCCCAAGTGGACGGCGGAGGCCCTGTCCAACCTTCTGGACAACGCGGTGAAGTACACCCCGCCTGGCGGCCAGGTGGCCGTCACCGTCACCCCCTGGGACGCTTTGGTGAAGATCGACGTGGCCGACACCGGCCGGGGCATCCCGGAGGGGGCGCAGGGGGCCATCTTCCAGCGGTTCTACCGGGAGGCCGCCGTCCACGACGTGGAGGGGGTGGGGCTGGGCCTCTTTCTCACCCGGGAGATCGTCACCCGCCAGGGGGGCTATGTGAAGGTGTCCTCCGCCCCGGGGCAGGGGGCCACCTTTTCCCTGTTCCTCCCCCGGGGGTGAGACGATTGCGCAACATTTCCCCCCTATCCTGGACCCATTCCAACCCAGAAAGGCAGGGACCCCTGTGCACATCTTAGAGACAACCGACCTGAAAAAATACTACGGCACGGAACCCAACCTCACCCGCGCCCTGGACGGGGTGAACTTCACCGTGGAGGAGGGGGAGTTCGTGGCGGTGGTGGGGACCTCCGGCTCCGGCAAGTCCACCCTCCTCCACCTGGTGGGTGGGCTGGACACCCCCACCAGCGGCACCGTCACCGTCCGGGGCCAGGCCCTGGACGCCATGAGCGACGAGCAGCTGACCATCTTCCGCCGGCGGAACATCGGCTTCGTCTTTCAGCACTACAACCTGGTGCCCATGCTCAACGTCTACGAAAACATCGTCCTGCCGGTGGAGCTGGACGGGGAAACCCCCGACCCCGCCTTCCTCCAGGAGGTGGTGGGGATGCTGGGGCTGGAGGAGAAGCTCACCAGCATGCCCCACCAGCTCTCCGGCGGGCAGCAGCAGCGGGTGGCCATCGCCCGGGCCCTGATGGCCAAGCCCGCCCTGATCCTGGCCGACGAGCCCACCGGCAACCTGGACAGCCGGACCAGCGCCGACGTGCTGGCCCTGCTCCAGGGCACCATCCGGGCCTTTTCCCAGACCCTGGTGATGATCACCCACAACCCGGAGATCGCCCAGCTGGCCCACCGGATCGTCCGCATCGAGGACGGCCGGATCGTGGAATGAGGGGGGCGCCGCCATGACACTTCCCTTGGAAAACCCCACCGGCGCCATCCTCCGGCGCCTCACCCGCCGCAGCCTGCAGAGCGAGAAGCGGCGCAACGGGATGGTGGTCATCGCCGTGGCCCTGGGGGCCTTCCTCCTCTGCCTGGCGGGGACCATCGGCGCCTCTCTCCTCCAGATCCGCCAGGACCAGATCACCGACACCTATGAGGCCACCTACGCCGGGGTCACCCAGGCCGACATCGCCGCCCTGAAGGAAGTGCCGGAGATCGCCCGGGTGGGGACCTACTATGTCCTAAGCACCGAGAACAGTCCCCGGGGGTTCCAGGCCACCTACCTCTATGTGGACCAGGACCTCCTCTACACCTTCCGCCACCAGATGTCCCTGGCCCAGGGTCGCCTGCCTCAGGGGGACCATGAGGTGGCCCTGGGGGCCGACTGGCTGGCCCAGTACGCCAACGGCGCCGGACTGGGGGATGCCGTCACCCTGGACACCCCCAGCTTCTCCGGCACCTATGTGGTCACCGGCATCCTGGGCCAGGAGACGGCGGCCGGGGCGGAGTTTCCCATGGTCCTCTCCCACGCCGCCCTGGAGGGGTGGGCGGACTACGACCCCGCTGGGTACCTGGCCTACGTCCACCTGGCCGGGGACCAGGCCCTGTCTGCCGAGGCCATCGAGGCCTTCTACCGCCAGACGGCGGAGGACCTGGACCTCCCCGTCCCAGGGTTCTCCAACGTGTATTTCCGGTACCACGACAGCAGCTACCTCCGGGAGGTCCTGCCCATGGTGCTGGTGCTGGGGGCGCTGGTGCTGGCGGGGGGCTGCCTGGTGATCCAGAGCATCTTCCGCATCTCCATCCAGGATAAGATCCAGAGCTATGGCCAGCTGCGCACCCTGGGGGCCACCGCCCGGCAGATCCGGCGGATGGTCCACGGGGAGGGCCGCCGGCTGGGGAGCCTGGGCCTGCTGGCGGGGGTGGTGCTGGGGGCGCTGGTGGGCCTGGCCCTCTTCCCCCAGGGGTTCCACCCCCTGTACTACGCTGCGGCCATCCTGGTGACCCTGGTCATCGGCGGGGGGATGGTGGCCCTGGCCGTCCGCAAGCCCGCCAAGATCGCCGCGGGGATCGCCCCGCTGGAGGCGATGCGCTTCGTCCCCGACCAGCGGGCCGTGCCGCCCCGGAAGGCCGGCCGGGGGGCCTTCTCCCCCCGGGCCCTGGGCTGGCGGAACTTCCGGCGGGACCGGCGGAAAACCCTGAGCATCGCCCTCTCCCTGAGTCTGGGGGGCATCCTGCTGCTGAACATCGCCTCCATCTCCCTGGTCCAGGACCCGGCCCGGATGGCCCGGATGGAGTTCCCCCTGGGGGACTACAAGGTCTACCTCTCCTCCGACCGAGCCCATGCCGACATCCTGGCCCAGGGCAACCCCCTGACCCCCGCCCTGCAGGAGGAGATCCTGGCCATCGACGGGGTCACCGACGTGGTGGTCACCCGCCAGTCCCTGAGCCTGCGGTACCAGCTGGCGGGGGACGCCTCGGTCCACAGCACCGGGATGGGGGATGTCCTCACCCAGCAGAACTGGGATGCGGTGTCCGCCGCCCTCCTGGCCGGAACCATGCCGGAGGGGGACCGCAGCGTCCTGGTGGCCTCCCATGTGGCGGATGCCTACCCGGAGATCGCCCCCGGGGCCTCCCTGGTGGTGGAGGGGGGCGGGGACCCGGTCACCGTCACCGTGGCGGGGGTCTTTGACGCCACCAAGACGGCTGCCTTCGGAGGGGGCCACGGGAACCTGGGGCTGGACGCCGCCGTCCTCTATGCCCCGGCGGGCCTGTTCCAGCAGCTGCTGCCGGGGGCGGGTTCCCTGGACTACGCCTGGTCCGTGGTCAGCGACCCCAGCCAGGACCAGGCGGTGGCCGCCGGGCTGGAGGCCCTGGTGGCCCGCCACCCCGAGGTGGGGCTGGATACCTATGCCAGCCGGGTGGAGGCCTTCCGCCAGAGCAACACGATGATCTATGACGCCCTGGAGGTGGTGTCCTGGCTGATCCTCCTCTTTGGGGTGGTGAACCTGGTGAACACCACCCTCTCCAACCAGCTCACCCGGCGGCGGGAGCAGGCCATGCTCCGCACCCTGGGCATGACCCGGCGGCAGCTGGGGACCATGATCGCCTGGGAGGGGCTGTGCTACGCCCTCACCGCCGCCGGGGCCACCCTGGCCATCGGCCTGCCGGTGGCGGTGGGGGTCTGCCGGACGGTCAGTGCCCTCTCCTACGGGGGGACCATCGTCCCCTACCAGTTCCCCCTGCCGGAGATGGCCCTCTTCCTGGGGGTGCTCTTCGGGCTGGAACTCCTCCTGTCCGGGTGGAGCATCCGGCGGGAGGAGAAGGACGGCTTGCTGGAACGGATCGGGCAGCGGCCATAGCCCTGGACATGACAAACGCCCCGGACGGCATCGCCGTCCGGGGCGTTTTCTCTCTCTGGTTATGGCTGGGATTCTTTGGCCTCTTCAGCCTGGGCGGCGGCTTTTTCCGCCTTGAGCTTCTCCTTGGCGGCCTGCACGGCCTGGGCCTCGGCCTCGGCGGCCTTGCGGCGCTCCTCCTTGCGCTCCTTGCGCAGCTGGGCCAAAAACTCCGGAGGGACCACGTCGGACCCCTTGGGGTTGAGGATGTACTGCCGGATCTTCTGGGCCAGCTCCTCGTTGCCTGGGTGGACCACCACCAGGTTGTTCTCATAGGCGTACCAGTAGCTCCGCTTCACGTCGGGCATCTCCTTGGTGATGAGCTGAAGGCTGGCCATCCGGCTGACGGTGGCAGGGGTATAGATCACGTCCCGGATGGAGGTGAAGGGGATCTCCCGCTCCTTCTCCTTCATTTTGGTCTTGCCCAGGCACCGGATGACGCAGTAGTCCAGGTAGACATTGATCTGGGAGGAACCTCCGGGGAGCCAAAAGATCAGCCCATCCCGCAGGGCCTTCTGGTGGGCTTCCCGCTTTTGGGTGCGTTTTGATTTCCGTCCGAACATAGGCCGTCGCCGTCCTCTCTTAGGCCGAGATTGGAATACCTATAGTATACCGCCTCTGTAGGAAAAAGGCAAGAGGGGGTTAAAAATCCAGCTGGTCCGGGTCGTGGCCGGAGCCGCCGAAGGGGGGCAGGGCGGCGATCTGCGCCATGTCCTCCGGGGTGAGGGCAAAGGTGAAGAGGTCCCCGTTCTCCGCCATCCGGGCGGGGGTCACCGACTTGGGCAGGGGGAGGACCCCCTGTTCCAGGCACCACCGCAGGCAGATTTGGGCCAGCGTCTTGCCGTGGTTTTGGGCGATGGCGGTGAGGACGGGGTGGTCCAGCACCCGGCCCCGGCCCAGGGGGCTCCAGGCCTCCACCAGGATGCCGTGGTCCCGGCAGAAGGCCAGGGTCTCCCGCTGCTGGCAGCCGGGGTGGAACTCGATCTGGTTCACCATGGGGGCCACCTCAGTCTCCAGCAGGGCCTTCAGGTGGTGGGGGCGGAAGTTGGACACGCCGATGGCCCGGATCTTCCCCGCCTGGTAGAGCTCCGTCATAGCCCGCCAGGTGTCCCGGTTGATGGCCTCCCAATCGTCGAACTGGTTGGCGGCGGCGGGCCAGTGGATGAGGTAGAGGTCCAGGTAGTCGGTGCCCAGGCGGTCCAGGGTGGCCTGGAAGGCGGCCTTGGTTGGGGCATAGCCCCGGTCGGTGTTCCAAACCTTGCTGGTGAGGAAGACCGCCTCCCGGGGCAGGCCGCTGGCCCGGAGGGCCTGGCCCACGCTGGCCTCGTTGCGGTAGTAGGCGGCGGTGTCAATGTGGCGGTAGCCCAGGGAGAGGGCGGTCTGGATGGCGGCCACGGTCTCCGCCCCGTCCTGCATCCGCCAGGTGCCGTAGCCCAGGCAGGGGATGGCCACGCCGTTGGCCAGGGGGAAGGCGTCGCTGAGATGGGCTTGCTGTGTCATAGGGTCACTTCCCTTCTTTGGTATGGTATGGGATTAGTATAACCTCTTTTGCCCAGGCTGGCAATGGGCCCCTGGAAGAGAACAAAAAATGCCGCCCGGTTGGGCGGCATTTTTGAAGCGCAGCAATAAATCTCAGCGCTTGGAGAACTGGGGAGCGCGACGGGCAGCCTTGAGGCCGTATTTCAATCGTCTGAGCGATGATTTTCCTTGATATTCCGGGCTTTTTTGAGCCTCGGCCCCTCGGTTGTCCTATTCCTTAACCAAAAAACAGGCCACTTTTACGAGGGGACAGCTTGATGAAATGCAGAATTTACTACATCGAATAGCTGTTCTGGTTTATTATACTTTACTCTTGCATAGATGTCCATAGTTGTCTTGCTG
Source organism: uncultured Eubacteriales bacterium (assembly GCA_900546255.1). GTDB lineage: Bacteria > Bacillota > Clostridia > Oscillospirales > Oscillospiraceae > Evtepia > Evtepia excrementipullorum. Next base: position 76,902 of record URCB01000004.1, read on the forward strand.
TTCTCATGTCCGGCAAGGTACTGGACCGTCTTGGGGTCAACACCTGCATACAGAAGATTGGTGATGTAGGTATGCCGCAGCAGGTGCGGTGTCACATCGAAGTCCAGGCTATACACAATGTTGGGATTGTTTTTCTGATGTCCTCCCAGACTCGGCTGAACAGTGTACTTGATGCTCTGTCCGTTCACATACTTATAATAGGTACGCTCCTTGGTAGACCGAACAACGATGTACTGCCAGACACGTTTGAACTGCGAATATGACAAGGGCTGTCCCTCACTATCGGCAATCACATATTCCGATTTGGAGGCAGCCTTGGCTTCCCGCAGACAATTCACAAGGCATTTGGGAATGGGAATATCCCTTCTTGCTGCTTTCGTCTTAAGCGTTGTAGAGATAACCGGTCTGTTATGCTCTGATCGCCATGCGCGCCGCACAGAGATATATGGAGTGGGTGCATCGAGGAACACACAATCCCATTGCAAGGCGAGAGCTTCTTCTCGGCGCAGACCGGCATATAAGCCGATCATGGTAAACAGATACGGCGGAAGTCCTTTGACGGTTTCCAGCAGCACTTCCACCTGCTGGTCTGTCAGCGAATCTTTCTTTTGGGTCGGTTTCCCTCCTTTTGCCGAAATCCCCTCACACGGATTGTATTCCAGCAACTGGCTCCGCTCTGCCGAGTAAAAAATGCACTTGAGGAGCATATTCACCGTATTGTGCAGGCTCTCGGACTTATTGGACAATGGGATCAGCGCCAGACGAATATCATCCGCTGTTACTTCCTCCATATACATATCTCCCAAAGGCTTGATAATGTAGTTCTTCATATTGGAGGCGTAGCCCTTCAGTGTAGCCGGCGACACTTTTGCGGATTGCATCAACAGCCACTTCTCACAATACTCGGCCACAGTAGGATGCTCCCGGTGGAAGATGATCTCCGCTACCTGGCGTCTCGCCTCCTGCTCTTTATCGTACAGTTCCTCGCAGGTAGTCCCATACAAGCTCACCTGCTTGCCGTCTGCGTCCAGAATCCGGGTTCTGTAATACAGGACACCCTTTCGTGTGACGGTTCCATATTGAGGTATGTTTTTTTTCTTCTTTGCCATAATTAATTTCCTTTCTCGCGTGGTGATGTATCTACACCTCCTTTTTATCAGAGATTTCAAATTGAATCAAAGATACGGCCAAGGAAAAACTAAGAGCGAGACATCCTTGTCTCGCTCTTACTTCATTTTCTGAATTGTTCGGAACTTACACAGCGTCCCATAAGTCAAAGG
>URCB01000005.1 GCA_900546255.1 uncultured Eubacteriales bacterium
GGGCTTCCTCCTGTTTTCTTTTTTCTTTTTGTTTATTGTCGTATTGGGTTTTAACTTCTTTGATCTTATCAAACCATCCCATGTGGCCTCATTCCGTCCTCTCGAAAAGTATTTTGAGAAAGACCTGTGGTCATGTGAACCGCCACAGGTCTTTTTAAGGGGAATCCCCTTTTTATTTCTTTTTCAGTTTGCCGCCGCAACGGGGGCATTTCGTTGAGAGTACCTTTGTCCAATCAGGGACCAAAACTTTTACTTCGTAATCACAGTTTTCATTTTCACATTTAAACCATCCGTCATTTGCCACGTTAATCTCCTCCTTTTTCATTTCTTCTCTGTATACACATTACCGCAATTCATACACTCATAATAATCATGGGTTGGGGAACTCCCTTTGACTTGTGTATTGATCGATCCACACTTGGGGCATGCCATAAACCTTCCCTCCTTTTGGTACACAGTGCCGTCTCCTTGCCCTAAGAATATCCCTCCAGGATATAAATGTCAAGCATTATTTATGTTTTAATTTATTTTTATGTCTCTGTTTTCCCATTACAATAGACATACTTCAGGGGGTGAGCCTATGGATATAGACATCGACTACAAGGAGATCGGAAAACGGATCGCCCGGCGCCGCAAGGAGCTGGGGCTCAAGCAATCCCAACTTAGTGAACTGGTTGGGATCAGTGACCCTTATATGTCAAATATCGAACGCGCCACCTCAATCCCCTCTACCGAGGTCATCCTACGTCTGGCCATCGCTCTGAAAACCACGCCGGATGCGTTTCTGGTAGGTTCTGTCCATCACCGGGACAACCCCAAACAGGATATCGAGGACCTTCTCTCCTCCCTATCAGACCAGCAGCTGCAAATGGCCAAAAGCTTTTTATGCTGGCTGCGTGACCAACCCTGAGAGGCATCCTTCTTTGCAAAGAAATCATCCTCCACCTAGACGGTCTCACCGACCGCCAGGCAGAGGCTTTGATCCGTTTGGTTGAAACCATGAAAGAGTAAACCGCGGCAGAGGGTCTTTCCCCTCGCCGCGGTTTCCACGTTTTTCCCAACCGTCACCCCCGCTTCAGGAGTTCTCCTCCCAGGGCGGGGTCTTTATTTTCCCTTCCTCTCCCCCCAGCGCCCTCCCCCGCCTCTCAAAAAATAGGATATTCTGGAAAATGCGGATTGACAAAAAAAAACGAGATATAATCTGCAAGGTTTGTCTACGATTATAAGAAAGGAGAGAAAACATGAAATTAGAGAACACGAAAGAGTTTCCCTTTTCTATGGAAACCGCGTGGGCTGCCCTCCACAAGCCGGCCATGCTGGACGTGGAGGTGGGCTCGGAAGTCCGTGTGATCTCCGACACCACCTGGGAAGCCCACAACAAGGACTCCGGCACCGTCACCGCCTACTCGGCCTCCTTTGATGAGGAGAACAAGGTCCTCATCATCGACGGGGTGAGCAGCATCGACAACCACCACGATCACATGTACCTCACCCTGACGGAGCTGGCCCCGGACCGGGTCTCCCTGGAGATCGTCATTGAGATCAACACCGGCCTGCACCTCATTGCCAAGGCCCTGGGCGCCCTGCTGGCCAAGCCCATGCAGTCCATCATCACCAAGCACATCTACCACAACTTCGAGGCCCTCTGCACCGGGCAGGAGACCCGCCGCATGTCCAAAGCTGAGCTGGACGACATCGCCAAGAAGACCTTTGAACGGAAACACGGACAGGAGGAACCCTGATATGAAGAACTACAACAAAAGCTCCCTGAAAGCCCTTGGGGTGATGATGGTCCTCTTCGCCATCATCTATTCCCTGGTGGGGACCCTGGCCCTGGCCGGCGTGGTCTCCGGCGCCCTTCCCGGGCACGAGTCGGAGGAGATCCTCATCGTGGTCCTGGGCTATGCCGTGGCCCTGCTGGCCCTGATCTGCGGCATCGTGTGCATCGCCGGCAACGTGGGGGCTTCCAAGGTGTTCGGCATGCTCTTCTGCCTGCTGGGCCTGGCCGCGCTGATCTATCAGCAGGTCACCAACGGCACCTTCAGCACCTTTGACTGCCTGGCCATGTGCTTTGGCGCCGCCATCTTCTCCATCGCCTCCAAGACAGAAGGCTGAGCCAGGCAAAGCACTTCCCAAAACCCAAACATCCCCGCCCCGGGAGGGTTTCCCTCCCAAGGCGGGGATGTTTCTGTTTTCTAGTACCTTACTCACTCCGCCAGGCTCTGCACCGACCCCTGCCGGCAGTCCATGGAGACCTTCATCCCATCCTGCAGGGTGCGGGTGGCGCCAATGGCCCCCACAATGACGGCCTTATTCAGGCTCAGCCCCACCACAGCAGCGTGGCTGCCCATGCCGTTCTCCTCCGTGATGACGCCGATGGCGTCCCGGATATAGGGGAGCATCTCGTTGTTGGTGTGGGGCACCACCAGGATCATGCCGGGGCGGAACTTCTGCTTCACGTCCTCCAAGGTCCGGCAGACGCAGAGGACGCCCTTCACGTTCTCATTGCCCACGCCGGCGCCGCTGATGAGGCTGCTGCCCACCAGGTGGACCTTAATCATGTTGGTGGTGCCGGCAATGCCCGCAGGGACGCCGGCGGTGACCACCGCAATCTCCCCGTCGTGGATGAGCCCAGCCTCCTTGGCCACGGCTACAGAGCCTTCAATCATCTCATCGGTGCTCTGGACGTACGGCATGATGAGGGGCTTCACCCCCCAGGTGAGGGAGAGCTGCCGCTGCACCGGTTCATCCATGACGCAGGCAATGATGGGGGTCTCCGGCCGGAACCGGCTGATGAGCCGGGGGGTGGCCCCGCTCTTGGTGACGGTGATGATGGCGGAGGCGTTGGTATCCGTCGCGGTGGTGCAGGCGGCGTGGGCGGTGGCCCCGCCGATGCCCAGCCGGATGTCCGGCGTCATGTTGCGCATACGGCCGAAATAGTTGATGTCCGCCTCCGTCCGCTCGGCGATGGCGGCCATGGTTTTTACCGCCTCTACAGGGTACTTGCCGGCGGCAGTTTCCCCGGAGAGCATGATGGCCGAGGTGCCGTCGTAGACGGCGTTGGCCACGTCGGTGATCTCCGCCCGAGTGGGGCGGGGGTTGGTGATCATACTGTCCAGCATCTGGGTGGCGGTGATGACGTGTTTGCCATAGCCCAGGGTGTAGGCAATGATGTCCTTCTGGATCACGGGGATCTCGGTGAAGTCAATCTCCACCCCCATGTCTCCCCGGGCGATCATCACGCCGTCCACCACGGCCAGGATCTCGTCCACGTTGTTCACGCCCTCCTGGTTTTCCAGTTTGGCGATGATGCGCATGTTGGAGTGGTTTTCATCCAGCATCCGGCGGATCTCCATGGCGTCCTGGGCGGTGCGGCAGAAGGAGGCGGCAATAAAGTCAAACCCCTCCTCGATACCGAAGCGGATATCCGCCCGGTCCTGGGCGCTCATATAGGGCATGGACAGGTGGACGCCGGGGACGTTGACCCCCTTGCGGTCCTTAACCGCGCCGCCGTTCTCCACCCGGCAGATTACGTCGGTCTCCGTCTTCTCCACCACTTTCATGCTGATCAGGCCGTCATCCAGCATAACCTGGCTGCCCAGGCGCACATCCTGGGCCAGGTTTTTATAGGTGACGCTGCAAATCTCCCGGGTGCCGGTGACCTCCCGGGCGGTGAGGGTAAAGTGCTGGCCGGTCTCCAGGTACACCTCTCCCTTTTCAAAGGTCTTCAGGCGGATCTCCGGTCCCTTGGTGTCCAGCAGGGCGGCCACCGGGATGTTCAATTTTTTGCGCAGGTCTTTGAGCATCTCCAGCCGGCGTTTGTGGTCCTCGTGGGTGCCATGGGAGAAGTTGAAGCGGGCCACATCCATGCCGCTTTTCATCATGGCCTCCAAGATTTCCGGGGAGTCCGTGGACGGACCCAGGGTGCAGATAATTTTGGTCTTTCTCATAGGGCAGCACCTCCATTTGGCTGTCATTTCCTTTGGCATTCCTCGTACCTGCCTATTGTACACCAAATGCATGGGAAAAGGCAACTCCCATTTACCCCCGCTGCCGGGGGTGCAGCGCCTTTCGCAGCCCCTCCCCCACCAGCAGCAGGGCCAGCGCGGTGGCCACAATGCACAGCCCCGGCGGGATCCACGCCCAGGGGCGGGTGGTGAGGTTCACCAGCTCCATGGCGCACTGGGCCATGTTCCCCCAGGAGGCCTCCGGCGTGCGCAGGCCCACCCCCAGAAAGCTCAGGCTGGACTCCGACAGGATGGCCCGCACCACCTTCAGGGGCAGCGCCGCCCACACAGGGGAGACCACGTTGGGCAGAATGGTGCGAAAGAGGATGTCCCGGTCCGTGGCCCCCAGAACCCGGGAGGCCTCCACATACTCCGCCTTTTTGGCGCTGAGGGTGCCGCTGTACACCAGCCGGGCCACCGAGGCCCACCCCAGGCCGCCGATCACCAGGATGATGTTCCACACCGAGGGCCCCACCAGGTTCACGATGGCCAGCACCAGGATGATGCTGGGGAAGGACTGGAAGGTGTCGCAGGCCCGCATGATCCAGTATTCCCACTTTCCCCCTTTATACCCCGCCAAAAGGCCCAAGGGGACCCCCAGCACCGCCCCCAGGGCGGCGGAGGCAAACCCCACCAGCAGGGAGGTCCGCCCCCCATAGAGGAGGCGGGCAAAGATATCCCGGCCCACGTCGTCGGTCCCCAGCAGGTGCTGGCTGCTGGGAGGGGCCCAGAAACCCGCTTCCCGGTCGGTGAGGTTGGGGTCCTGCCCCAGAAACAGGGGGAGGAGGAGCACCACCAGAATTTCCACCCCCAGGAACACAGCAGCGGCGGCCGCCCGGCGGTCGGCCCAAAAGGCCCGGAGGATGGGGTGTGTCTTTTTCATGGCTTGCCACCTCCCCAGCCCACCCCTGGGTCCACCAGGCGGTAGACGATGTCCATGAGGATCCCCGTGGCCAGCACCGCCAAGGCGATGAGGACGGTGACCCCCATCACCACCGTATAGTCCCGGCTGGACACCGAGTTGAAGAGAAGGCTCCCCATCCCTGGCCAGCCGAAGATCCGCTCCACCACCAGGGAACCGCCGATGATGTGGGGAATGTGGTTTAAGATCGTAGTGACCACCGGCAGCAGGGCCGTGCGGAAGCCGTGCTTCCACACCACCGCCCACTCCGACAGACCCTTGGCCCGGGCGGTGCGGATGTAGTCCTCCCCCAAAACTTCCCCGCAGGCGGTGGCGGTCTGCCGGACCAGGCTGCCCAAACTGCTCACACACACCACTGCAGCCGGCAGCAGCAAGTGGTGCAGCAGGTCCCCTACGCTCCCGCCGCTGCCGGCGGAATACATCCCCGCAGCCGGGAGCCACCCCAGCACCACGGAGAAGAGGAAGATACCCAGGATACACAGGAAGAATCCCGGCGCACTAAAGCTCAAAAGGGTCAGCCCCCCTGCCAGCTTACTCCACCGGGAGTGGGGCTTCCAGGCCGCCATCACCCCCAGGGGGATGCCGATGAGCACCGCTGCGGCCACCCCAGTGCCTGTGAGGATCAGGGAGGGGACCACCCGCTGGGCCACCATGTCCAGCACCGGCTGCCCGGTGCGGTAGGACTGGCCTAGGTCGCCGGTGAGCAGCTCCCCCAACCACAGCAGGTAACGGACCGGGAGAGGTTTGTCCAGACCGAGATTTGCCTCCAGCGCGGCCTGGGCGGCCGCGCTGGAGGCGTCTTCTCCCCCTGCCAAATCCGCAATGGTGGCAGGGGCCATATTGATGAGAATGAATACCAGAAGGGTGATGCCGAAAAACACCGGGATCGCACCCAACACACGTTTTACGATATAGTTTGCCAAAGAAAATTCCTCCTACACTTCCGGCCCCGGAGGGCACAGGCCGCGGCAGGCGGCCTTACGGAGGTTACAAAATAATGGTGCGGGCCCCGGTTATGCCTGGGTCATCTCCCACTGCCACACGTTTTCGTTGCAGCAGGCCGCGGCGGCATAGTCAATGCCGGTGACCGTCTTGGACTGCACATGCAGGGCATAGGAGAACCACAGGGGGATAAAGGGCATCTCCTGATTCAAGAGGGCTTCCCACTCGTCCACCAGGTCGATGCGGGCGGTCTCGTTGGTCTCCTCCTCCAAGGCGGTGAGCAGGGTAGTGTACTGGCTCAGGTCGGGCACCCAGAAGAGGTTATTGTCCGCGGTGAACCGGCTGCCGGTGAACCACAGGGGCAGGCTGGTGGGGGTGTGGCTGGCCACGGCCAGGTCGTAGGTGCCGTCGCTCATGCCGGCGAACATGGTCGCGGAGTCCACCGTCTCAATCTCCACCTGGATCCCCACATCCGCCAGGTTTTGCTGGATCAGGGCGGCCAGGCTGGCCCGCTGGCTGGTGCAGGCCAGGGTGAAGGTCTCCCCATCGTATCCCGCCTGGGCCAGCAGTTCCTTGGCCCCTTCAGGGTCGTAGGCGCTCTCCCCTGCCGGCCGGGAGTACTCCGTTCCCGGCAGGATGCTGGTGTTGGTCACCGTACCCAGGGAACCGGTGTTCTGCTGGCACAGCAGTTCCTTGTCCAGGGCCTTCTCGATGGCGTGGCGCAGGTCGGCGCTGTCCACCGTCTCGTTGTTGATCATCAGTTCATAGAAGGTGCTGGGCACCGTCCCCTCCTCCACGGCGAAGCCGGCCTGCTCCGCCACGGGGCGGTTCTCTTCCGAGATGCTCCCGCCGAAGGTGTAGTAGTCCAGGTCCCCGGCGATGAGGGCGGTGAGGAGGTTTGCCTTGTCCATCACGGTGATGGTCAGGGTGTCAAACCCTGGGGCCCCCAGCTGGTAGTCCTTGTTGGCCGACAGCACCAGGGTGCTGCCGGAAACCTCGGAGACGAACTGGCAAGGGCCGGAGCCCACGGGGTTCTGCCAGAAGTCGCTGGTGACCAAATCCTCCGGGGCGATGTCCGTCAGCAGGTGGGTGGGCAGGACATAGATGTCCCGGTTATACTCCACCAGAAACTCTTCCGGGACAACGGGATTGTCAAAGGTGAGCTTCAGGGTATGCTCGTCCACCGCCTCGGCCCCCAGGTTCTCCCCTTCGATGGCAGCGCCGATCTCGTCGGTGCCGGTGAGGCCAGCAAAGGTATCCCGCCCCAGGACGTTGCAGGCAGGGTTGGTCACCAGGGCGATGGTGTCCACCCAATGCTGGGCGGTGACGGGGGTGCCGTCGTGGAAAGCGGCCCCTTCATCCAGGTGGAACAGGATGGCATACCCGTCGTCGGCGCTCTCCCAGCTGGTGGCCGCCCGGGGAGAGCAGGTGCCGTCGGGCTGGATGTAAGCCAGGCGGTCATAGAGCTTGTCGTAGATGATCCGGGAATAGTTGCTGCCGGAAACGCTGTAGTAGGGCATCAGGGAGTCCCAGGAATTGGAGATGCCGTAGTTGAGGTTGACCCCTTCGGCCTGTCCGCTGGTCTCGGTCCCTGTGTCGGTTTGGCTCTGCTGCTGGGGCTGGTTCCCACAGGAAACCAGCCCCAGGACCATGGTGAAAACCAAAGTCAGCGCCAACAGGCGGAACATATGGTGTCGTTTCAATCTGTCTCCTCCTCGTCACTGTGCAAGCTCTCATACTCGTCATAGTCGTCCGCCGCGTCCAGCTGGGAGTCCAGCATCATCTGCTCGAAGTGGGCATCCAGCTGCTTGGCAAACTCCTGGGCGGCGTTGTAGCCCATGCGCTTGTGGCGGTTGTTCATGGCGGCCACCTCGATGATGATGGCCAGGTTCCGGCCGGGCTTGATGGGGATGGTGATGGAGGGGACCTTCATGTCCAGGATGGTGGTAAACTCCTCGTTGGTGCCCAGGCGGTCGTAGAAGACCTGGTCGTTCCACTGCTCCAGGTTGACCACCAGGTTGATGGCCTGCTCCTCCAGCACGGCGGACATGCCGAACAGTTGCTGGATGTCCACCACGCCGATGCCCCGCAGCTCGATGTAGTGGCGGATGAGCTCCGGGGCCGAGCCCACCAGCCGGGTGCCGATGTGGCGGATCTCCACCGCGTCGTCCGCCACCAGGCGGTGGCCCCGCTTGACCAGCTCCACGGCGGTCTCGCTCTTACCGACGCCGGACTCGCCCATCAGGAGCACGCCTTCGCCGTACACGTCCACCAGCACGCCATGGCGGGTGATCCGGGGGGAAAGGCGGGCCTTCAGCCAATCGGTGAGGTTGGGGATGAAGAGGGAGGTATCCTCCTCACTGCGCAGGACGGTCCGCTTATGCTTCACCGCCATCTCCATCAGCTCAGGGAAGGGGGTCAGGCTACGGGTGAGGATCAGAGCGGGGATGGGGAATTTGAAGAATGCATCAAAACATTTCTGACGCTCCTCTGGACTTTGGTTGTTCAGGTAGGTCCACTCCACCTTGCCGATGACCTGGATCCGGTCGGGGGCAAAGTAGTCGAAAAAGCCGAGAATTTGCAGGGCAGGGCGGTTGATGTCATCGGCGCGCACAAGGCAGTGGTCATAATTCTTGCCGGCATTGAGCACTTCCAGCTCAAACCGCTCGACCACTTTGGTCAGTTTGATGGACGACTGATATGCCATGGTTCCTCCTCTTCCACGGTGCCAGGCCGGGGCGGCCGGGCAGGGCCTTTGTTATAATATGGGGTATTATACCATAGCCAGGGGAGCCTTGGCAAGAGAGGGCTTGCCCCGTGCCGGCCCCCGGGACCCCAACCATGCAAAAAGCACAGGCCATTTCCTAGCCTGTGCTTTTTAAGAAGCGTACGTTTTCAATTACACAGCGCGGGTAACTTTGCCCGAACGGAGGCAGTGGGTGCACACGTAGACGTGCTTCGGGGTGCCGTTGACGATCGCCTTCACGCGCTTTACGTTGGGCTTCCAGGGACGGTTGGAGCGGCGGTGAGAGTGGGAAACCTGAATGCCGAACACAACGCCCTTGTTACAAAATTCACATTTAGCCATTCGCTTGAACCTCCTCGCTGTTTTATGACTCCACAGGCGGCAGAGCGCCCATGTGTATATTACTAAAAAAGCATCGGTTAGTATGATACCAGAATCCGCCGAAAAAAGCAAGCCTTATTTTTCAGATTTCCAAAAAAAGCCGCACAGAATTTCGCTTCTTTCCAGGGGCAACGGGCCTGGATCCGGGGCCCGTTCCTCTGCCCTGGTGGTTTTGGGCCCGGTTATCCCCAGGTCTCCTCGATCTCGTGCCGCTTTTCCCGCCGCATGAGGGTGAGGATGGCCTCCTTGGGGTCCCGGCCCTGGTAGAGCACCTCGTAGGCCGCCTCGGTGATGGGCATCTCCACCCCCACCTTCTGGGCCAGGGCGCGGGCGGCGTCCACGGCGTAGTACCCCTCCACCACGGCGCCGATCTTTGCAATGGCTTCCGGAACGGGGACCCCTTGACCGATGAGTATGCCCGCCCGGTAGTTCCGGGAGTTCATGGAGGTGCAGGTGACGATGAGGTCCCCCATCCCGGCCAGGCCTGCGAAGGTCTCCCGCCGGCCCCCCAGGGCCACCCCCAGGCGGGCCATCTCCGCCAGGCCCCGGGTCATGAGCATGGCCTTGGTATTGTCCCCATACCCCATGCCGGTGCAGCAGCCGGTGCACAGGGCCATGACGTTTTTCAGGGCGGCCCCCAGCTCTACCCCCACCACGTCGCTGCTGCTGTAGACGCGGAAGTGGTCGTTGAGGAAGAGGTCCTGCACCTGTTCTGCCGCAGCCCGGTCCGGGCTGGCGGAGACCACCGCAGTGGGGACCTTCCGGGCCACCTCCTCGGCATGGGAGGGGCCGGACAGGGTCACCACCGGGAAGCGGTCCCCGGTGGCCTCCCGGATGATCTGGCTCATCCGCAGGAACGTGCCCTTTTCAATCCCCTTTGACACCGAGACCAGAACGGTCCCCGGGGAGAGCCGCCCGGCAATCTGCTCTGCGGTGGACCGCACCCCGAAGGAGGGGGTGGCCATCACCACCACGTCGCTGCCCACCACGCAGTCCAAGTCCCAGGTGTAGGACAGGCCCGCCGGCAGCTTCACCCCAGGCAGCAGGGGGTTTTCCCCCGTGGCTTGGAGCTGCTTGGACTCCTGCTCCAGATAGGACCACAGGGTAACCTGGTGGCCGTTTTCTTCCAGCAGCATGGCCAGGGCTGTCCCCCATCCGCCGCTGCCCAACACAGCAATCTTCATCACTGGCACCTCATTTCTATGGTTTCCCGCCCAGGCCCTGGGAGGGCACTGGCATTAACTTCGATGGAAATGGAACTTGGACTCGGTCCCCGCTGCCAGGCGCTGCAGGTTGCCCCGGTGCTTCCAGACGATGAGCCCGCCGATCACCAGGGACAGCAGCAGCAGGAGCCCGTCCTGATACACCACCCAGGTGACAATGGGCAAGGCCACCCCGGTGGAACTGGACCCCAGGGACACATACCGGGTGAGCACTGCCAGCACCAGGAAGCAACCCCACACCACCAGGGCCACCCGCCAGTCAATCATGATGGCGATGGTGCCGCCGGAGAGGATCCCCTTCCCCCCTTTAAACTGAAACATACAGGGGAACATGTGCCCCAGCAGGCAGAACAGCCCCGACCAATACTCCGCCAGGGCAGTGGCGGTGGTTTGGGCCGCCCCGCTGCCAATGGGCAGCAGCTGGCCGGTGAGCCACACCCCCACCAGCACCGCCACCACCGCTTTGAGCACGTCGGTGAGGATCACCACGAAGGTGAGGGGGCCGCCGAAGGTGCGGTAAAAGTTGGTCAGCCCCGCGTTGCCGCTGCCGTGGCCCCGGACATCGTCCCGGAGAATGTACTTGGAGACGATCACCGCCCCGTTGAAGCAGCCGCAGAAGTAGGCGATCACCGCCGTCACCACGGCAGGCAGAATGGCGCTGGCGCCCCAGGACGCCAGCAGGGAAACGGTATGTTCTGTGAGACCCATGGCGCTTACTCCTCCTTGTCGCCCCGCTGGCGGACGGTCAGCCGGATGGGGGTGCCCTCCAGGCCGAAGGTGGCCCGGACCTGGTTTTCCAGATACCGCTGGTAGGAGAAGTGGAAGAGCTTGGCGTCGTTGCAGAAGAACACGAAATGGGGCGGGCGGATGCCGGCCTGGGTCATGTAGTAGATCTTCAGCCGCCGCCCCTTGTCCGTGGGGGGCTGCACCCGGGCCGTGGCATCGGCCAGGAAGCTGTTGAGCATCCCGGTGGTGATGCGCATGGCCGCCTGGTCATCCACGTATTTGATGAGTTGGAAGAGCCGGTCCACCCGCTGGCCGGTGAGGGCAGAGATGAACACGATGGGGGCATAGGTCATGTAGGCCAGGTCCCGGCGGATATCCTGGCGCATTTTGTCCATGGTCTTGTCGTCTTTTTCCACCGCGTCCCACTTGTTGACCACGATGATACAGGCCTTCCCCGCCTCGTGGGCCATGCCGGCCACCTTGGTGTCCTGCTCTGTGACCCCTTCGTTGGCGTCGATCATAATGAGGCACACGTTGGACCGCTCAATGGCCATGGCCGCCCGGAGGACGGAGAACTTCTCAATCTGGTCGGTGACCTTGGCCTTTTTCCGCATACCGGCGGTGTCGATGAAAAGGAACTTGCCGGTTTCGTTCTCGAAATAGCTGTCCACCGCATCCCGGGTGGTGCCTGCCATGTCGGAGACGATGACCCGCTCTTCCCCCAGAATCCGGTTGATGAGGGAGGACTTGCCCACGTTGGGCTTGCCGATGACCGCCACCTTGATGAGGTCGGTGTCCTCCTCTTCCTCCTCCTCGGGGGGGAAGTGTTCAAAGCAGGCGTCCAGCAGGTCCCCGGTACCGTGGCCGTGGACGGCGGAGACGGCGATGGGGTCCCCCAGGCCCAGGTTATAGAACTCATAGATGTCCGGGTTGGTCATGCCCACCTGGTCCATCTTGTTCACCGCCAGCACCACCGGCTTCCGGGCCCGAAGGAGCATGTTGGCCACGTCCTGGTCGGCGGCGGTGAGCCCGGTCTTGATGTCACAGAGGAAGACGATCACCGTGGCGTTCTGGATGGCGATCTCCGCCTGCTTGCGCATAAAGGAGAGGATCTGGGTGGTGGTACCCGGCTCAATGCCGCCGGTGTCCACAATGTCAAAGGCCCGTCCCCGCCACTCGCACTCGGCGTACAGCCGGTCCCGGGTGACGCCAGGGGTGTCCTCCACAATGGAGAGCCGGCGGCCCACCAACTTATTAAACAGCATGGACTTGCCCACATTGGGCCGGCCCACGATGGCTACCAGAGGTTTTGCCATTCAAATAACCTCCTTTTGGGTTGGAATGACGGATGGTTCCGGGGCGCTCACACCCCAAAAATGGTTTCAAACAGGGCAAAGCCGTCCTGCTCCACAGGGATCACCGGCACCCCCAGGCCCTGGGAGAGCTCCTCCACGGTCATATCATCCAGGAAGACCGTCTCCCCGTGGCGGAGGGTGTTTTGGGGCAGAAGGACCCGGGTGCCCAAGTGCTTCCCCTTGAGCTGGGCCAGCAAGTCCTGCCCGGTGAGCAGGCCCGCCACCGTGATGGTCTCTCCAAAAAAGTGGTTTACCACGGGGTAGACGGAATAGTCTAACTTAGTATGGCATTTTGCCGCCGCTCTGTCAATGATTTCTCCCAGGAAAGGGGCCGCTGCCACCCCGGTGGCGATGGAAAAGGGGGCCACGGGGGGGATCTCCTCCGGCGCCGTCATCACGGCGCCCTTCAGCTCGGTTTCCAGCAGGCGGAGCATCCCCACGCCGTTTTCCAGCTGGGTGTACTCCTCGTAGAAGTCGTCCTCCGGCAGGGCCCGTCCCGCCTGGAGGTAGAACTCGTCGGAGCACCAGAAGATCCGGCTCCCTTTCTCCGCCAAGCACTGGGCCGCGAAGGCCTCCACCTGGTCCACCACCCCTTGGGCCTCCCCTTCCGTGTAGGGCCGCAGGGGGTAGAGCCCTTGGCGGTGGCGGGTCAGGCCCACCGGAACCACCGACACACTCTTCACCTGGGGATAGAGGGCCGCCAACTCCTCCATGCTTTGCTGCAGAACCGCCCCGTCGTTGAGGCCCGGGCAGGCCACAATCTGGCAGTTCATCACGATTCCCGCCTGGGCAAAGGTGCGCATGTGCTCCAGGCACTCTCCCCCCCGCCGCTGGTTGCCCAGCAGCAGGCGGCGGACCTCCGGGTCCGTGGCATGGACGGAGATGTTGATGGGGGAGATGTGCAGATCACAGATCCGCTGCAGTTCCCGCCGGCTGAGGTTGGTGAGGGTAATGTAGTTGCCCATGAGGAAGGACAGGCGGGCGTCGTCGTCCTTAAAGTATAAGGTGTCCCGCATGCCTTTCGGCATCTGGTCCACAAAGCAAAACACGCAGTGGTTGGCGCAGGACCGGGCCCGGTCCATGAGGTAGGTGGCAAACTCCAGGCCCAGGTCCTCCCCCACGTCTTTGGACAACTCCACCGTCCGCTCCCCCGCTTCGGTGCGCAGGGTGAGGGCGAGGTCGGGGTCATAGGAATAGTATTTGTAGTCCAGCACGTCCACAATGGGATGGCCGTTGATGGCGACCAGCGTCTCCCCCGGGCGGACCCCCGCCTGATGGGCAGGTCCGCCCGGGGTGACGGATTGGATTTGGGTGCGGGCCACGGGGGGTCCCTCCTTCCGAGATGTGGATGGCCGGGGCAGGCCGCTGCCCCGGAAAAGGGGAAAAAAAGAAGAGGGGCGGCACCCCTCTTTCTTTTTCTCGATTAGTTCTCCTGCTGGGCCTGAGCCTGGACCTGACCAAACACCTTGCCGTCATAGGTCATGCAGGCCTTGCACAGCCGGTGGGGCAGCCGGAACGCGCCGCACTTGGGGCAGGTCGTGACTGCGGGAGCTGCCAGCTTCCAGTTGGCACGCCGCTTATCCCGTCTCTGCTTCGAGACTTTACTCTTCGGAACCGCCATTTCGAGACACCTCCTTGGTGATGCCCTGTCGGGCAAAGTGGATTGGGTACTACTCAGTTTTTATTAAGTAGCTGCTCGAGAGCGGCCCATCTGGGATCGGCCTGCTTCTTACACCGGCAGGGCTCCACATTGAGGTTGACGCCACAGCCGGGGCAAAGTCCCTTGCAGTCTTCTGAGCACAAGTGTTTCGTGTCCATGTTTAGGATGAAGGCGGTGTAAGCCAGCTGGCCCACGTCCACCTCGCCGTTTTCCAGGAGGACAATGTCGTCCTCCTCCTCGTTCTCCAGCGTTTCCGCCAGCAGGAACTGGAGGGGAACCACTTTCTCCCGGCTGAATCGGGTCATGCACCGGTCACAGGTTTCGTCCAGCACAGACCGGGCTTCCCCTTCCAGGACCAGCACATCCGCCACGTTTTTTACGTGTCCTGTCACCGTCACCGGCCGGGGGATGGGATGCTCCCCGAAAAAATCCTCCCCGCTCAAATCCAGTTGGAACTGGAAGGGGAGGCTGGCGCCGGGCACATGGATAATCTCCCGCAGATTCAGTCGCATAGCATACTCCTCACATGGTACAGGGGGTATTCTAACAAAAAAAAGCAGGCTTGTCAAATACTTTTCTTCAAATTCTCCCCCAAAGATGGTATAATGGCGATAATTTGGGAAAGATGTCCTTCCCGCCTTCTCAGATCGCCGCTAAAGTAGTAGAATACACCCATTGGGGCGCATCGTCAAGAGAAAAATTCCCAGAAAGGTTGTGGTTCCATGCGGGAATTCACCGTGGGCCCCAATGACGCCGGCCAGCGGCTGGACCGGTGGCTGGCCAAAACCCTCCCCCTCCTCCCGGCCCCCCTGGCCCAGAAATACATCCGCATCAAGCGGGTCAAGCTCAACGGCAAGGGGGCCAAGCGGGACACCCGTTTGGCCAAGGGGGACCTGCTCCAGCTTTACATCAACGATGAGTTTTTCGACACCCCCACCCCGGAGAACGCCTTCCTGTCGGTGTTCAAGCCCCAGCTGGACATCCTCTATGAGGATGAGAACCTGCTCCTGGTCAACAAACGGCCGGGGCTGGTGGTCCACCCCGACGAGGGGGAGCGGGTCAACACCCTCATCACCCACATCCAAGCCTACCTCTACCAGAAAAAGGAGTGGAGCCCTTACCAGGAGCACGCCTTCGCCCCCGCCCTGTGCAACCGCATTGACCGGAACACCGGCGGCATCGTCATCGCCGCCAAGAACGCCGAGACCCTGCGGATCATGAACCAAAAGATCCGGGACCGGGAGGTGGAGAAGTCCTACCTCTGCCTGATCCTAGGCTCCATTTCCCCCGCCGAGGGGAAGCTGGAGGGGTACCTTCTAAAAGATGAGGTCAAAAAGCAGGTCTCCGTCCACAAAAAACCGGTGCCTGGGGGGCGCACCGCCGTCACCCTTTACCGTACCCTGGCCCGGCGAAACGGCCTGTCCCTGGTGGCCTGCCGCCTGGTCACCGGCCGCACCCACCAGATCCGGGCCCAGTTTGCCGCCGCCGGCCACCCCCTTTTGGGGGATGGAAAGTATGGCCGGGCCAAGGACAACAAGCGGTATGGCCGCACCTCTGGCCAGGCGTTGTGCTCCTACCAGCTCACCTTCCGCTTCACCACAGACGCCGGCTGCCTCGAACCCCTCAACGGCCGCACCTGGACGGTGGACCGGGTGGACTTCGTGGAGGAGTACTTCCCTGGCGTGGCCTTAGACTGACCCCCCTTCTCTCAACCGAAACCAGCCGGCCCCCACGGGGGCCGGCTGGTTTTGTTCGGAGGGATTCATCCCCAGGTAAAGGGGGTGGGAGCCGCCCCGAGTTCAAAGTGGTACTTGGCGATGCCCAGGTCGATTTTGGTGTAGAATCCCCGCCCGGGGGTGGCCCGCACCACGGAGCCCTCCAGCTGGAACCGGAACTTCTGCTGGTTCATGGCCGTGGGGGCCAGCAAAGCCGCCTGCACCCCGTGGAGGAACCAGTTCGGCACCGGCTCCGGGCACTGCATCACGGCTTCCGGCGGTTTCCCCTGGTGGGGCTGCCCTGCCGTTTTCCCGTACCCGATGGCGATCACCAGGCAGAGTTTCTCCCCTGGGGCCACGGTAAAGGCGGTCTTCACCTTTCGGTAGGTGAGGGCCACCCAGCAGGTGTTCAGCCCCAGCTGCTGGGCTTTCAGCACCACCTTTTCCCCGTAATAGCCGCAGGCCTCCTCCAGCCCGGGGCCTTTGGGGCCAACCACCGCAATGTAATTTCGCACCCCGGAAAACTTGCCGTACCGGGCCATCCCCCCGGAAAATGCCCGGGGCTCGTCCAGGATCAGCTGCATGTGCAGCCCGCCTTCCCGGTTGCATTGGGCGATCCAAGCCTCCAGTTCCTCTTTCACTTCCCCGGCAATGGGCCGGTCCTGATAGGCCCGGACCGAATGCCGCTGCTCCATGGCTTCCCACAGTTCCATCGTGGTTCTCCTCCCTTTCTGCAATGGGTTATGGTTCCCCTTCCCGGTCTGGCGCAGAGGCCATCGCCTGCTGAATGGACTGGAAGAGGCGCAGCACCCGCTGGATCTCTCCGTCCTGGGGATTTAAGTAGTAATAAATGTAAGTCCCCTCCCGCCGGGCCCGGACAATGCCCGCCTCCTTGAGAATCTGCAGGTGGTGGGAGACCGCCGGGCGGGAGAGGTGGATTTTCTCCGCCAGTTCCACCCCACGGCTTCCCTGGCAGGGGCCTGCCAGCAAGGCACACAGCAGTTCCTGCCGGGTCTCGTCCCCCAAGGCGGTGAACAGTTTCCGGCAGGCCAAGAATTCCTCCTGCAACGCCTGAATATGCGGTGGTTTTTGGGCCATGGCCAGCGCCCCCTCTCTGTTGCAAGGTTTGAACAAGGGTATCCTATCATAAATGGGCAGACTCTGCCACATCGGGAAAGAAATTGGCGACGGATGCCCTCTCAGGGCGGAATTTCTTTTTTCTTGACAAGGGGGATTTTTTCTGATAGAATACCCCCATCTTAAATTGGAAACATCAGGTTTTTGAGTCTTTCCAAAGCAAGACGCGACCGCCGGACGGGCCAAGTTGCCCCAAGGCTAAGGCCACACGGACAGCCGGGTCGAATGCCGAGTTCCGCATGATGCGGCGGCAACTTCTGTTGCCTTATTGATTGGGTTCAAAGCCCAAGTTTTATAAGTTGGTAACTATAAACCAGTACCAGTACTCCCCTGGGGGGTACCACGCAGCGCCTCATCGGGCATGCAAACTTGTGAAATGGTCAATAAGAGTAGTAAAAGTAAGTTTCTTTGCTATATAGACTCTCCAACCTCAATGTTCCACCTTCCCTTTCCCTGCCCGGAATTGTGACGGTTTTGTGGAGCGCTTTCTCAAGTGACTGTATGCCTTCGGCGTACCGTCACTTTTTTGTGTTTTGGGAAAGGGATGTGTATGAAAAAAATCATCGAGCTAAAAAACATCACCAAATCCTTTGATGGGGTCCCGGTGCTTCAGAATGTCAATCTGGACATCTATGACAATGAGTTTATCACCCTCTTAGGCCCCTCTGGCTGTGGCAAAACCACCATGCTCCGCCTCATCGGCGGCTTCGAAACCCCGGACGAGGGGGACATTGTCTTCCTGGGCAACAAAATCAACGACGTCCCCCCCTACAAGCGGAACGTGAACACGGTGTTCCAAAAGTACGCCCTCTTCCCCCACCTGAACGTCTTTGAAAACGTGGCCTTCCCCCTGCGGGAGAAGAAGGTCCCCAAGGAGGAGATTCAGGCCAAAGTCACCGAGATGCTCTCCCTGGTGGCCCTGAAGGGGTTTGAGAACCGCTCCGTCACCCGCCTGTCCGGCGGCCAGCAGCAGCGGGTGGCCATTGCCCGGGCCCTGGTGGCCCATCCCCAGGTGCTGCTGCTGGACGAGCCCCTGGGCGCCCTGGACCTGAAGCTGCGCAAGGACATGCAGGTGGAGCTGAAAAAGATCCAGAAGCAGACGGGCATCACCTTCGTCTTCGTCACCCACGACCAGGAAGAGGCCCTGTCCATGTCCGACACGGTGGTGGTCATGTCCGAAGGCAAGATCCAGCAGATCGGCACCCCCATTGACATTTACAACGAACCCCAAAACGCCTTTGTGGCCGACTTCATCGGGGAGAGTAACATCCTGGACGGCATTATGTTGGAGGACTACAAGGTAGCCTTCTCCGGCCAAACCTTCCCCTGCCTGGACAAGGATTTCGGCAAAAACGTCCCGGTGGACGTGGTGGTCCGGCCCGAGGACGTGGACATCGTCCCGGTGGAGCAGGGCCAGCTCACCGGCGTGGTGACCTCCGTCACCTTCATGGGGGTCCACTACGAGATCATCGTCGACGTGGGCGGCTTCAAATGGATGATCCAAACCACCGACTTTGTGGACGTGGACGAGCACATTGGCATCCAGCTGGAACCCGACGCCATCCACATCATGCGAAAGTCGGAATACTCGGACCTCTACGGGGACTACTCCTCCTTCTCCAACGAGCTGGATGAGCTCTCCGAGGCCCCGGAGGAGGACGACGAATGAACAAAACCCTCACCCGGGACCGGCGGCGTATCCTGCGGGCGGAGCATCTCTCCCTGACCCCCTACACCATTTGGGCCGTTCTGTTCATTCTGGTCCCCCTGGTCTTTGTGGCCTACTACGCGTTTACCGATGACAACTTTGCCTTCACCTTGGAGAACATCCAACGGTTCTTCGTGTCCACCTCCAACATCATCCAGGAGGATGGCTCCACCCAAGAGGTGCGGACGTATCTGCTCATCTTCTGGCGGTCCCTGAAACTGGCCATCATCTCCACCGCCATCTGCCTGGTGCTGGCCTATCCCCTGGCCTACATCATGGCCCGGGCCAAGCCCCGCACCCAAAAGGTGTTCCTCACCATCATCATGATTCCTATGTGGATGAACTTCCTCATCCGCACCTACGCCTGGATGACCATTCTCCAGGACACGGGCATCTTCAACAACTTCCTCACCCTGCTCCACCTGCCCAACATCCACATCATCGGCACGGAGGCCGCCGTTATCATCGGCATGGTCTACGACTACATCCCCTACATGATTCTCCCCCTCTACTCCATCATGGCCAAGATGGACGAGCGCCTCATCGAGGCCGCCCGGGACCTGGGGTGCAACAGTTTTGGGGTGCTGCGGCGGGTGATCTGGCCCCTGAGCCTGCCCGGGGTGATCTCCGGCATCACCATGGTGCTGATCCCCTCGGTGAGCACCTTCTACATCTCCCAAAAGCTGGGCGATGGCAAGATCATGCTTATCGGCGACGTGATCGAGGGGCAGTATGTGGCCAACAACCTGCACTTTGCCGCTGCCATCGCCTTCGTCCTGATGATCCTGCTGCTCGTCTGCATGGCCGTCATGCGAAAGCTGGCCGGCCGCCGCGTGGAAGGGGGGCTGTGACACCATGAAACCCATCGCCAAAGTCTACACCGCCCTGCTCTTCCTCTTCCTCTTCGCCCCCATCCTCATCATGCTGGTGTTCTCCTTCAACGGGGGCAACAGCCTCTCGGTGCTGGACGGGTTCTCCCTGTACTGGTACAAGGAGCTCTTCCACGACGAAGACACCCTGGGGGCCCTGGGCAACACCCTGATCCTGGCCCTGTGCGCTGCGCTGCTCTCCACCCTCATGGGCACCGCCGCCGCCGTGGGCATCAACAAGCTGCGCAGCAAGTACATGAAGGCCGCCATGAACACGGTGACCAACCTGCCCATGGTGAACCCCGAGATCATCACCGGCATCTCCCTGATGCTTATGTTCGTCTTCTTCGGCCGGCTCATCGGCATGCGCACCAGCCTGAACTTCGGCACCATGCTCATCGCCCACATCACCTTCTGCCTGCCCTATGTGATCCTACAGGTGCTGCCCAAGCTGCGGCAGATGGACCCCGCCCTCCCAGAGGCCGCCATGGACCTGGGCTGCACCCCTTTGCGGGCCTTCGCCAAGGTAGAGCTGCCGGAGATCTTCCCCGGCATCCTCACAGGGCTGATCATGTCCTTCACCCTCTCCCTGGACGACTTCGTCATCAGCTATTTCACCAGCGGCAACGGGTTTGAGACCCTTCCCATCCGCATCTACAGCATGACCAAGAAGACGGTGACCCCCAAGATGTATGCCCTGGCCACCCTGATCTTCTTCGTCATCCTGGCCCTGCTGCTGGTCACCAACCTCTCCGACCGGAGCGGCGAGGACGTGGAGACCAGCCCCCGCAAAAAGCGCCGGCAGAAGAAGCACAGCCCATCCTAACCCCATGTTCCCTGCCGCGGAAGCGGCTTTATCACACCACATTCCCACACCATAGAGATTGAAAAGGAGGACAACCCATGAAAAAGAAACTCACTGCTCTTGCACTGGCCCTGGTCCTTGCCCTCAGCCTGTGTCTCACCGGCTGCGGCGGAGGCGGGGGCGACACCCTGACCCTCAACGTCTACAACTGGGGCGAATACATCTCCGATGGGTCCGACGGCTCGCTGGACACCATTGAGGCCTTCGAAACCTGGTACGAAGAGACCTACGGTCAGAAAGTCAACGTCAACTACACCACCTTTGCCAGCAACGAAGACATGTATGCCAAGCTCAAGAGCGGCGCAGTCAGCTATGACGTGATCATCCCCTCGGACTATATGATCGCCCGGCTGATCGAGGAGGACATGCTCCTGCCCCTGAACTTTGACAACATCCCCAACTACCAGTACATCGCCGACGAATTCCGCGGGCTGTACTATGACCCCGACGACCAGTACTCCGTCCCCTACACCTACGGCGTGGTGGGCATCATCTATGACGCCAACCAGGTGGACGAGGCCGACGTGGGCAGCTGGGACCTGATGTGGAACGAGAAGTACAGCGGCAAAATTCTCCAGTTCAACAACTCCCGGGACGCCTTCGGCACCGCCATGTACCGCTTGGGCATCGACGTGAACACCACCGACACCGCCCAGTGGGACCAGGCCCTGGACTCCCTGCTGGAGCAGCGCCCCCTGGTCAACTCCTACGTGATGGATGAGATCTTCAACAAGTTGGAGTCCGGCGAAGCGGCCATCGGCGCCTACTACGCCGGGGACTACTTCACCATGGTGGACGCCCAGGCAGACAACGTGGACCTGCAGTTCTACTATCCCGAGCCCACCAACTACTTTGTGGACGCCATGTGCATCCCCACCGGCTGCCAGAACCAGGAGCTGGCGGAGATCTTCATCAACTACATGCTCAGCGAGGAGGCCGCTGTGGCCAACGCGGAGTACATCTACTACGCCTCTCCCAACTCCCTGGTCTATGACAACGAGACCTATCAGGAGGACATGGGGGAAGAGGCCATGGCCATCCTCTATCCCGAAGGGGAGGACTTCGCCACTGCCTACAACCAGCTGGCCTACCGCAACCTCTCCAACGACATGCTGGACTATGTGAACACCCTCTGGGAAAATCTGAAGATCAACTGACCGCTCCTTCTCTCCCGGGGCTCCCGCCGAAATGCGGAGCCCCGGGATTTTCTTGCCTCTTTTCCCTGCCTGCCGCAGGTACGTTTTCTGAAGAAATGTTGTGAAAGCTGGGGAATTCCCCCCAATTAGCTGGACATTTTTCCAAAAATATGCCATACTAAGAAGACCATCCGTTCCATCCTCACGCACGAAGGAGGCATATTCCCGTGAAACGAAAACGCATCCTGGCCTGGGTTCTGACGTTGGTGTTGCTGTTGGGCATCTTCCCGCTTCCCATGGCCAGCGCTGCAGGAACCTCCACCTACCAGGGAAAAACCTACAGCACCGACTACACCACCTGGCGGCAGGCAGACCCCGCCTGGGGCAGCACTGCCCTGGGGGATCTCCACACCATGGCAGGCTCCGGCTGCCTGGTGACTTCCATCGCCATTTTGATGTGCCACGCCGGGGTCTATGACCCTGCCTCCCTCAACCCGGGCACCCTGCGGGATTGGCTGGATGCCCAAGGATACATCAGCCATAGCTCCGACCGGTCCCAGGATGCTTTGCTGTCCTTCGGGCTGATCACCCGCTATTCCTCCCCCCGGTTCTACTTCGTCAACCAGACCTTCTTCTCCACGTCCACGCCCTTCAGCGACGTGGTGTCCCAGGTCAACAACCTGATCAGCAGCGGCTACTATGTCATCGCCCGGGTCAACTACAGCGGCCACTTCGTCCCCATCGCGCGGGTGGTGGGCGAGGACGCCCAGCTCTACGACCCCGGCGCCACCTCCAAAAAGCTCTTGTCAGAGTATGACGGCACCATTGGCGGCCTCATCTACTTCCGGGCCAACCCCTCCGGCGAGGACACTATCCTCCCCGACACGCCCACCCCTGGCCCCGGCGCCCCCTCGGTGACCCCGCTGTCCGCTGACTACGGGGAGGGGGACCTCATCTCCGTCTCCTGGGGGGCGGCCAACCTGGCCACCCACTATAACATCTATGTAGACCGGCAGAACGCAGACGGTTCCTGGGAGTCCAACTACCGGGTCCATTTCTACGCCACCTCCCCCTTCCAGTTGGAGCGCTTCCCCGCAGGCACCTACCGCCTACGGGTCCAGGCGGCCAACGCCAACACGACGCCGTGGACCTACACCAACTCAGAGTGGCAGACCTTCACCGTCCACGACAACATGCTTACCATCACCTATAACGCCGACGGCGGTACCGTCTCCCCCGGGTCCCAGCTGGTGGACCAGGACAGCATCTATGACCTGCCCACCCCCACCCGGAGCAATGCCGCCTTCCTGGGTTGGCACACCAACCAGGGGCGGGAGATGGTCACCAACGGCACTGCCATGAAAAGCACCTACGGCCACACCCTGGTGGCCTATTGGGACACCACAGGCCACAGCATCACCAAGACGGACTCCTACCGGAACAACTTCCGGGATGTACCCTCCAGCGCCTGGTACTATGACAACGTGGCCGCAGTCTATGAGTACGGCCTGATGAACGGAACCGAGTCCGACGAGTTCAGCCCCAACGACCAGGTCTCCATGGCCCAGACGGTCACCTTGGCCGCCCGGCTGCGAAAGCTTTACCTCACCGGAGACGGCACCTTCGCCAGCAGCTCCCCGTGGTACCAGTCCTACCTGGACTATGCCCTGAGCCAGGGAATCCTGGACGCCGCCCCTGCCGACATGAACGCCAAGCTCACCCGGCAGGAGTTCGCCTCCATCCTGGCCAACGCCCTGCCAGACTCGGCCCTGCTGGAGATCAACAATGTCCCCGACGGCTCCATCCCCGATGTGTACCGGTCGGACACGGGCATCTACCGGCTCTACCGGGCGGGCATCCTGTCCGGTTACGACGATCAGGGGACCTTCCGCCCCAACTCCCCCATCACCCGGGCGGAGGTGGCCGCCATCCTGGTCCGTATGGCTGACCCCAACAGCCGGATTTTGTTCGACCTGGGATAAGCAGGGCCCCACGAAAAAACATCAAAAGGACGCACCCGCTTTGCGGGTGCGTCCTTTTCTATGAGGATCCAGAAGAATCCAATTTCTCATTCTTTGGAAAGGGTTCCCTGCCCCTTGGCCCTCCAAACGCGCAGGATCCCCTCTGCGATGGCAACCGCCACCAGGCCCAGGCACAGCCCCAGTCCCGCGCCCAGCAGCGACCGGATCAGGGACACCCCCACCGGCGCCACCCCGTGGCAGAAGGTGTTGACCACGGAAACGCACTCCAGACACACCCCAACGCCGCAGAAGAACTGGAAGAACAGCACCTTCCTCCGGCAGGCCCACAGGAACAGCGGCACGCAGGGCGCCGCCAGGAAGAGCTCCTTGGAGCGGGGGCGGGCATAAAAGGCCGTCTCCAACCCGTTGCGCAGGGTGGTCTCCAGGCCGGAAAAGCGCCCCGACCAGTCCCCCGACCGCAGCAGGAAGACGCCGCAAATCCCGCCAAACAGGAGCACCGCCAACAGAATGGGCAGCCAGCTTCTCCGCCAGGCCGCCACAATCTCCTGTCGCAGAACGTAGAGCAGCCCCAGCGCAGCAAAGACAATGGGCAGCAGCAGCGCCACCTTCACGCCGGAAAAGATCTGTGCCCCCATCAAATACGGCCGGGACGCCATCAGGGCCGCCACATGGAGCCCGCCCAGCAAGCTCCACCCCAGAACCAGCCCCATGGCCAGAATCCCATCCCAGGCCAGCCAATGCCGGGAGAGCCTGGACGGCACCTGCCGGGTAAATTGTGCAATCCACCAGGCGGCCACACAGGGGAAGACCACCGCAGAGAGCAGCATCAGCCCCTTCTGCATCCAGTCTGGCCGCACCTGTGACAAGGCTGCCAGGGCCACCATGGCTACCACCACCAGGATCCAGCCACGGCCCTGCAGTTTGGACCAGCGGCACACCAGCCAAACCCCCAGCAGGGCAGGCACCAGCCCCGCCCCCAAGAGGAGGAGGGGGGACGCCGGCTCCGTTTCCAGGCAGGAGAAGGTCTCCCCCAAGGTCAGGCCGCGGGCTTCCAGGCGCGCGCCCAAATCTTCCAGACAGGTCACATACACCCCAGGGTCCAGGATATAGTCCCCTGCCTCTGTCCGGAAGGGGGTCAGGAGTAACAGCCGCATGCCCCGGTCAACCACCCCGCGGAACAGCAGGTTTTCGATCTCCTGGGCATCCCCCTCTGTGGCGCGGTTGGCATAATCCTCATAGAGATACAAGGTTTTCACCATGGGGCCGTCATAGGTCTCCAAATCCACCCCTTCTGGGAGAAGGACGCTGGTCCGGTCATGGTTTTCCACCAGGGCCAGCGGCACCTGGGTGGCAGCACCAACCGCCTCCCCCGGCAGCAGGAAGGAGGCCGGCTCCTGGCCGATCCAGTGGGATATCCCCGCCTGTTGGAGTGCTTCCCGCCAGGTCTCCACCGCAAGGCCGCTTTCTTGGGCCAGAAGGGCCAGGTCGTCCTGGGAAAAAGCCACGCTGACCTGCTGGTCCTTTGCCTCGGCAGAGATGCGTCCACCCAACAGGATCCCGCTGCAGAGAATGCCGCAGACGGCCAAACACAGACAAACGAGGGAACGGAACGAGCGCTTCATGTTCGATTTCGCCTCCATAGTTTTCTCAATACGTTACGTGTGGGCAGCCAGCGCCCCATGAGGAGCACATACAGCAACAGGCACCCCACGCCTACGGCGCTGCAAACCACAACCATCCACCCTTTGGAATCCATGGATGCCACTTGCAGGTGGTACACCGCCCAAGCCAAGCCCCCAATCCCCAGGGAAAACCCGCAGCAGCGAAACAGAGGTTTCCTGGGGAGGGTAAGGCCCCCTTTCCGGGCAAACTGGAAATACGCAACGCCCCCCACCAGCAGAAAGCCCACCGACGTCCCAAAGGCCAGCAGCTGCGGCCACGCCGGCATAAAATGGGCGAACAGCGCGTTGGAGCCCACGCAGATCCCCAAGACCGCCGTGGCCATCCCGATGGGGGGCAAGGGCCTCCCCATGGCAAAATAGGCTTTGCTCAGCAAATCCAGGATCAAAAAACCAGCCAGCCCCAACGTGTACATCGAAAACACCCCGCCGCTTAGGAGGGCATTGTGTGTATTGAAATCGCCACCCTCAAACAGCACCCGGATCACGGGGGTTCCAAAAGCTCCAAAGAGCAGGGAGACCGGGAGCATCACCAGCAAGGTGTTTTTGAGGATCCGAATGACATACTCTCGGTACGCCGGCTCCTCCATCTCTGCGTACTTTTGGCTGAAGTTGGGAAACAGGACAATGCCGGCACTGTAAATCAGCGCCGTGGACAGGGGCTCATACAACCGTTCGGCATAAAAAAAGCCGGTTACAGTCCCCTCTACCCCGGCAGTTGCAAACCGGGTGTTCACCAAATAGCACAGCAGGAACAGGGAGGAGACATACATGGTCATCACGCTTGTGCGCAGAAAGGAACCATAGCCCCCTTGTCGAAAGGCCAGCTTTGGCCGAAACCGATACGCTTCCTGACGCATGCTGGGAAGCACCATGGCCAACTGCAGCAGCCAGCCAACCGATGTGACCACTGCAAACCCCCGCAAGGAAAGGCGGTCTTGCGCCAGCAGCAACACCGCGCACAGGGCCAGATTGTAGAGCAGGCTCAGCCGGCCTTGCAAGGTGAAATGCCCCATGGTCTGGAAGAGGGCCAGCAGCAAATAGGTCAAGGTAATGATGGGCAGGGAAAGGACCATCACCAGAAAGCAAAAACGGAATAGGGGGATGTTACTCTCGATCCCCAACAGTGGGTCGATGATCCCCACGGCACCTGCAAAAAACAACACCCCTGTGGCCCCCAAGGAAAGCACCATGGTGTTTGCAATCAAGACATTGGCCGTTTGGTAACAGGTCTCTTTTCCCGAGAACAGTTTTTGGGTCAGAATGGGGATGGCTGCAATGCAAAGGGCATAACTCATCGTGGTAAAGAGGGAAATCGAATAGCTGCTGGCCAAGGTGAACACGTCCGCATCCACCCCCGCGCCATACACGCGGGCCTGCAAAATGTTCTTGATCATCGCCAGCACCTTGACCAGCAGCATGACGCAGGTGACACTGCCAATCGCTCGGATGAGCTTATGGTCCATACAAGAAAACTCCCTTCTCTGTGTGGTTTGCAAACGGTGTCTCCCCCTCTAGGGATCCCGATTCTCTCCACGGAGAAGCTATCAAAAAGAGTCGCACCTGCATCATATCACAGAATGATAGGGTTGACAAGAATCCCTGGCTTTCCTGATCGCCATCGCCGTCACCGGCAGAACTTCCATCCATAGCGCTAGGATTCTATGAAGGGTCAATTTTCTGGGAAACCTGTTGTTTTTTCCGTATTTTTCAAATGATTTCGTGTGATTTCCTCCCATCAAGGACTTGGAACTATGAGGACCGCCTTCTCCCTATGAGAAAAGAAATCTGTTGCATCCCCCCTTCCATCACCAGGCCTCCCCCGTGGCCCCCCTGAGGACGGTTCTCAGGGAGGCCACGGTTCCGATGGCTTGCCAGCCCAACGTCACCGCCTTCCCTCCATGGAACAGGCCGCCTCGGACGCCGGCTGCACCAACAAGCAGTGGGAGAGCATCGCCAACAGCTGTGCATTGCCCGGTTTGTCAGAGAGGGGACGCCCGGCCAGCTGCTCCAGCGCCGGACGGTTTTGCTCCCAAAGGACCTTCCCCACGGTGCGGATGTTTCTCTCCACCGCCCTTCCATTGGTCTGGTAGCGCTTGGCCACCTCGGGATACACCCATTTTGTGACCATCAACAGCCGCTCCGGCCGCTCACAGCACAGTTTCACGGCATAGCCCATGTGGAAAAACCCTGTATAGTTGGCCGTGATTCCCAGACGATAGAGCAAATCATAGATTTCCGTCAGCACCACGCCTATACCTCCTCACCACTGGACCACTTCCATGACTGCCTTGCCTCTGCGCAGCATATCCAGGACCCGTTCTTCTTCCAGTGAGAGCAGGAACAGGGTAGGCAGTTCGGTGTCCAAGGCCACTGCTACGCTTTCCAGCACATCAATGCTGGCATTGGCATAGCCGTGCTCAATGTCCCGCAGACGGGAGACACTGATCCCTGCCCGGTCGGCCAGTTCCTCCTGGGACAATCCCCGTCCGCCCCTTAAAATCAACACGTTTTTTCCAATTTCAACAGAATACAACATAATAATCCCTCCTTAAGCATAGCTTAAGAGGGATTCACTTGCGGCGCCAGCCAATATATTGGCGGTCCAATATTTTTTTACATATTTTTCGATCCGCTCACATTTTTCCTCCAGGTTCCTTTTTGCAGCGTATTCCTTCGCGCCGTATCGTTTTGTCTGAATTGCCGTAGGAAAAAGCACCCTTTTGCACAAGGGCAAAAGGGTGCTGCTTGGGAATGGTTCTGTTTGGGAGAGCGGGAAAACCCTCGCTGCTGGACCTTACTCCTGCTCCCAGTTGTGGTAGACGTTCTGCACATCGTCGTTGTCTTCCAACGCATCGATGAGCTTTTCCATGTTCTTAATGTCCCCGGCGTCGGTGAGTTTGACGTAGTTCTGGGGAACCATCTCCACCTGGGCGGAGGCAAAGACATAGCCCTTGGCCTCCAGGGCAGCGGCCACCTTGCCGCAATCGTCTGGCTCGGTGTAGATGGTAAACACATCCCCGTCGGCCTCGAAGTCGCTGGCGCCGCAGTCCAGGGCGTCCATCATCACGGTGTCCTCCTCCAGGTCGCCGTCCTCGTTGTCCAGTAGGATGACGCCCTTCCGGTCAAAGGACCAGGACACGCAGCCGGTGGCCCCCAGGCCCTTGCCGAACTTGTCCAGCAGGTGGCGGACTTCCGGGGCGGTGCGCTGACGGTTGTCGGTAAGGGCTTCCACGATGACCGCCACGCCGTTGGGGCCATAGCCCTCGTAGACCACGCTCTCGTAGTTGTCGGTGTTGTTGGCGCCCAGGGCCTTGTCGATGGTGCGCTTGATGTTGTCGTTGGGCATGTTCACTGCCTTGGCCTTGGCAATGACGGTGGCCAGGCGGGAGTTGTTGTTGGGGTCCCCAGAGCCGCCGGTCTTCACCGCCACGATGATCTCCTTGGCGATCTTGGTGAAGGCGGCGCTGCGCTTGGCGTCTGCCGCACCTTTGGTCTTTTGGATGTTATGCCATTTGGAATGTCCTGACATCGGTTGATCGTTCCCTTCTATGCAAAGAATCATGGGCATCCGAGGATCCCATGGTAGTATATAGAGCGCAAATATTTTATCACAGGCAGGCAGCCTTGACAAGGTTTTCCTTTAGAAATACCCGAAAACCTCCCCCTGCCCCTCGGCCTCCAGCACCTCCAGGTCCGGGAAGGCCTCCCGCACCCACTGGGCCAGCACGGGGCAGACCACCGCCTCTGTGGAGTAAT
Source organism: uncultured Eubacteriales bacterium (assembly GCA_900546255.1). Classification (GTDB taxonomy): domain Bacteria; phylum Bacillota; class Clostridia; order Oscillospirales; family Oscillospiraceae; genus Evtepia; species Evtepia excrementipullorum. The sequence goes on from URCB01000005.1 coordinate 28,813, forward strand.
GGCCGGCGTCCAGGAGGTTGATCCCCAGGTCCCGGGCCTCCAAATAGAGGTCGTGCTTGAGGTCGGAGGTGAGGAAGGTGTCACACCCCATGGCCTTCACCTGGGGCAGCATGGAGCCGCAGGCGCCGCCCCCCACCGCCACCCGATGGACCGGCACCCCGGCGTCCATGGCCCGGATGCCGGCCAGGCCCAGGTTCTCCTTGGCCTTCCGGGCAAAGTCCGCCAAGGACAGGGGGCCGCCAGGCAGGCTGCCCACCCGGCCGATGCCGTAGGGGCGGCCGGCCTCGTCCACCCCGTCTGTCTCCAGGAGGACGGGGTTCTCCAGTCCCAGCCGCTGGGCCAGGGCGGTGTTCACCCCGCCCTCGGCGGCGTCCAGGTTGGTGTGGGCGCAGATGGCCGCGATGCCCTTCTCGATGAGGGCCAGCACCTTCCGCCCGGTGGCGCTCTCGTCGGTGACCTGGCCCAGCTTGCCCCAGATCACCGGGTGGTGGGCCAGGATGAGCTGGCAGCCCTTCTCCGCCGCCTCTGCAATAACCTCGGGGGTGATGTCCAGGGCCACCAGCACCCGGGTGACGGTACGGTCCCCCCGGCCCACCAGGAAACCGGCGTTGTCAAAGTCCATCTGGGTCCGGAAGGGGGCCTTCCGATCCAGCAGGTCGTACAGCTGCTTTACCGTTGCCATTGGATCCACTCCTCTCGCATTCGTTGTAAGTCGTTCTGCAATGTGCGCTCCCGGTCCAGCTGCGCGGGATCCGGGCGGCTGCTCTGGGCCATGCCCTCCAGGGCCCGCTGCCGCCGCCGAATCTGCTCCGTCAGGTAGGCCAGGCGGTGGGGGTTGTCCTCCCCCTGCTGCTGCCGGCCGGCCCACAGCTCCCCGGGAGAGTACCGGGGACTTTGCCCCCCAGTGGCGGTAAAGAGGGGGTAGAACTTCTCCCCCTCCCGGGCGATTCCCTCCCAGAGGATGGCATACCCGTGCGCAACCAGCCACTGCCGGAGCACCTCCTGGGTACTCATGGGCTGGAGGATGAGTTTCACGTCCCGTATCCATGGGGCGGCGGACAGGATGTGGACCATCAGGTCCCCGCCCATGCCGGCGATCACCACGGTGTCCACCTCCCCGGGGGACAGGGCGGCCAGGCCGTCACATTGCCGGAAGTCCATGCGGTGGGCCACCCCATAGCGCTGGGCGGTCTCCTGCCCCCGCTGCAGGGGGCCCTGGTTGACATCGGTGGCCACGGCTCCCACAATGCGCCCGGCCAGCAGAAGCCACACAGGGAGGTAGGCATGGTCGGTTCCCACGTCTGCCAGCCGGGCCCCTGGGGGCACCTGGGCGGCCACCGCAGCCAGACGGGGGGTAAGGTCCAAGGGTTTCATAGCGCCTCCTTCCGGCGCGCTGGCGCCGGTTCCATAAAAAAACGGGAGCGGAACCCCGCTCCCGTTTTTTCTGTTACTTGCGGTTTGCCGCGATGATGGCGTTGAGCTTCTCCACCAGCTCTTCCACCGGCTGGTCATGGACCAGGCAGGCCTGCTCCACGGTCTCGTTCCGGGAGGCGGGGCAGCCCAGGCAGTGCATGCCGATGTCGATGAAGGCCGGGGCAGTCTCCGGGGCAATGTCCAGGATGTCGCCCACGATGGTATCTTTGGTGATGGTTGCCATAAAGACGTCCTCCATTCTTGGGATTTGGGTCAGGGCACTTGCGCCCTTCATCCCCAATGGGTTGGTATCAAAAAAGGGGAACTGACCGGCTGCGGCAGTTCCCCTCTTTGTTCTGATCTGCCGAAACCCGCGCGCAGGAACTTAGTCCTCCTCGCCGTCGTCCTCTGCGGCAGCGCGGTTGTCGTTGAGCAGGGCACGGATGGACAGGGAGACCTTCTTCCGATCATAGTCGATGTCGGTGATCTTCACGTCCACGATCTGGCCCTCTTCCAGCTCGTCGCCGGGCTTTTCAATCCGGTGGTCGGCAATCTGGGAGATGTGGATCAGGCCGTCCACGCCGGGCACGATCTCGGCGAAGGCGCCGAAGGTCATCAGCTTGACCACACGGACGCTGGCCACGGAACCCACTTCATAAGTAGATGTGAACTTCTCCCAGGGATCCTCGTTGCGGTCCTTCATGCCCAGGGAGATCTTCTTCTTCTCTGCGTCGAAGGAAATGACGTACACGTTCACCTTGTCGCCGACAGAAACCACCTCAGCGGGGTTCTTGATGCGGCTCCAAGACAGCTCGGACACGTGGACCATGCCGTCCACACCGCCGATGTCCACGAAAGCGCCATAGGAAGTCAGGGACTTCACGGTGCCCTCATAGTGCTTGCCTTCCTCGATGTTGGCCCACACTTCTGCGGCCTTAGCAGCCCGCTCCTCTGCCAGGACGGACCGGATGGAGCCCACCACACGGCGGCGGGAACGGTTGACCTCGGTGATGCGCAGCTTCACCTGCTCCTTGACCATCTCAGACAGGTCGGCCCCTCTGGGCTTGCCGGTCTGGGAGGCGGGGACGAACACCCGGATGCCCTTGACGTTGACCACGATGCCGCCCTTGTTCACCTCGGTAACGGTGCCTTCCAGGATGGTCTTCTCCTCCACGGCAGCCTCGATGGTGTCCCAGTTCTTCACGCTGTCCAGGCGCTTCTTGGACAGGGTAGCCACGCCCTCCACGTCGTTGACGCGCATGACGTAGGTCTCGATCTCGTCGCCCACCTTCACGATATCCTCAGGTTTGACCGAGGGGTCGTCGCTCAGCTCGGACAGGGGGATGTAACCGGCGTGCTTGGTGCCCAGGTCCACATTGACCTCGGTAGCGGTGATGCCAGTGACTACACCGGTGACCTTATCTCCCGTATTTAAAGTTTTGATCGACTTCTCCAGCATGTCAGCGAAGGACTCCTCGATCTCCATAGCGTTGATGTTTTCTTCGCTCATTTTGTCTTTGACCTCCTTTATTATCCACCCCGGCGTGGACGCGCCAGCAGTGATTCCCACAGAAGCTACCCCGCTCACCTTCCTCGGGTCGAGCTCCTCAGCCCGGCTGATGTGGTAAACCAACGGGCAGTGTGCCCGGCATAACTCAGCAAGACGGGTCGTGTTGGAGCTTTTCCTATCGCCGATGACGATCATCGCCTGGCATCGCTCCGCCAAACTCTGCGCTTCTGATTGCCGCATACACGTAGCATTACATATTGTATCAAAGATTTCGGCGTTTGTACACTCTTTTTTTACTTTTTCTCGGCAGGGAATCCAAATTCTATCCGTTGATGTAGTTTGCGAAACCAGCGTCACCGGTTTTTGTGAATTTTCGTTCCAAATTTCCAAAAATTCCGTCAATTCTGCCACATTTCGGAAGATTTTCGCACCAATGCACCAACCGGCGATGGCCTTCACCTCCGGGTGCTCCGGCGCGCCGATGATGATCACCTGCCGCCCCCGGTCGCTGGCGTCTTTCACGATCTCATGGATGTGCGCCACCTTCACGCAGGTGGCGTCGGCCACCGGGCAGCCCATCGCCGCCAGCCGGTCGTAGACCGCCTTCCCCTCTCCGTGGGAGCGGATGATCACCCCGCACCCCGGGGGGACCTCCTCCAGGGAGGCTACGCACCGCACCCCTCGGGCCTCCAGGTCGGCGATCACATGGTCGTTGTGGATCACCGGGCCCAGCATCACATAGGGCTGCCCGCTCTGGGCCACCTGCTGGGCCAGTTCCACTGCCCGGCGCACGCCGAAACAGAAGCCTGCGGACTTGGCCAGGATGACTTCTCTCATTCCGCCGCCTCCATCTCTGCCCGGTGGTCCCGGACGGCCCGGATGCGGTTCATGATCTCTTCGGTCACCACCTCATAGTCCTCTGCGTTGGCCCGGCGCTTCTCCGGGAAAGGCAGGTAGGGCTCCCCGATGTACACCCGCGTCCGGCGGAAGGCCTTGCGCTCCGGGTCAATGTACACCGGCAGGATGGGCACCCCGGTGCGGATGGCCATCATGGCTGCCCCGGTCTTGCCCTCGCCGATCTCGGCGTGGCGGGTACCCTCCGGGAAGATGAGGAGCTTTTCCTGCCCCTTCAAGGCCTTCAGGGCAGACTTCACCGCCCCCACATCGGACTTGCCCCGCTTCACCCAGATCACAAAGCCCAGCCAGTCCAGCAGCTTCCCCACCACCGGGTAGTGGCGGATCTCCTCCTTGGCCATGATCCAGATTTTATCCTGCCGCTGGAAGGAGTAGACGATGTAGAAGGGGTCCGAGTTGTGGGCGTGGTTGGAACAGATCACCGCCCCGCCCTTGGGGATGTTCCCCTGGCCGTAGGCCTTCAACGGCGTACGGAAGGTCACGATGGAAAAAATAAACTTACTGATCACATAGGCAAGCTGATAGAGTGTCAAAGGGATAACCTCTCTTTCACCAGGGTAAGCAGAGCCTCCAGGCTCTCCTCCCAATCCATGTGGGAGGTGTCCACCTCCACCGCATCGGCCGCCTTCCGCAGGGGGGCGGCGGCCCGGTGGGTGTCGTCGTAGTCCCGCTGGGCAATCTCCGCCTGGACAGTGGCCAGGTCCACCCTCTGGCCCCGGGCGGCCAACTCTGCGCAGCGCCGCCGGGCCCGTTCCTCCACCGAGGCTGTGAGGAAAATTTTCAGGTCCGCCTGGGGCAGGACCACGGTGCCAATGTCCCGGCCGTCCATAATCACGTTGTGGGTGCGGGCCAGGTCCCGCTGCATCTCCAGCAGAAAGGTCCGCACCTCGGGATAGGCAGACACCTGGGAGGCATACCGGGAGACGGCATTCTCCCGAATGGCCCCAGTGACATCCTCCCCCTGGAGGATCATATGCTGCAGGCCATCCTCCTCATAGGCCATGGAGATCTGAACCTCCGGCAGCCGGGAGACCACATCCGCTTTCTGGCCGCAGTCTCCCCCCTGCCGGGCGATGTAGAGGCCCAGGGTACGGTAGATGGCCCCTGTATCCACATAAAAAAAGCCCAGACGGTCCGCCAAAGCCCGGGCCAGGGTGCTCTTCCCCGCCCCGGATGGGCCGTCGATGGCAATGCTGTAATGGGTCATAGCCCTTCCTCCTCGATGTAACGGGCGGCTCCTATCCCCGCCGCCCGGCCGGTGCACCAGGCGATCTGCAGGTTGAAGCCCCCGGTATAGCCGTCCACGTCCAGCACTTCCCCGGCGAAAAAGAGGCCGGGGGCCTTTTTGGACATCATGGTCCCCGGGTCCACCTCCCCGGTTTTCACCCCACCGGCGGTGATGATGGCTTCCTTCACCGGCCGGGGGCCGGCGATGGGGACGGCAAAGGCCTTCATGGCCTCCATCAGCCGCCGGCGCTGGCCCCGGGTCATGGCATTCACCGGCAGGTCCGGGGGAATCTCCGCCCGCTGGGCCATCACGGGGACCATCTTCCGGGGGAGCAGCCCCTCCAGGAAGTTGTGAAAGGCCTTGTTGGGCCCCTGGGCCACGTCCCGGAGGATGCGGGCCTCCAGCCGGGTCTCGTCCAGGGCGGGCTTGAGGTCAATAACGGCGGTGTAGGTATCCTTGGCCCAGTTGGCGTGGGCGCTGGCGCTGAGCACCAGGGGGCCAGAGAGGCCGAAGTGGGTGAACAGCATCTCCCCCTGCTCCTGGAAGACCGCCTTGTTCTTCTGGTTCTTCAAGGTGAGGGTCACGTTTTTCAGGGAGAGGCCCTGCATTTGGGCGCAGGTGTCCCCCTTTTCCTCCAGGGGGACCAGGGAGGGTCGGGGGGAGACAATGGTGTGCCCGGCCTCCTCCGCCAGCCAGTATCCGTCCCCTGTGGAGCCGGTGGCCGGGTAGGACAGGCCGCCGGTGGCGATGACCACCGCCCCGGCGGGCAGGGGCTCGCCCCCCACCATCACCCCCACAGCCCGGCCGTTTTCCAGGAGCAGATGCTCTGCCCGGCCCCGGAGCAGGGCAACCCCCTGCCGCTTCAGGGCAAAAAACAGGGCGTCGATGACATCGGCCGCCCGGTCTGAACAGGGAAAAACGCGTCCCCCCCGTTCGGTTTTCAGGGGGACGCCCAGTTCTTCAAAGTATGCCATCACCGCCGCCGGGGGGAACCGGGTCACCGCGCTGTACAGGAACCGTCCGTTCCGAGGCACGTGGTCCAGCACCCCCTGGGGTGTGGTGTTGTTGGTCAGGTTGCACCGGCCCTTGCCGGTGATGTACAGCTTGCGGCCCAGCTTCTCGTTGGGCTCCACCAGGGTCACCTGGGCCCCCGTCTGCCGGGCCGCCAGGGCGGCCATCATCCCGGCCGCCCCGCCGCCGATGACCACCACGGGGGTGTTTGTCATTGGTCCTCTTCCTCCATACTGACGAATACGCCGTACTCGTCCCAGATATGCTCCAGCCGCTCAAAGTGCTCCACCACATCGCTCTTGCTCCGGGCGATGGCCACCAGCAGGGCATTGATCAGGCTCAAAGGCGCCACCAAGGAGTCTACAAAGGAGGCCATGTCGCTCTTGGCCAGGAGCACATAGTCCGCCGCCTTGGCCATGGCGTTGGAGGCATTGTCGGTGATGGCAATGACCTTGGACCCCCGCTCGTGGGCGAAGTTGATGGCCCGGACGGTGCGCCGGGAGTACCGGGGGAAGGACAGGCCAATGGTCACATCCCCCTCGCCCACCTGGACAATCTGGTCAAAGATCTCCTGGTTGGCGCTCTCCCCCACGTGGACCACGTTGTCAAACATCAGGCCGAAGTAAAAGGACAGGAACCCTGCCAGGGACCCGGAGGACCGGGTGCCCAGAATGTAAATCTTCTTCGCGTTGACAATGGCGTTCACCGCTGCCTGGAAACTGTCCCGGTCAATCTCCTCCATGGTCATGCGAATCTTTTCCATGTCCGACTGCATCACGGAGCTGACCACGTCCGCATTGCCGATGATGTCGTTGCTCACCTCAATGCGCTGGATGGAGGTGAGTTTGTTCCGAATCATCTCCTGCAGGGCTTTTTGCATGGCGGGATAGCCGTCATACTTCAGCTCTGAGGCAAACCGCACCACGGTGGATTCGCTCACATGCACCGTTTTCCCCAGTTTGCTGGCGGTCATAAAGGCCGCCTTATCATAGGAGGACAGGATGTAATTGGCAATGAGTTTCTGTCCCTTGGAAAAAGTATTCATTTTACTGCTGATGAGAGATAAGATATCTTTCGACATGCACAATCGCCTCCCCTGCGGCTCTATCTCTGGTCTGGGCGCCCCCTTTGGACGGGGCTTCCGCCGCCCGGCCAGGTCGGTTTGGCCCGTTTGGGGCCGTTCTTTGGGGATATTATAGCGCGATCGCCTGGATTTTGCAAGAAAAATTTCTTATTCTTGCAGAAAAGTTTCTCTCACAAGTTGTTTCTGTTCGGTTTCCGTCAGCGGCCGCCACTGTCCAGGGCGCAGGGTCCGGTCCAGGGCCAATCCCCCCTCCCGAATCCGTTTGAGGCGAACCACCGCCAGGCCGCACTGGGCACACATCCGGCGGATCTGGCGGTTCTTCCCCTCGTGGATCACCACAGACAGCCGGGCCTTGCCCTCGCCCTGTCCCAGCAGACGAACTTTCGCCGGGCAAAGGGGCTGGCCGTCCAGGGTCATGGGCCTGGCCAGGGCCTGTTCCGCTCCGGGACGGTAGCCGGTGACCCACACCAGGTACTCCTTTTCCACCGCATGCCGGGGATGGAGCAGGGCATGGGTAAGCGCCCCGTCGTTGGTGAGGAGGAGCAGGCCCTCCGAGTCCATATCCAGCCGGCCCACCGGCCACACCCGGCCGGCCGCCGCCCCCACCAGGTCCGCCACTGTGGGGCGGCCCCGCTCGTCGGAGAGGGTGGTCACCACCCCCCGGGGTTTGTAGAGCATCAGCACCGTCCTGGCGGCGGGCTGCACCGCCGGTTTGCCATCCAGGGCAATGGTGTCTTTTTGGGGGTCTGCCTTGTCCCCCAAAGCGGCAGGGCGGCCGTTGACCGTCACCCGCCCTTGCTGTATGTAGACCTCCGCCTGGCGGCGGGAGCACAGCCCCGCCGCCGAGAGGATCTTTTGCAGGCGATCTTCCATGGGACCTCCTTTCTAGGGTTCCAGCAGTTCCAGCGCCTGGGCAAAGGTGGGGGCCTCCTCCCCCTGGAGGAAGTCCCACAGGTCACCCAGCCCCTTCCGGTCCACCACGTCCCGGTTGGCACTGCTGGACCAGACCAAATAGGTCTCCCCCACCACCTGGCCGTTCACCAGGAAGCGGGCCGTGCCGGCAATCTCCCCCTGCACCACCGGGGCCTGGACCGCGTCCGGCAGGTCCACCTGGACGGTGACCCTCTCCCCCTCCTGCAGGGGGTAGGCCACCGTCTCCCGGGCCTCCGCCGCCGCCATGTGCAGGAGGCTCCCCTCCAGGGGAACCCGCCCCAATTCCTCCCCTGCCTGGGCCAGGACGGTGCGGGGATAGACGGAAAAGCCGTAGTCCAACAGGGCTTTGTGGTCAGCCCAGTCGTTGCGGTCGCTGAGGGTGACGCAGATCAAGGTCTGGCCGTCCCGCTCCGCGCTGGAGACCAGGGTGCGGCCGGCCTGGCGGGTGTATCCCGTCTTCATCCCGGTGCACCCCTCGTACTGCCACAGGAGTTTGTTGTGGTTGACCAGCTGCCGGTCCTCCAAGGTGAGGCTTTTGGTGACCACTGCCTCCGCCACCGTGGGGTTTTGCAGGCAGGCCCGGCCCAGCTTGGCCATGTCCAGGGCGGAAGCATAATGGTTCTCATCCCCCAAACCGTTGGGGTCGGAGAAGTGGGTGTGGGTCATCCCCAAATCCTGGGCCCGCTGGTTCATCCAGCCTACGAAGGTGTCCACATCCCCGGCGCAGGCACAGGCCAGGGCCACCGCCGCGTCGTTCCCCGAGGGGAGGAGCAAGCCGTAGAAGAGGGTTTTCAGGGACAGGGTCTCCCCCGGCACCAAGTAGAGGGAGGTCCCCTCGATCCCCGTCCATTCCCTCTGGATCTCCACCTGGCGGGAGAGGTCTCCCCCCAAGTACTCCGCCGCCACCAGGGCGGTCATGAGTTTCGTGGTGCTGGCGATGGCCCGGGGGGTGTTCTCGTCCTTGGCGTAGAGCACCCGGCCGGTCTCCCCGTCCATCAAAACAGCGGAGGCCGCGGAAACCGCCGGCGCCTCCGCCGCTTGGGTATGGAGCACCAGCCCTGGCAGCAAGGCGCAGAGCACCCCCAGGGCCGCAAGTTGTTTTCGCACCCGAATCCCCTCCTACGTACCGAGTTTCCTCCGTAGTATGGCGGGATGGGGGGCGGATTATGCCTCCGCTTCCTGCTTCTTGGTCTTTCGCTCCTCCAGCACGCTGGTGATTTTGTTCACGATATCCGGGATCAGGTCCACCACCCGGTCCAAACTGGTCTCCGGGGCGGCGTCCACCGAGAGGACCTTCACCATGCCGCCGCTGACCACCAGGAAGCACACGGGGATGATCTTCAGCCCCGCGCCGCCCCCGCCGCCGAAGGGATTCTCCCCCAGGGCCTTGGGGGTCTTGCCCCCCACCTCCGAGCCGGCGGTGCCAAAGCCCAGAGAAATGCGGGAGACCGGGATGAGGGTGATCTCCCCTGCTACGATGGGGGTCCCCACCACCGTGTTGGCGTCCACGGCCTCCCGGATCCGCTGGATGGTCTCAGACATGAGCTCACTGACAGGATGGTTCTTTTCCATGGTTTGCTTCCCCTTTCCTTTCCGGGGCGGCGGTGGCCGCCTCCTGGCGTTGTTTTCTACGGTTCCAAATGGTTTTCATCACCGCCCACCCCAAGGGGAGGACGATGGCCAGCAGCTGGGCTACCGTCAGCGACAGGGCCGCCCGGAGGGTGAGCCGGGGCTTGTCCAGCTGATAGTTCAAATCCAGGGAGAGGTCCCTGTGTTTGACCGAAAAGTTGGCCTCCAGAAAGGCGGCGATGGCCTCCGCCGCCCCCCAGGCCTGGCCGTAATGGATGGCCGCGTCGGCGGGGTCAGGCTCCCCCCACTCCAGGTACAGGGTGAGGTCGTCGATGCGCAGCCTCCGGCGAAACCGGCCCGCCGCTGCCTTCACGTCAGGCAGCAGGTCCAGGGCCAAGTCCAAGGCGCCCCCCAGGGTGGGTTTGTCCGGTTCCTCCTGGGTAGGCTTCTGGGCTTTCTTCTCCGCCTTGCGGGCCTTTTTCTCCTGGCGCTTGGCCGCCTTGTGGGGATCTATGGGATAGAGGGTCACCCATTTGGGGCCCAGATGGACCTTGACCCATCCCCCCCGTTCATCGTAGCCCGCTGCCACCCCCAGACGGACCAGGCACACCAGCAGCACCAGGACGGCCAGGACCAACAGCACGACCCACCCGGTCATGGCGTCCCCTCCTCTCCGTCTTGGGCCTGCTCCTCCGGCAGCGGGGGCAGGTCCTCCAGGTCCGTCAGCCCAAACACCCGGAGGAAGGCCGGGGTGGTCTTATAGAGCAACGGGTGCCCCGGGGCGTCCAGGTGGCCGCAGGGGGCCACCAGCTCCCGGTCCAGCAGCAGGGCCAGGGAGTGGGAACAGTCCACCCCCCGGGCCTGGTCCAGGTAGGCCCGGGTCACCGGCTGGAAGTAGGCCACCAGGGCCAGGGTCTCCAGGGCCGCCGGGGAGAGCTTGTCCGGCTTTTTCCGGGCCAGGAGGGTCTGAATCCTCTCCCCGTACTGGGGGGCGGAGACCATCTGCCACCGGTGCTCCATCCGCAGCAGCCGCAGGCCGGCGTCGGTCTGCACATACCGCTGGGCCAGGGCCTGGCAGGCCTCCGCCGCCTCTTGGGGCGTACAGGCCAGGGCCTGGGCCAGGCGTTCCTCCTCCACTGGCTCTCCCAGGGCGAAGAGGATGGCCTCCAGGGCGCTCTCCCGATTGGTTTGCTCCATTGCACTCCCCCCTTCCGTGGGTGTGGGTTATGTGGGGTTTGGGCCCTCTGACGGGGTGATCCAAGGGTTGTCCATCCCCCCGTCCAGGTGAATGTTTCCCCGGCGGCAAAGTTCCAGCAGGGCCAGAAAGGCCGCCGTCACCTCTGATTTGCTTCCGCTGGTGCGGACGATATCCTCCCAGCGGAGGGTTCCCTCCCGGTGCAGGCGGGCCAGGAGTTCTTCCGTCTTGCGCTCCACCCGGTAGGGCTCTGGCCGGACCACCCCCTGGAATGCCTCCAACGGCGGCGGCAGGGCCTTGCGCTGCTTGGCCTGCCAGGCCCCCAGCGCCCGGAGCAGCTCCTCCGGCCGGTGCTGGTAACGGTAGACCCGCTGGGTAAACTTGGCCTCCGGCCCCTTGGACCAGAAGGCGTTTCCCCGCTGCCAGGCCCCCTCCATCCACGGCAGGACCGCCTGGACCCGGCAGAAACTGGCCTGCCGCTGCCGGGCCTCCAGGGAGGCGATGAGTTCCTCCATCTCCTCCTGGGCCTGGCGGTCCTCCTCGGAGAGGACCATCCGGGTTTTCAGCAGCATCAGGTGGGAGGCCATGGCGATGAACTCCCCCGCCACCTCCAGGTCCAGGGCCCGGCGGGCGGACATCCAGGTGACAAACTGGTCCAGGATCCCCGCCAGGGGAATGTCCCGGATGGCGATCTGGTTCTTCTTCAGCAGGTGGAGGATGAGGTCCAGGGGGCCCACAAAGTCCTCTGTGGCCGCAGCCCCTTTCCGGACCACCCCTTTGAGATGATAGACGGGACGCTCCATACTCATACCAGCAGGGAGAGGACCGCCTGGAACATCCCATTGGCCCCCTGGAGCATCCAGTCGACCAGCACACGCCGGGCGGTGCCCAGGAAGCCGTCAAACACCCCGAACCACAGGGCGACCATCAGGATAAACATGCCGTACCGCTCCAGCTGCATCCACCGGTAGTACCACCGGTCGGGGAGGAACATGGCCACCACCTTGGACCCGTCCAGCGGCGGGAAAGGGATGAGGTTGAAGATGCCCAGGCCGATGTTCAGGCTCACCATCAGGGCAAAAAAGTCCAGCCAGAGGGTGAGGCCCGCCGTCTCCCCCCGCACTGCCGCCACGGCGGACAAAGCCCCCAGGGCCAGGGCGGAGAGGTATGCCATGAGTAGGTTCGACAGGGGGCCGGCCAGGGCGGTGATGGCCATCCCGCCCTTGGGGTTCTTAAAATACCGGGGGTCCACCGGCACGGGCTTGGCCCAACCGAAGCCCACCACCACCATCATCAAAAGGCCGAAGGGGTCCAGGTGGCGGAGAGGGTTCAGGGAGAGGCGATGGTTGCGTTTGGCGGTGGGGTCCCCCAACCAATAGGCTGCCAGGCCGTGGCACACCTCGTGGACCACCAGGCACAGCAGGACCACCACGACCCGCAGGGCCATGGCGCCCAGGCTGGACCAGTCCACCCCCTGGGCCAATTGTGAAAACATGCCCATATTCGGTCTCCTTCTGTCAGTATGCCAAAAACGGCGGGTTTCACCCGCCGGGGCAGGTGCTTTCTTGTTGATAGGGAATTATACCAAAAAAACGCCCATCTGGCAAGCCGCCGGCCAGCCGCCCGGCCTTCTTTAGAGCCTTTCCCTTGTGACAAAACCGCCCTTGTGTTACAATATTCTCCCCATCATCCCCAGAGAAGCATTGGAGGCGCGTATGATTTTCCTGATCACAGGAGCTTCCCACACGGGAAAAACTTGGCTGGCCCAGCGGCTTTTGGAGGGGTACCACATCCCTTACCTCTCCGTCGACCTGCTGAAAATGGGGCTCATCCGCAGTGGGCAAACCGCCCTCTCCCCGGAAGAGGACGCTGCACTGGAGGCCTACCTCTGGCCCATTCTGCGGGAGATCCTTCACACAGCCCTGGAGAACCGGCAGCACCTCATCGTCGAAGGGGGATACCTCCCCTTTCGTTGGCGGGAGGATTTCACCCCCCAAGACCTGGCGCACATCCGCTTCTGCTGCCTGGTGATGAGCCCGAACTACCTCAAAACCCACTTTTCCCACGTCAAAGCCTACGCCAACGTCATTGAGCAGCGCAAGGACGACACCTGGTTCACCTTGGAAACCGCTTTGGCCGAGAACCAGCAGTACCTGGACGGGTGCCGGAAACACGGCCTGCCCTACCTTTGGATTGACACCCACTATCCCGCCGACCTGGATCCGGCCCACCTGTTCGGCCTGGAGGACGGGCTGCTGCCCGAAGCGGGACCCCAATGATGGGACCGGCCCATCGCCCACCAGAAAGGAGATGCTTTCCCATGGCAAACTATAAACGGCACGCCGCCGCCCTCCTGCTGGCCCTGGCAGTGGCCGGTGGAGCCGCAGGCTGCGGGGCCCCTTCTGCTTCCACAGAAGCCCCCACCCAGGACGCGCCGGTGTCTGAAACGACCCAACCCCCAGCGTGGACCGCCTGGGACCCAGTCGCTGTCACCACCAATGCCGCAGGGGAGCGGTGTTTCGCCCTCTCCGCCCAGACCTTTCTCCAGCGGTACAACACCCTCTGGGCTGCAGACTGGGGGGAGGACCTTTTGCCCGCCCTGGACCAGTGGACGGACTACGGCGTGGGCACCCTCTCCCGCAACGGCGGGCTGGAGGGGCGGCAGTACCAAACCCGCCAGGACCCCACCAACTTTGCCGAGCCCTTCCTCGCCCTCTGCCTGACCCAGACGGGGGACCAGGTGATGGAGGTGGTCGCCGGGTTGGACCAGAAGCATTATGTCCAGGGGCCAGAAACCCTGTTTCAGCGCAAGGCCCTGTACAGCCTCCGGGTGTTCTTCCCGGAGCTGACGGAGGCCGACTTCCAGACCCTCTATGCCCAGCTCTCCCAGGACGCCCAGTATGCGGAAACCTGGGAGACCCCCCTGCCCGCCCGGGTGTTTTACCAAGACGGCGTGGCCTGCTACCTGCTCCTCCAAATCGGAGAGTATGACCAGCTCCACGTCCGGGCGGCGGACCAGGCCCTGCTGGACCAGTGGCAGGCCGCCGGGGTGGAAATCATCCAGGGCTTCCCCACCACAGACGGCAGTACCGCCGGAGAGAAAGGAGACCACACAACATGACCACCCCCCTTTCCGTATTCCACCACACCCCCACCGGGCATGTGCCCGCCTTTCTGTCCCCGGCGGCCACGGAAACCGCCTGGGCCTTTCACCACACCCTGCCGGACTATGCCCCCACCCCCCTGGTCCCCCTGCGGGGCTGGGCCCAGGCCATGGGGGTGAAGGCTGTGTTCGTCAAAGACGAGTCACCCCGGTTTGGCCTGAACGCCTTCAAAGGGCTGGGGGGAATTTACGCCTTGGCCCGAGCAGCCGGCCAAGTGCTGGGCCTGCCCGAGGATCTCACCTGGGCGGATCTGCAAACCGAGGCCGCCCGAGACGCCTTGGCCAAGGTGGAATTTGTCACCGCCACCGACGGCAACCACGGCCGCGGGGTGGCCTGGGCCGCCCGGCGGCTGGGCTGCCGGGCCCATGTGTACCTCCCCGCCGGTTCCGTCCCCGCCCGGGCCCAGGCCATTTTGGAGGCCGGCGCTGCCCAGGCGGAGATCCTCCCCCTCTCCTACGACAAGACGGTCCAGTACGCCGCCCGCATGGCGGAGGCCCACGGCTGGCAGCTCATCCAAGACACCAGCTGGCCCGGGTACGAGGCGGTGCCCACCTGGATCATCCAAGGCTACACCACCATGGCCCGAGAGGCCGCAGACCAGCTGGCCCAGGCGGGCCACCCCCGCCCCACCCACGTCTTTCTCCAAGCGGGGGTGGGGGCCATGGCCGGGGGCGTGCTGGGCTGCCTGGCCGCCCGGTATGGGGACCAAGCCCCGGTGTTCGTCTCGGTGGAGCCGGAGGACATCCCCTGCATCTACCGCTCGGCCCTGACGGGAGACGGCCAGCCCCACACCGTGGCAGGCGAGGCCGGAACCATCATGGCAGGGCTCAACTGCGGCACCCCCTGCTCCCTCACCTGGCCGGTGCTCCGAGACGGGGTCACCTGGTACTTCGCCTGCCCGGATGCTGTGGCCGAGGCCGGCATGCGCCGGTTGGGCCGTCCCCTTCCCGGGGACCAGGCGGTGGTCTCCGGGGAGAGCGGCGCGGTGACGGCCGGGCTGCTGGATTGGCTCACCACCCGCCCGGATCCGGCGGACCTCCGGCAGCGGATGGGGCTGGACGGGGAGAGCGTGGTCCTCCTCTTCAGCACCGAGGGGGACACCGACCCCGACCACTACCGCCAGGTCCTCTGCGATTGACAAATGGAAAAAACGTGGTATGGTATAGAAAGAACCATTCCCTACCCAGTTGACAGGAGGAAACACCATGGCAAAGAAACGGAAATGGGGCCCTGTGCTGGCCTTTGGCGCTGTCACCGCCATCCTGGGTGGCCTCGCGGCCTATAAGCACCGGAAGGAGATCGAGCGGACCCTCCAGGAGATCGCCGACCAGATGGACGCCTGGGACGGGAGCGAGGAATTCTTCCACGACGAAGACACCATCGTCCACTCGGTAAACGACACCCCGGAGGAGCAACCCGACGCCCCCCAGGACGAGGCCGAGGAAACCGCTGCCGACGAGAGCGACTTTGTGGACAGCGAGGATGCCCCCCAGCCCGACCCGGAGGCAGCTCCGGAAGCCTGAGCGCCTATGCCGCCCTCTGCCCCCACCGGGCAGAGGGCCGCTGCATCTTTTTCCTTGGGTGAGGAGGGAAACACCACCGTGGACATTGTCATTCAGCCGGCCTACCAGCAGCTGGAGGCCGTAAAAGCCTTACTGCTGGAGTACACCAGCATGCTGTTGGAGCAGAACCCCGCCGCCGCAGGCAGCTGCTTGCAGCGGCAGAATTTCGAAGGGGAGCTGGCCAACCTGGCAGAGAAGTACGGCGCCCCCCAGGGCCGCCTCTACCTGATCCGGGTGGACGGCGCACCGGCCGGGTGCGCGGCCATGAAACGGCTGGACCGGTACCGTTGCGAGCTCAAGCGCCTGTACATCCGCCCCCCGTTCCGGGGCCAGGGCCTGGCCCGGCGGCTGGTGGAACAGCTCCTGACCGACGCCCGGGAGGAGGGGTACGAGGCCATGCTGCTGGACACCTTCCCCTTCCTCTCCCAAGCCATCCGGCTGTACCGCGCCCTGGGCTTCTACGAGATTCCCCGATACAACAGCTTCGGGAGGAGCCTTATCTACATGCAAAAAGATCTGAAACCGGCATAACGGCAGAGCCTAGCGGCTCTGCCGTTTTTTCTCCAAGGGATCCTACTCCGGCGGCCTTTTCCGCCGGGCCAGGGCCTGCAGCCCCTTTCCGCCGTAGTGGGCCAGCCAGACGAGCAGCCCCAGGATGGCCAGATAGTCCAGGAAGAACCCCACCGCCGGCTGGGCCGCGTCGAAAAAGACAACGTGGGCCTGGGCGGACAGGTACAGGGGAAGCTGGTGGTACCAAAACGTATACCCCCCATACCCCGCCACCGCCAGGCCAAGCAGACGCCAGACCCACCGGGCAGCGGGGCGCGCCGGCAGAGCGGTCTGCCGCCGAATCTGGCCCAGGATGGCCCCCCAATGGAGTCCCAGATGGAGGGCCATCAAAACCAGCCCCCAAAACGAGGCCAGGATGTGCAGCGGCTGGGCCCAGGACCGGCCCCCGGAAATCGGCAGGAAGGCAAACACTGTCTGGGACAGGACCACCCCGCTCACTATGGTCCCCACCATGGCCAGAAGCAGAAGCAGGTTGACCACCAGCTGGCACACCCGGAAGGGCGTGTACCGCTCCCGGAACAGCCGCCGGTGCCACGAGGCGTTCAGGGCATGGTGGGCCACCCAGAGGGCAAACATCCCCGCCCCCAGCCATTCGTGGGCGGTCTCCCCGGTGATTTGCCGGGCCATCAGCAGCAGAAGGAGGAGGGTCATGGCCAGGTCGACGCTGCGCTTCCCTATGGTTTTCGGTTGCATCCGCGTTCACCGCCTTCTCGGTAGAGGCAGGTCAGGGGGTGAGCCCCGCCACCCATTGGGACACCGCTTCGGGGGCCTGGGGCACGTCGTTGCGGGAGATGGCCAGCCCATCCTCCACCACCGTGGCGCCGGGCTGCAGGTCCGCAATGGTCTGCACCGTCCGGGAGAAGCTGCTTCCCCCGTGGGCGGTAAAGGGGAGGATGGTTTTCCCGCTGAAATCGTAGGTCTCCAGGAAGGTGTACAGCGGCATGGGCAGGTCCGAGTTCCAATTGGGATAGCCCAGGAAGATCACGTCATACTGGTCCAGGTTCTCCAGCTGGGTGGCCAGGGCAGGTCTGGCCCCGTCGCTCCGCTCCTGGTAGGCGAATTCCAGCAGGGCATCGTGGCTGCCGGGATAGGTCTGGACGGTTTCAATGGGGAACAGGTCCCCGCCGGTCTCCCCTTGGAGCAGCTGGGCCAGGTACTGGTTGTTGCCCAGCACCGTTCCGTCCACCACCACCCGGCTGGCCCCGCTGACGGTGTCCACCCCGTCGGTCTCTGGGACGGAGAAATAGGCGATCAGGATGCGGTCTCCCGACGGGAGGCCTTCGGACAGGGAGGCAGTGGCCGGGGCAGTCTGGCCGGTGCCGCCGGTGGCGGGGGTGCTTCCGCAGGCGGCCAGGGTGAGGGCCAAGCCGGCGGCCAGCAAGCGTGCGGTCCATCGTTTCATCGTATCGGACTCCTTTCCAGTGCGGTCAAAGGGCGTCTGGTGGGAAGGCCGTCTGCCGGCTCTTCTCCACCCAAGGTTCCATAGCGGCGATGTGGGCCTGGGTGGTCTGGGTGTACACTTCCCAGGCGTCCGCCCCCAAAACCAGGCGGAAGGGGGGCTGGGGCCCCTGGAGGGCCTCCAACACCAGCCGGGCCCCCTGATCCGGGTCCCCCGGCTGGGTGCCGTGGCTGTGGTCATGCTCGATCCGGCGGCGCCCGGCGGTCTCGGCGTAATCCGCGATGGCCTTCTCCGCCTGCCGGAGGGAACGGCCGGAGAAATCCGTCCGGAAGGCCCCCGGTTCCACCACCATCACCTGGATGCCCAGGGGGGCCACCTCCTTCTCCAACGCGCTGGACAGGCCCTCCAAGGCGCATTTGGAGGCCCCATAGTACCCGGAACCGGGGAAGGTGTTCACCGCCGCAATGGAGGAGATGTTGACAATGGCCCCCGCCCGCTGCCGGCGCATGTGGGGGAGTACCGCCTGGATGAGGGCCACGGGGCCAAAGAAGTTGGTCTGGAAGAGGCGGTCCACCTCCTCCGGGGTCCCCTCCTCCACGGCGGCCCGGTAGCCGTAGCCGGCGTTGTTGATGAGGCCGTCAATACGGCCCAAGGTGCCGATGACGTGGTCCACCACCTGCTGGATCTGGTCCCGGCGCGTCACGTCCAGGGCCAGGGGCATCACCTGCCCGGGGTGCTGGGCCTGGAGTAGGCGCAGCGTCTCCGGGTCCCGGGCGGTGGCCACGGCGATGTCCCCCCGGGCCACAATGGCACGGACAAAACTCCGGCCCAGACCGGAAGAGCATCCGGTCACCAGCCAGACCTTCTGACTGGCATTGCCTCCCATGGTCATACGCGCCCTCCTTCCGTCTCCGCGGACCCGGCACAGCCGGGCTGCTGGTTGGCCTGGATGAGTTCCTGCAAGGTGACATGGGGGTTGCGGTACCGGGCGCTGGGGTTCTTCTCCGGCACAGTCAGCTGGACCGCTTTGCGGGGGCAGACGTGGGCGCAGGCCAGGCAGGTCTGACAGCGGCCGGGAACATGCTCTGCCCGGTCCTCCACCAGCCGGATGGAGGCGGAGGGGCAGACCCGCTGGCAGATGCCGCAGCCGATGCAGTCCTGGCTCACCCGCAGGAGATGCTGCCAGGCATCCGGCGGGGCCAGGCGCATTCCGGCCAGAAACTCCTGGTGGGCTGCCCGGTCTGCCTCGGTAACCGGGGCAATCCACGCCACCTTTTGAGCCACGTCGGTTTGGATGGCGGCTAGCTGTTCCTCCACATGCTTGTCCTTGCGCTGCTCCTCCTCCATGTCAAAGGCGGGTAGCCAATTGTCCACCATGTGGACGAGGTTGATGTAGCGGACGGGAATGCCGCAGCGGGCACACAGTTCCTGGGCCAGCTCCGCCGCGCCTCCGTGGCGGTTGCCATAGGTGAGGATCATGTAGAAATATGGCGTCTGGAAGGTGGCCTTCTCCAGAAATTCCCGCACCATGGCCGGGACCTCATGGCCGTAGATGGGGGCCACGATGCCAATCCGGTCGTCGGAAAAGGTCAGATCCTCCCGATGCATCACCTGGGGGATGCTGATGGGTTGGCGCTCCAACCCCTTGGCCACGTACAGGCTGTTGCCGGTACCGGTAAAATAGAATAGCATACCATTCCTCCTTTGTATCTGTGGTTGCATTGGGCTGGTTGGTTTGTTATAATCCGGTGGGAACAACCGGTTTTCGCAACCGATTATAATATCCGGTAGTAACCACCGGTCAAGTCTTTTTTGCGCAAAAAGTGCAGCTTTGCGGAAAATTTTTCGCCCAGAAGGAGGGATGCTGTGTGTATACCATGATGCAGGTCTGCCGGGAGACCAACATGACCTACGAAACGCTGAAGTATTACTGCAACGAGGGCCTGGTCCCCAACGTCAAGCGGGACGGCAACAACCGGCGGGTCTTTGACCAACGGGATGTGAAGTGGATCCAGGACCTGGTCTGCCTGAAAAAATGCGGGATGAGCATCCAGGAGATAAAGGACTACCTGGCCCTCTGCCTCCAAGGGGAGGGGACCATCCCCCAGCGGAAGGAGATGCTGGCCAAAAAGCAGGCCGCCCTACTGGCCTCCATCCAAGAGCTGGAGGACAGCGTGGCCTATATCCACTGGAAGCAGTCGTTCTACGACGAAGTGCTCTCCGGCCAACGCCCCTATGTGAGCAACCTGATCGCCCCCAAAGAGTAACGCGACGACAGAAAAAGGCACGGCAGACCGCCGTGCCTTTTGCATGGAATGTATTGCGATGCTTGATGCGTGAAATAGAAAAAGAGCACGATCGGCGTCGTGCCCCCACGTTCATCGTTCTTTTGTCTCTCCCGCCAGATCCCCCCAACCCCGACCCACAGGGCCGGCGGCGTCGGGGACGCCGTCCCGAGGGGTTTGGGCCGTGCCCAAACCCTCGGCGCAGGGCGAATTCATTTCGCCCGAGCAGGCCCCATCCTCCGGCCAAAGGGAAAAGGCACGACGTGGGTCGTGCCTTTTCCCTTTGGTCGGAGTGTAATTATAGAACTTGGAAAAGTTCAGGAATATCAATGGTTTGTAGGCCGTCGGCATGAGGTTTTATCTATTTCAATTTAATCTGTCTTTGTAGCATGAGAGTTGCTTTTTTCACATACTCGTTTATATTCTAATTCAATGGCTTCTTTTATTCTATCAACCGGATGAACAATGGTCAGTCCGCTATTTTCTTCACGAACCATAATAGGTTGATGAGTTTGTTGACTGACAAGTGTATCTCTGTATGGTATATATGCGCTAAGAATTCCTATAAGATTTGCTTTTTCATTATGAGTTGTTCCTTGTATGGAAATAAATTCTGGTCGACTAATAATCGGGCCACCAGAGTTTCCAGGAAATGTTTGTGCATCGACTAAAAATGTCTCTGCTGTTTTGGGGGAAACAAAAGCATCTGCAACACGAGAAATACAGCCAAGCCTACATATAGGAGCTTTAACAGTGTCATTTACTAAATTCATCGGAAACCCGATAGCATAAACTAAACTACCTTCATCAACCCCAGTTTCCTTCATTTGCTGTAATGTGATGGCATGATCATCTATATCCATAAAACTTAAACGAAGCTTATTATCGACAATAACATGGGGAAGTATTTGTACAGCAACTATATCAGTATTTTTTAAGGGGTGAGCGGTATAAAGTAGTTCGTCATTTACCTTCAAAGACATAGGTAAGTCTCTCACGCCAACAGATTCACTATTGTTAAATCTAACATAAAGCAAATTTTGGTCTTTAACTACATGTTTATTTGTAATGATATAGACAGTCGATTTGTCTGGATGCTCTTTCTCTTTTCTCCCGACTAAAAAGCCAGTTCCGACCCAATGTTTCTTCCCGCCGGATATTGGAATCCCGAGTGCAACAACTGCATCCATGAAAAAATCAGGAATAATAGCCATTTTATTAACTCCTTCATATGAATCATTGATTTCTTAATTATACCATGTATCGAACAATAAATCGACAAAAATCGAATTAAAAGTCGCCCAAGTCGGAAAACACGGAGCCCGCAAACGTCAAGTAGGATTTAGACAAAAGAAAAATCGACAAGTTTATGCGAAACTTGTCGATTTTGGTCGGAGTGTGGGGATTCGAACCCCAGGCCTCTTGGACCCGAACCAAGCGCGATACCAAACTTCGCCACACCCCGGTAAAGCTTTACCATTATACTCGAGCCCTCAAGGAATGTCAAGCACCGGCGCAGGGAAAATTCCAAGGCATATTTCCCCCAGCGGCCCCATAGAGATGGGACAGAACGACACAGAAAGGGGGCATCCCCATGGCTGCCAACGGGACAAGGAAGCACCCCCGGAAAGGCACCCCTCTGACCCCAGGGGAGAAACGGCGTCTGCGGCAACTGGTGGTCTGCCTGGTTCTCTTCGGCGCGGTGTTTCTGGGCCGGGGAACCGACTTTGGTCCCCTGGCCCAGCTCTCCTCCACCGTAGGGGAACTGGTGCGGGCGGACACAGACTTTCAGGCGGTGTTCGCCCAGATGGGCGAGTCTTTCTCCAAGGGAGAGCCGGCGGTGGAGACCTTCCGCTCCCTCTGGGACGGGGTCTTCCCCACCGAAGAGACCGACGGGGTGTCTGAGCAAGCAGAATCCCAGGACCCAGGGGCGGAAGCCGCCCCAACAGAGCCAACGGAAGGAGGGGAGGACCGCGGGGCGGAAGCTTCATAGCACAGGCGGATTCTGGCTGATTTTGGGGACGCTGCTGCTGGTGGCGTCCCTTCGCCTGCTGTTTTGGGCGGCGGTGGCTGCGGCCGTCCACGAGTTGGGCCACGTCGCGGCGGTGAAAGCCCTGGGCGGGCGGGTGGCCAGCCTCCGCCTCACCGGGGTGGGGGCCGTCATCCGCCCCCAGAGGCCCCGGCTCTTCTCCTACTGGGAGGAATGCCTGGTGGCCCTGGCAGGGCCGGCGGCCAGCTTCCTCCTGGCCCTGGGGGCAGCGGCCTGGGGCCGCCACTTTGGCGGGGGAGATGCCTACCTGCTGGCGGGGGTGAGCCTGGCCTTTGGCATGTTCAACCTCCTCCCCGTGGGCCCTTTGGATGGGGGGCGGATCCTGCGGGCCCTCACGAACCGCTGGGCCGGCCCCGATGCCGGGGAGAAGGTGTGCGGGGGGCTCACCAAAGTCCTGGCCCTCTCCCTGGCCGCCCTGGGGCTGTGGGTGCTGCGGCAGAGCGGAAACTTCACCCTGCTGCTGTGCTCGGCCTGGCTGCTGTGGCGGAAGGAGGGGAAGCCGTAGCCTCCGGCGGGCCGATGGCAAACGGCGTGAGCATACAAAAAAAGCAGTTGCCTGTGCAACTGCTTTTTTTGTCGCCGTGGAGCTGGAAATCAGACTTGAACTGACGACCTGCTGATTACGAATCAGCTGCTCTACCGACTGAGCTATTCCAGCAATGCCAACCGGTGGGAATTGCGCCCACCGGGGCAAAGGCGTGTTAATTATTGTAGCATCAAAAGGGCACCTCGTCAAGGAGTTTTTTCTATACCTTTTGTATATCCGCAGGAGAACACTGTCCTGCAAGGATTTCTCTTCAATTCCATCCCTGGAAAACCCCGTATTCTACAAAAAGTTATGCACACTTTCCACCGGGTTTTCCACAAGCCGGTGGAACATGGGAAAACTCCTTTACACCCCTTCCCTCCTGTAGGGCAAAGAGATATCCCGGTTGGCGTAGCCGTTGAGGTCCTCCCCCCCTCGGGTGCCGGCCAGGTACTCGTAGTAGCCCTGGCTGCCAATCATGCTGCCATTGTCCCCGCAGAGCTTCAGAGGGGGCAGGTACAGGGTGCAGCCGGCCTGCTGGCAGGCGGCCTCCAGATCCCGGCGGATCCGGGAGTTGGCGGCCACGCCCCCCACCACCGCCACCTTGCGGTAGCCCGTCTGCCGGGCGGCGGCCATGGTCCGGGGGACCAGTTCCTCGCTGACGGCAGCGGAGAAGGAGGCCGCCAGGTCCGCCACCGGCAGCGTCTCCCCTTTCTGCTGGGCCTTGTGGATGAGGTTCAGCATGGCGGTTTTCAGGCCGGAGAAGGACATGTCCAGGGGCGCATCCTCAATGTGGACCCGGGGCAGGGAAAAGGCCCCGTCGTCCCCTCCCTGGGCGGCTCTGTCCAGGGGGCCGCCGCCGGGGTAGCCCAGGCCCATTACCCGGGCGATCTTGTCAAAGCACTCCCCTGCCGCGTCGTCCCGGGTGCCCCCCAGGATGGCCATGTCGGTGTACCCCTTGACATCTACAATCAGAGAAGTCCCCCCGGACACGCACAGGCAGACGAAGGGGGGCTCCAGGTCCGGGTGGGCGATGTAGTTGGCAGCAATGTGCCCCCGCACATGGTGGACAGGGATCAGCGGCACCCCCAGGGCATAGGCCACCGCCTTGGCAAAACTCACCCCCACCAGCACCGCGCCGATGAGGCCGGGGGCATAGGTCACGGCCACGGCGTCAATGTCCCCCCGGGTCACCCCGGCCTGGGCCAGGGCCTGGTCGGCCAGCTGGGAGATCACCTCAATGTGCTTCCGGGAGGCGATCTCCGGCACCACGCCGCCGTAAAGCTTGTGCATCTCCACCGAGGAGGCGATGCAGTCGGCCAGCACGGTGCGGCCGTCCCGCACCAGGGCCACGGCGGTCTCGTCACAGGAGGATTCCACGGCTAAGATCAGCATACTCCATCATCCTTTCTCCCCTCCCCCAGACCGGGGAGGTTGGTCTGGTCCGCCCAGGAGGCCGCCGGGGCGGCAGGGCGGGTGGGGTCCCGGGGGATCTCCACAAACTTCTCATAGGCCCACGGGGCCAGCTGGGACCGGTAGACCCCCCGGTGGGCCTCCATGGCCGCCGCCTCGGTCCCCTTCCCGTTGGGGGAGAGGAGGAAGGTCCGGTAATGCACCCCGAAGAGCAGGCAGTCATAGGACAGGGGACGGAAGCCGTTGCGCTGGTAAAACCCCAGCCGCCGGCGGCGCAGGGCGTCCTCTGGCCCCCCTTCCGGGGCCTCGGACTCCACCAGGATCCCCTCCCAAGCCCGGAACTTCTCCTGGAGCAGGCGGAGGATCTCGCCCCCCAGGCCGCCGTTGCGCCGGGCGGCGGTGACCCCCAGGTAGTCAATGAGCACATAGCCTGCTGCCGGGCTGGTCCACAGCAGGGCATACCCCACCAAGGTCTCCCCCTCCCAGGCGCCCACCGGGCGGTAGGCCCCCCGGCGAAAGAGCTGCTCCATGGCCGGGAAGGGCTTGAGTTCCTCCGCCGGAAAGGCCTCGTGCAGTTCGGTGGCGTGGAGCCAGCGCAGCTGATCCAGGGTCAGGTCACGCAGCTGCATCCTCAGCCCTCCCCCTGGGAAAAGGTGCGGGTGAGGAGAAGGGCGTCCTCCGTGGGGTCGGTGTAGTAGTCCTTCCGGCGGCCGGCCTCCTGGAAGCCGTGCTTTTCATACAACGCCACCGCAGCGGCGTTGGAGGGCCGCACCTCCAAGGTGAGGAAGGCCAGGTGGGCCTGGCCGAAGCGGCAGAACACCTCCAGCAGCCGGTCCCCGATCCCCTGCCGACGGCACTCCGGGCGGACGGCGACGTTGTCGATGTACCCCTCGTCCAGCACCACGTGAAGGCCGGCGTACCCCAGCACCTGGCCTGCCGGGCCCTCCGCCACGATGAAGGAGGCGGCGGGGTTATAGAGCTCCTCGGCCAGCATGGCCTCGGTCCAAGGGACGGCGAAGCACAGCTTTTCCAGGGCCGCCACCCCCGCCAGGTGGGAGCGGTCCATGGGAACCAGTTTACAATCCATTGCGATTCTCTCCTTCCTGTCAGCCCTTGGCCTCGGCCCAACTGCGGCCGGCCCCGGCCTCCGCCACCAGGGGGACGGAGAAGTTCCCCGCCCCCTCCATCTCCTGGGTGAGCAGGGCCTTGACCTGGTCTGCCTCCTCCTGGGGGCACTCCACGATGAGTTCGTCGTGGACCTGGAGGATGAGCTGGGCCCGCAGGCCCTCTGCCTTCAGCCGGCGGGCCACCCGGATCATGGCCAGCTTCATTACATCGGCGGCGGTGCCCTGGATGGGCATGTTCAGGGCCACCCGCTCCCCGAAGGCCCGGAGGTTGTAGTTGGTGGACTTGAGCTCCGGCAGCCACCGGCGGCGGCCCATGAGGGTGGCCACGTACCCGTCCTCCTTGGCCTGGGCCTTGACGTGTTCCATGTACTCCCGCACCCCGGAGAAGGTGGCCAGGTACTTGTTCATGTAGTCAGCGGCCTCCTGCCGGCTGACCCCGATGTCCTGGGCCAGGGAGAAGTCGGAGATGCCGTAGACGATGCCGAAGTTCACCGCCTTGGCCCGGCGGCGCAGTTCCCCGGTGACCTCCTCCGGGGGCAGGCCGAAGACCTGGCTGGCGGTCTGGGCGTGAATGTCCTGGCCGGACTGGAAGGCAGCGATCATCTTCTCGTCCCCTGCCATGTGGGCCAGCAGCCGCAGCTCGATTTGGGAGTAGTCCGCGTCCACCAGCACCCAGCCGGGCCGGGCGATGAACATGGTGCGGATCTGGGCCCCCAGCTCGGTGCGCACGGGGATGTTCTGCAGGTTGGGCTCTGTGGAGGACAGCCGCCCCGTGGCGGTGACGGTGTTCTGGAAGCTGGTGTGGATCCGCCCGTCGGGGGCGATGACCTTGGCCAGCCCCTCCACATAGGTGGAGTTGAGTTTGGTCAGCTGCCGGTACTCCAGGATCAAGTCGATGATGGGGTGCTGGGGGCGGAGCTTTTCCAGCACCTCGGCGCTGGTGGAGTACCCCGTCTTGGTCTTTTTCACCGGGGGCAGCCCCAGCCCCTCAAAGAGGACCCGCCCCAGCTGCTGGGTGGAATTGATGTTAAACTTCTCCCCCGCCTGGGCATAGATCTCCCCCTGGAGCACCTCGATGCCGGTCTGCAGGGTCTGGCCGAAGTGGGCCAGGGCCGCCTGGTCCACCAGCACCCCGGCCTGCTCCATCTCCGCCAGCACGGGGCAGAGGGGGCGCTCAATCTCCTCATACACCTGGGTCAGGCCGAACTCTGCCATCTCCTCGGGCAGGCGGCGGTACAGGGGGGGCAGCAGGCAGACGTGGTGGGCCAGGGCCTGCCCGGCCTTTTGGGCGCTCTCCTCACTCTTCCAGGCTTTGGCGCCCAGGTAGTCCTTGGCCGGGGGCAGGGCCACCCCAAAGTACTTGGCCCCCACCTTGTCCAGGTCATAGCTGCCGTCGGTGGGCGAGAGGAGGTAGGCGGCAATGGCCCCGTCAAAGACAAAGCCCTCCGCCGTGAGCCCCCGGTCCAGGGCCCGGCTCATCACGTCCTTACTGTGGTACCCCAGCTTGGGGATGCCAGGGCCCAGCAGGCCCGCCAGGAAGGCCTGGTACCCCGGCAGGGCGGCCTCTTGGAAGAGGGCCACCTGGTCCCCCTTCTCCCCCCAGCACACTGCCAGGGCGGTGAGGTCGGGCAGGGCCAGCACCCCCACCGTCTGCCCCTGCCACTGGTCCAGCAGGGCCTGGGCCTGGGCGTCCTCTCTCACCCACACCACCTCTTGGGGGGTGGGGCAGGGGAGGTTGGACGGGCTGGTTCCCTGGACGTCCAGCCCCATCTGGGCGATGAGTTTTTGGAAGTCCAGCTTCTGGAACAGCTCCAGCAGCAGGGCGGTGTTGGCCGGTTTCCGCAGCGTCTCCTCCGGGGTGAAGTCCAGGGGGGCATCCCGCCGGATGGTGCACAGGTCGTAGGAGAGGAAGGCGCTCTCCCGCCCTTCCGCCAGCCGCTTCTTCATCACCGGCCGGGTCTCCAGGGTCTCCTGGTCCAGGCGGGCGTAGACCTCCGCTAAGGTGCCGTTGTCCCGGAGGAGGGCCAGGGCGGTCTTTTCCCCCACCCCGGGCACCCCGGGGACGTTGTCGGAGGCATCCCCCATGAGGGCCTTCAGGTCCACCATCTGGGCCGGGGCAAAGCCGTACTTCTCCCGGAAGGCAGCCGGGTCCATCTCCTGGGTGGTGGTCTGCCCCATCCGGGTGGTGACCAGCTCCACATAGGTCTGGTCGCTGACCAGCTGGAGGGCGTCCCGGTCCCCGGTGGCCACCCGGCAGTCCCAGCCGGCCTGCTCACACTGGCGGGTGATGGTGCCGATGAGGTCGTCGGCTTCCCACCCGGCCAGCTCATAGCGGGGGATGTTCAGGGCGTCCAGCACCTCTTTGAGCACCGGCATCTGCACCGCCAGGTCCTCGGGCATGCCCTTCCGCTGGGCCTTGTAGCCCTCGTAGGCCAGGTGGCGGAAGGTGGGCTCCCTCCGGTCGAAGGTGACGCAGATCCCGTCGGGCTCCAGCTCCCGCTCCATCCGCCGCAAAATATTCAAAAACCCAAAAATGGCATGGGTGGGGAAGCCCTCCTTGTTGTTCAGGGGGTGCATCCCGAAAAAGGCCCGGTTCACAATGGAGTTTCCGTCGATCACCAGCAGCTTCATTCCATCACATCCTTTGCCGCGGGGCCCTTGCCCCGCCCAGTCCGTATCGCGCAGCGCATACGAAGGTATTGTACCAACTTTTTCTCGGAAAAGCAACGAAAACCCACCCCTGGCAGGGCCCGCCCCCGGGATAAAACGGCAAGGGAGGCAGCCCCTGGCTGCCTCCCGAAAGTTTTCGCAAATACTTGCCATCCCCCAATTTTCTTGCTATAATACCCCTGGAAAACAAAAATGCGGCAGCCTGTGGGTGGTAGCGCACCCACAGGCCTGCGCGGGTGAGGACCCACCTACACAACGGCCATTCGGCCGCACCGCATGGGGTATTATACGATATTTTTGCTTCCCCCGCAAGGGCGGGAGCAAGATTGTTGCTACATATTCTCTTGCGTTTGTGTGCAGAGAACTTTGCTTCTTGCGCTGTGTAGGGCTTCCCTGTATAGCGTTTTTTGTGTTTCCCTGCAGCGCCCATGGGTGGCCGGCCCTTCTGGCCCCCCTTGGCGCGGCTGCGGCGAAAATCAAAAAACCGGTCAGCCCTCCCCGCTGACCGGGCAAGGAGCGTGAGGATCGATGACCACAGCGCAACTCAGCCAATACCTTGAGACCGCCGTCGACCTGGAGAAAGCGGTCTTTCTCCAGGCGCGGCGCCTCGCCCAGTACAAAGAGGAGATTCAGGCCCTGGACCGGGCAGCCCGCCGGCCAGCGCCGGCTCCCCCGGAGGCAGCCCCTGTGGCCCCGGTGCCCAAACCGCCCATGGAGCCTCTGCGGGAGATTTTGGGCAAGACTCTGCTGGGGTTCCTCCTTTCCCTCGCCGCCGTAACCGGAATCAGCGTCCTCACCCTGGGCCCTGCCAGGGGGTGGATGACTGGGGCAATCGGCGGCGTCCTTTTGGGCTGTATTCTTGCCATTGTCGCATATTTCAAAGCCGTCCGGGCCAGTTCCCTCCGGTGGCGCACCTACCACCTTTTGATGGAGAACTACCAGCTCATCCACGGCACCTACGGCCTGCGCCGGGAAAAGTCCCAGGCAGAGCTGGAGGCCCGGCAAAAGGCCTACCCCGACCTTCTGCGCAGGCACCAGGAGCGGGTGACCCAGGCCCTCCAGCGGAAGCAGGCCCTGGAGGCTGTCCTCCCCCAGCTCACCCAGCAGCTGGCCGACAGCAAGGCCGCTCGGGCCGCCCACTATGCCCAAGACGTCCTGTTCCCCAAATACCGGACCTTTGTCCTGGTCTGCTCCCTGTGCGAGCTGGTGCAGTCCGGCCGCTGCGCCACCTTGGAAGGGCCCCAAGGTGCCTACCAGCAGCTGGAGGCCGAGCTCCAGGCGGGGTGGATCCTCACCGACTGGAACCAAATCCTCCGCCAGGGGGACCGTTTGCAGACCCGGCAGTTCCTCCTCTGCACTGCCCTGCAGCAGGCCCCCGCACCCTCCCTGTGAGGCCCTTCCCGGCCTCACAGGTGGGGGGATTTCTTTTTTTAAAATTGCCACTATATGGTGGCAATACACCAGCAGAAACCGACAAAATAGTAGCATTTCCTTGAGGTGTTGCAGTATGTACTTTCCTCGAATTGAAGACCTGCGCATTGACAGTGACAAAAAACAGTATGAGATCGCAGCCTACCTCCATTTGAACCGGGAAGTCTACCGCCGCTACGAGAAAGGGGAACGGGAAATCCCCGTTTGGGCCCTGATCCAGCTGGCACAGTTCTACGGCACCACCACGGATTACATCCTGGGGCTGTCGGACCAACGATGACTCTCCGGTGGGTGACCGCAGGGGTGGTGGGGGCCGCGCTGCTGGGGGTGTACCTGTCCTGGACGGCATGGGTCCTCCCGGTGGGGCTGGCAGCCCTCGCTGTAGGGGTGCTCCTGCGGGTCCTGAAAAAGTTTGCCCCGGCCCGGTGGGTCCTGTTGGGGGCGGGCATTGCCCTGCTCTGGCTCACGGTCTACGGGGCCATGGTCCGGGCCCCGGCCCAGGCCTTGGAGTCCCGCACCGTACCCATCCAGGGGGAGGTCCTCCAGTGGCCGGAGGAAACCCTCTACGGCGCCCGGCTCTACCTGAAAGCCGGAGAGCCCGGCGGGAAACCGGTCAAGGCCCTCTTTTATGGGGAGCGCGACCTCCTCTCCCTGCGTCCGGGGGACCGGATCGAAACCGTGGCCGAGTGCTCCCCCGCCAACCGCATCCAGGGGGAGGAGACCTTCTACTACGCCGGCCAGGGCTACTTCCTCCAGATGAAGCCCCGGGACGAGATTACCGTCCTGCCCCCGGAGGGGTTCTCCCTCCGCACCAGCCTCACCCTTCTGGCGGGCACCATCATGGATCAAATTGACCGTCTCTACCCCCAGCAGGAGGCGGGCTTTCTCCGCGCCCTGCTCATGGGGGACAAATCGGGGCTGGAGGACATCGACCAAAACCACTTCAACCGGGTGGGCCTGGGCCATGTGGTGGTGATCTCCGGGTTCCACGTCAGCGTGCTCATGGGCTTTCTCGCCCTCTTCCTGAACCCCAAGAAGAAGCGGAATGTGGCCGTGATCCTGCTGCTCCTGGTGGCCTTCTGCTGCATGACCGGCAGCGACCCCGGCACGGTGCGGGCCACGGTCCTCTGCGCCCTGGCCATGCTGGCCCCTCTGGTGGGCCGGTCCTACGACTCCATCACCGGGCTGTGCGCCGCCCTGCTCCTGCTGCTGGCCTGGAACCCCTGGGCGGTGGCCAACGCGGGGCTGCAGTTCTCCTTCCTGTCCACCCTGGGCATCCTGGTCTTTGGCCTAAAGTGGTATGGGACCTGGCGGGCCCGGGTGCCGGAACGGGGGCGGAAATGGGCCGCCCCCTGGTTGGCCTGCGCCGCGGTGAGCCTGTCGGCCATGGTATTCACCGTTCCCCTTTCGGGGCTGTACTTTGGGCAGTTTTCCCTGGTCTCCCCCCTGGCCAACCTCTGCACGGAATGGGCGGTGGTGCTGGCCTTTCTGGGCGGGGCGGTGTCCCTGGTGGCCGGGGCCCTCTTCCCGCCCCTGGGGCAGGCGCTGGCCGCGGTGGTGGCCCTGCCGGTGGACTACTTTTACTGGTTCTCCCGCACGGCCAGCGGCTGGAGCCTGGCGGCCCTGCGGCTGGACATCGGCCTCTATGCCGGGTGGGTGGTCTTTGTCTACGGGGTGCTGATCCTCTGCCTCTGGCGGGCCAGCCGGTACCCGGACCGGCACCTCTCCGTCGCCCTGCCGGTGGGGGCCTGCGCGGTGACACTGGCGGCGGCAGTCCTCTTCACCGTCTACCAGGCCCAGCGCCATGACCTGACCTTCCGTCTGCTGGATGTGGGCCAGGGGCAGTGCGTGGTGGTGACCTCCGGCTCCACCCGGGCCATGATCGACTGCGGCGGCACCAAGGACCCAGGGGACACCGCAGCCACCTACGTCCAGTCCCTGGGCCGCAGCCGGCTGGACCTGCTGATCCTCACCCACTACCACAACGACCACGCCGGCGGGGTGCTGGAACTGCTGGAGCGGGTGAAGGTGGGGGCCATCGTCGCCCCCGACGTGGACCCGGACAGCGACCTGCGGCAGGCCATTGCCGCCCGGGCCGCCCAGCTGGACATCCCCATGCACTATATCGCAGAGAACACAGACCTGACCCT
The DNA here is from genome assembly GCA_900546255.1 of uncultured Eubacteriales bacterium. Classification (GTDB taxonomy): domain Bacteria; phylum Bacillota; class Clostridia; order Oscillospirales; family Oscillospiraceae; genus Evtepia; species Evtepia excrementipullorum. The sequence continues at coordinate 60,018 of URCB01000005.1, forward strand.
GGGGAAGGCGGAGATCACCCTCTATGCCCCGGTCACCGGCGGCGGGGACAGCAACGAGCAGTGCCTGTCCGTCCTCTGCCAGGCCAACGGCTGGGAGGCCCTCCTCACCGGGGACATGCCCCTGGAAACCGAGGAACTCCTGGTGGCCCGGGAGGACCTGCCCCAGGTGGACCTTTTGGTGGCCGGCCATCACGGGTCCAAATACGCCACCAGCGAAACCCTGCTGGCCGCCGTGGACCCAGACGCCGTGGCCATCTCCGTGGGGTACAACAACTACGGCCACCCCACCCCGGAGACCCTGGGCCGGATCCAGGCCCAGGGGGCGGCGGTCTACCGCACAGATTACGAGGGGCACATCATCTTCACAGCCCCAGAGGGGAAGGAATCATAAACCCTATGGCCAAACGCAACGACAAGGCCGCCGGACAGGCGGCATACCGAAAACTGAAACAGGATCTCCGCCAGGGAACGGTGGGGTCCCTCTACCTCTTCCACGGGGAGGAGGCCTACCTCCGGGACCACTATCTGGACCAGATGAAGGCCAAACTCATCCCCCCGGGGATGGAGAGCTTCAACTACCACCGCTTGGCGGGGAAAACCCTCACCGCCCAGCGCCTGGCAGAGACGGTGGACGCCCTGCCCATGATGAGTCCCCGCACCCTCATCGTGGTCCAGGACTACGACCTCTTCAAGGCCCCGGAGGGGGAGCGGAAAGCCATCACCCAACTCTTGGAGGACCTACCGGAATACTGCTGCCTGGTCTTTGTCTATGACACCCTGGCCTATAAGCGGGATGCCCGCATGAAGAAGCTGGCCGGGGTCCTCCAAGACAAAGGGCAGGAGGTCCCCTTCCTCCGCCAGGAGACGGGGGACCTGGTGGACTGGATCGGCCGCCGCTTCCGGGCCCTGGGGCACGACATTGACACGGCGGACGCCCAGTACCTCATCTTCCTGTGCGGGGACCTGATGCACGGCCTGATTGGGGAGATTGAAAAGATCGGCGCCTATGCCCAAGGCCGCCGGGTTACCCGGCAGGACATTGACGCCGTGGCCATCCCCGTCATCGACGCGGTGGTCTTTCAGATGACCGACGCCCTCTCCCGCCGGCAGACGGACAAGGCCTTTTCCGTCCTCACCGACCTGCTCCGCCTGCAGCAGGCCCCCATTATGATCCTGGCCGTGCTGGGAAAGCACTTCCGCCAGCTCTACACCGCCCGGGTGGCCCTGGAAAGCGGCAAGGGCAGCCGGTGGGTCATGGAGCTGTGGGGGATGCGCTCCCCCTACCCCGCCGACAAACTCCTGGAGGGGGCCCGCCACCACGACCTGGCCTGGTGCAAAACCGCCATGCGCCGGTGCGCAGAGACCGACCTGGCCATGAAGTCCGTGGCCGGCGCCGATGGGAAGGACCTTTTGGTCTCCCTGCTGCTGGAACTGTCCGCAGGAGGTGCCCCATGCTGAAGATTCGAGAGGCCATTGTGGTGGAGGGGCGGTACGACAAGAACACCCTCTCCCAGGTGGTGGACACGGTGATCCTGGAAACCGCCGGCTTTGGCATCTTTCGGGACGAGGAGACCTTGGCCCTCCTGCGCCGGATCGGGGCCAAGCGGGGGCTGATCCTCCTCACCGACAGCGACGGGGCGGGCTTTCTCATCCGCAACTATCTCAAGGGGGCCCTGCCCCAGGACCAGGTCAAGCACGCCTACATCCCCGACCGCTACGGCAAGGAGCGGCGCAAGCGCCGCCCCGGCAAGGAGGGGAAACTGGGGGTGGAGGGGATGCCCCCTGCCGTCCTGGAGGCCGCCCTCCGCCAGGCCGGCGCCACCGTCCTGGGGGAGGACAGTGCACCCCCCCAAGCGCCCCCCCTCACCAAGGCCGACCTCTACGCCTGCGGCCTGTCCGGGGGGGAGGGCAGCCGGGAAAAGCGGCAGAAGCTGCTGCGGAAACTGGACCTGCCATCCCACCTCTCCCCCAACGCTATGCTCCCCATCCTCTCCGCCCTGTACGACCGGAATGCCCTGCTGGAGGAGATGCGGAACCTGTGATTCCGGCACTGTGATACAGGTCACCAGGAATGCCAAAAAAACCACAAAATATATGGGGGAATGGGGTTTACAAGGCCCTAGATGGGGTGTAGAATAAGGGCATCTGAGGGACAGGCTCCCTCATCCCCATGTTTTCTATCACGCTCCCTTCCAGGAGTCAATCAATCAGGAGGTAGTTTCGATATGAGCAAGTATGTTTGCAGCGTTTGCGGTTATGTCCATGAAGGCGACCAGCCCCCGAAGGAATGTCCCCAGTGCAAGGCCCCCGGCAGCAAGTTCGTGGAGCAGGGCCCCGAGATGAGTTGGGCCGCTGAGCACGTGGTGGGCGTGGCCCAGGGTGCTCCCGAGGACATCATGGAGGATCTGCGCGCCAACTTCAACGGCGAGTGCACCGAGGTTGGCATGTACCTGGCCATGGCCCGTGTGGCCCACCGGGAGGGCTATCCCGAGATCGGCCTGTACTGGGAAAAGGCCGCCTACGAAGAGGCGGAGCACGCTGCCAAGTTCGCCGAGCTTCTGGGTGAGGTCGTCACCGACTCCACCGAAAAGAACCTGCAGATGCGGGTCGAGGCCGAGAACGGCGCCACCGCCGGCAAGACCGACCTGGCCAAGCGCGCCAAGGAGCTCAACCTGGACGCCATCCACGACACCGTCCACGAGATGGCCCGGGACGAAGCCCGCCACGGCAAGGCCTTCGCTGGTCTGCTGAAGCGTTACTTCGGTAAGTAATCCTATACGAAAAGAACGCCCCCGGCCAAGTTGGCCGGGGGCACGTTTGTCTGCCGTGGCGGGCTTCGTCACGAGGGGTTGGCGGAGCCAAACCCTCGGCTTTGGGCGGATTGATTCCGCCCAAAGCAAGTCAAATCCAGCAGGGGGTTCCCCCACGGATCGGATCCGTGGGGGCCAGCCCGCCACGGCAAGGCCTTCGCTGGTCTGCTGAAGCGTTACTTCGGCAAGTAATCCTATACGAAAAAACGCCCCCGGCCAACTTGGCCGGGGGTGTCTTTTGCTTCTTAGCAGGGGGCGGTAGCTTCCATCTCTTACCAACCACGGCTGGTGGTGGATTTTACCCCTCCCGCTGGTCAAAGACGGAGAGGAGATCCAGGTCGATGCTCCCATCCTCCTCCCACTGATAGGGAATCTCCACCACCCGGCCGGAGCTGTGGACCTGGCAGGCGATGTACCCCTGCTCCACTGTGTATGTCCCGGTGACGGTTTCCGCCTGGTCGGTGAGGGTGAAGTCGCTGGGCTGGGAAAAAGCAATCTGATAGGAGATCCCGTCAATGTAACAGTTCCAAGCGCGGCCATTGACCGCTTGGCGGACCTGCTCGGCGGTTTCCGGATCGGCCTCGGCGCGCAGAGCCTGGATCCGGTCATACCCGGTGGGGTCCGCCGCCTGGGCCACTGCCTCCACCCCCTGGCAGAGGACCAGGTCTTCGGTGGAGAGGATCAGCTGGTCCATCTCCGGGATTTGTTCGTTGGTCAAGGTGATGGCTTGCCCGCTGGTGAGCACCTCCGCGGGGATGCGGAAGGTCTCCACCACCGCCAAGGGGGTGCCCACAGACACGTCTTGGAGGTAGCTGCTGTAGTAATAACTGGGCATCAGACGGCACTGGCCGGTGTAGTGCTCTGCGGAGTAGGTCTCCCCCTCCCCCACCGTCAGTTGGGTGGCATCGCTGCGCACAGAAAGGGGCTGGTCCGGCGTATAAACGGTGTAGAAGAGGTAGAGCATGTGCCGGTCTTGGCCCTCCGGATCCTGGTAATCGGTGTCCACGTACAGGCCGTCAATGTGGGTGTAGGCCGTCTCCGTGTGCAGGTCAAAGGTCGGAGCGCTGCCGCCACCGCAGGCACAGAGGGCCAGAAGGAACCAGGCAGAGAGAGGCAGGGACAGCATTCGTTTCTTCATCGTGGCACCTCCTGTCGCTTTTTGGGGGTTCTTCTATTTAGAGTATAACACAACCGGTGTTTCAGGTCACGGATTTCGGCAAATTTTTCCTTCTTTTTCAGGAAAATGGGGGCATCCCGGGGAAGCCCCGGAAAGCCGTTGACAAACGGCGGCAAATTCGATATGCTGGCCTTGATCCCCCGGAAAACCGGGCGCATCCCAACTGTTTTGGAGAAAAGGAGAGACCATCCATGCAAACAAACGCACCTGGCAGAGGAAAACTCAAAGTGACCGGCATCCTCTACATCATCTTTGGTGCCCTGGGGCTGTTGCTGTCCCTGGCTCTGCTGGCTGGGGGCGGCCTGCTGCTGGCCGCCGGCGCCGGCACCGTGGGTATCGCACTGGGGGCGGTGGCAGGCATCCTAGGGGCTATCACCGTGCTCACCGCCGTGTTCTATTTGATCCTGGGCATCCTCGGTGTCCGCAACTGCGACAAGCCGGAAAAATGCGGGGTCAACTTTGTCCTGGGCATCATCGTGCTGGTTCTGGTGGTCATCGGCCTGGTGGTCAATGTGGCCACCACCGGCCCCAGCGGCGCCTTGTCCAGCGTAGTGGGCTTGGTGCTGTCCATCCTCTACGTCATGGGCGCCAAGGAGAACAAAGACGCCCACGCCATGGCCGGGAAGGTGTAACCTGCCCCTCAAACCAAAACACCGTGTGCCTAAGGGCACACGGTGTTTTTCTGTGGAAGCGTCCGGGGAGGGGTTGCCCCAGGGGCCCGGTCCTTCTGCTCAGGGTGGGCCCGCGCCAAGGCAGTCCACCCCGGGGCATGGTGGGGGCACAGCTGCACGCAGGCTCCGCAGCCGGCACACCAGGTTGGTTCCACGGCACAATACCCTTCCCGAAGGCGGATGGCCTGCATGGGGCAGGCAGCAGCACAGGCCCCGCACCCTTGGCAGAGCCGGGGATCAATGACCGCTACCGCGGGGGGCTGGGGATGCAGTAAGTCCATGGGTTTTTCCCTCCTTGAAACCTAGAATGGGCCCATTGAGCCCAAGCCACTTTCTTGCCAAACGGTTGGTTCCTCTGTCCCTGCGCCAAGGGGTTTGCCTCCGGCAACCCCCTTGTGCGGCGCTGCTGTGCCGCCCCATGGGGGCATGGGGCGGCAGCGAGCTGGCCCAATCAGCCGGGAGGCCAGGTCATATCCCGCCCTGCCAGCACGTGGAAGTGCAGGTGGAACACGCTCTGCCCGGCGGAGGCGCCGCAGTTGGACACCACCCGGAACTCCTTGATGCCCAGGTCACGGGTGACCTTGCTGATGACCTCGAAGCAGTGGGCCACCACGGCGGAGTTCTCCGGGGTGATCTCCCCGCAGGAGGCGATGTGGGCCTTGGGGATCACCAGGAAGTGGGTGGGCGCCTGGGGGTCAATGTCATAGAAGGCATAGACCTGGTCATCCTCGTAGACCTTGGTGGAGGGGATCTCTCCCCCAGCGATCTTGCAGAACAAACAATCGCTCATGTCGTTGACACTCCTTTCTGTCTGAACTGGTTAAGGTTCCTCAGGGACCACCGCGAAAAACTCCAGCGGAAGCGGTCCCGTATTCTGAAGGCTGTGGGCATGGCCTTTGGGGCAGTAGTGGCAGGCCCCGGGGCCCAGGGGTTCATAGACCCCATCGCAGAGCACCTGGCCGGTGCCGGAGAGGATATAGATCACCTCACTGTTGGTCTCGTGGGGATGCAGGCCGATGGTGGCCCCGGGGGGCAGCACCCCCCGCATCACCTTCACCGGGCCCTGGGTGGTCTTCTGGAGGAGGACGGTGCCTTCCCCGCCCCGCATGTTGGCCACCGGCTCCACAGGGATCTGAGAGAAATCAAGCAGCATGGTTCCTTCCCCCTTACAGGCCCAGCTTCACGGCCACAAAGTCGTCCACCGAGGCCAGGGCATCGTCCAGCTTCAGCATGTCCTTGCCGCCGCCCATGGCGGAGTCGGGCTTGCCGCCGCCTTTGCCGCCGCAGATGGCGCAGACGCTCTTGACCAGGTCCCCGGCCTTCACGCCTTGGGCCACGGCCTCCTTGCCGCAGACGGCCAGGAAGGTGATCTTGTCCTCGTTGGTGGAGGCCAGCACCGCCACCACCTTGGGCTCCTTGTCCCGGAGGAAGTCCCCCATCTGCCGCAGGGCATTCCCATCCAGGCCGGGACGCTGGGCAGTGAGCACCCGCAGGCCGCCCACCTCTTTGGCGGCGGTGAGGAACTGCTGGGCCTGGCCCAGGGAGGCCTCCGCCTCAAACTTCTCAATGGTCTGGTGGAGGCGCTTGATCTCCGCCATGGCGGCGGCGGCCTTCTCCCGGAGCTCGCCGGGTTTGGCCTTCATCGCCTCAGCGGCCTGGAAGAGAAGCTCCTGGTTCCGGTTCATCACCTCCAGGGAGAGTTTGCCGGTGGTGGCCTCAATCCGGCGCACCCCGGAGGCCACGGAGAACTCGCTGCCGATGTGGAACAGCCCCACCTTGGCAGTGTTGGACAGGTGGGTGCCGCCGCAGAACTCCACGGAATAGCCCTCGCCCATGTCCACCACCCGGACCACATCGCCGTACTTCTCGCCAAAGAGGGCAATGGCTCCTTTTTTCTTGGCCTGCTCAATGGGCAGCTCCTCGGTGACCACATCATAGCCCTCCAGAACGGCCTCATTGACCATGGCGCTGACCTGGGCCAGCTCCTCCGCCGTCAGGGCGGAGAAGTGGGTGAAGTCAAAACGCAGCCGGTCGGGCTCCACCAGGGAGCCGGCCTGGTGGACATGGTCCCCCAGCACGGTGCGCAGGGCCTTGTCCAGCAGGTGGGTGGCGGTGTGGGCCCGCATGATGGCCGCCCGGCGCACCGGGTCCACTGCGGTGGTGACCACGTCGCCCACCTTCAGGCTCCCCTCGGTGAGCTTGCCGTAGTGCATGTATTTGCCGCCCTTGTTCTTCTGCACGTCGGTCACCTGGAACAGGGCGCCTTCAGGGCCGCTCTTGGCCAGGGTGCCGTGGTCGGCCACCTGGCCGCCCATCTCGGCGTAGAAGGTGGTGCGGTCCAGCACCACGATGGCCTCCACCCCGGGGATGATCTCATCCACCAGTTCCTCCCCAGCCACGATGGCCAGGACTTTGGCCCCGGTAAGGGTGGTCTGGGCATAGCCGTCAAAGACCGTGGCGGGAATCTCCTTGCCGAAGTCCACCCCGGACCAGCCCAGGTCGCCCAGGGCCTCCCGGGCCTTCCGGGCCCGGACCCGCTGCTCCTCCATGGCCTGGTCGAAGCCTGCCCGGTCCAGGGTCATGCCCTCGTCCTGGACCATCTCCTCGGTGAGGTCCACCGGGAAGCCGTAGGTGTCGTAGAGCTTGAAGGCATCCTCCCCGGCAAACTGGGTCTCTCCCTTGGCCTTGTGCTGGGCCAGCAGCTCGGAGAAGATCTTCAGGCCGCTGTCGATGGTCTTGGCGAAGTTCTCCTCCTCGGTGCGGATGACCTTGGTGATGTAGCCCTGCTTCTCCCGCAGGTCCTTGTACTCCCCTTCGTTCTCGTGGATGACGGTGTCGATGATCTGGTACAGGAAGGGCTCATTGACCCCCAGGAGCTTCCCATGGCGGGCCGCCCGGCGGAGCAGGCGGCGCAGCACATAGCCCCGCCCCTCGTTGGAGGGGAGCACGCCATCGCAGATCATGAAGGTGGCGGAACGGATGTGGTCGGTGATGATCCGCAGGGATACGTCGCTGGCCTGGCTGTCCCCGTAGTGGGCGCCGGTGATGTCAGAGACCTTGTTGGTGATGTTCATCACCGTGTCCACGTCGAAGAGGGAGGGCACATTCTGGCACACCACGGCCAGGCGCTCCAGACCCATGCCGGTGTCGATGTTTTTCTGCTTGAGTTCCGTGTAGTGCCCCTCCCCGTCGTTGTCGAACTGGGAGAAGACGATGTTCCACACCTCGATGTACCGGTCACAGTCGCAGCCCACGGTGCAGGTGGGCTTGCCGCAGCCCCATTCAGGGCCCCGGTCGTAGTAGATCTCGGAGCAGGGGCCGCAGGGGCCGGAGCCGTGCTCCCAGAAGTTATCCTCTTTGCCGAACTTAAAGATGTGGTCGGCGGGAACCCCCACCTCATCATGCCAGATGTGCCAGGCCTCGTCATCGGCGGGGGTGGTCTCATTGCCCTCAAACACAGAGGGATAGAGCCGGTTGGGATCCAGACCCACCCAGTCCGGGCTGGTCAGGAATTCCCAGGCCCAGTGGATGGCGTCCTTCTTGAAGTAGTCGCCGAAGGAGAAGTTGCCCAGCATCTCAAAATAGGTGCCGTGGCGGGCGGTCTTGCCGATGTTCTCAATGTCGCCGGTGCGGATGCACTTCTGGCAGGTGCAGACCCGCTTCCGGGGCGGCGTCTGGTCCCCGGTAAACCAAGGCTTCATGGGCGCCATGCCCGAGTTGATCAGCAGCAGCGACGCGTCATTCTTGGGAATCAGCGAGAAGCTGGGCAGACGCAGGTGGCCTTTTGTCTCAAAGAAGCTGAGGAACATCTCTCTCAGCTCATTTACGCCATAGGGTTTCATGTTCTTTTCCTCCAAACAATGTTCAACTTAGCCATGCGCAGCGGCGCGGCAATAAAGAAAGCCTCCGCCCCTGGCACTCAGGGGCGAAGGCAAATTCGCGGTACCACCCTGATTTGTCCGCCTGAAAAACGGACATCTCTCGGTCATCCTCTAACGGGGATGAGGCGTCCCGGTCCTCCCGGGCAGCTCGGAAATGGCCGCCGCATCTGGTCACCGCGGGGCTTGCACCCTCCCCCGCTCGCTGTGGGTCCCTTGGATCCGGCTCGTTTCGTCTCAGCCATGTAACGGTTTTATTTTACCATATTTCCCGGTTCTGTCAATGGGTCCCTCCCGTTTTTTCGCCCTGGCCCGCTCCGGGGGTCAGACTCACCTCTCTGCGGAGAACGGACAGGGGCGGCACCGGATGGGGCAGGCGCATTTTAAACAGCATCTGGGGCTTTTTCGGCTCCGTCAAGGGCATTCCGTCCCCGTCTTCCATCTCGGGCGCGGCAAACTGGACCGGCTTGCAGCCGGGGCCCACCACTTCCACCTGATCCCCTGCCCGGAACTTGTTGCGCAGGGACAGGGTGGCGATGCCCTCCGGCGTACAGGACTGGACAATGGCCGCCACCTGCCAGTCCCGGATATACCTTGCGTCCTCATAGAACTGACCGGGGTAGCCATAGTAAAAGCCAGTGGAGTAGTGGCGGTGACTGACTTTTTCCACTTCCTCCCGCCAGACCGGGTCCAGCGGTTTCCCCTTGGCTGCCGCGTCGATGGCGTGACGGTAGGCGCCGGTGACAATGGCCGCGTAGTAGGCGCTCTTGGCCCGTCCCTCGATTTTCAGCGAGTCCAGCCCCGCCTCCATCAGCTCCGCCACATGGTCAATCATGCACATGTCCCGGCTGTTCATGATATACGTGCCCTTCCCGTCCTCGAATACTGGGAAGTACTCCCCCGGCCGCTTTTCCTCCATCAGGTAGTACTCATAGCGGCAGGGCTGGGCACAGGCGCCCCGACTGGAATCCCGGCCGGTCATGTAGTTGGACAGCAGGCAGCGCCCGGAGTAGGACACGCACATAGCGCCGTGAACAAAGGCCTCAATCTCCAGCTCTCTGGGCGTCTTGGCCCGAATCTCCCGGATGTCCGCCAGAGGCACCTCCCGGGCCAGAATCACCCGGCTGGCACCCAGGTCATACCAGGCGTTGGCAGTCTCGTAGTTGCAGATACTGGCCTGGGTGGAGATATGCTTCTGGACGTGGGGCGCGTACTTCTGGGCCAGCCGGAAGGCGCCCAGGTCCGCCACAATTACCGCACTCACCCCCGCGTCCTCCAGGGTCTCCAGCCACTGGGGCAGTTGCTTGACCTCATCGCAGCGCGGCATGGTGTTGATGGTTACGTGGGTATCCACGCCGTGGGCCCTGCAATAGGCCACCGCCTGGTACAGCTCCTCCTCCGCAAAGTTGCCGGCAAAGGCCCGCATCCCAAAGGCGGTGCCCGCCAGGTACACCGCGTCCGCGCCGTAGGCCACCGCCATCTTCAGACGCTCCATATCGCCGGCCGGAGCCAGCAGTTCTATTTTCTCTCTCATTGTGTCGTCGTATCCTCTGTCTGATCATTCTCTTTGGCACTGGCCTGTTCCGTCTTGTAGGCCACAAAAGAAGTTTCGCTCTCGAAGAAATGGGTGTGCCCATCGTTGCCCAGCATGAAGTAATAGTAGTTGGTCTGGCTGGGCTCCAGCGCCGCCTGAATGGCGGTCAAGCCCGGGTTGCAGATGGCGCCTACTGGCAGACCCGGATACAAGTAAGTATTGTAGGGGCTGTCGATCTGCAGATCCTCCTGGGTCAGGGTTTCCTTGCGCTCCTCCAACAGGTACTGGATCGTAGAGTCCACCTGCAAATAGCCCTTGGGCGATGCCCAGGTGTTTTTCAGGCGGTTATAGAGCACCGAGGCAATGTTCTTTTGATCGCTGCCGTCAGTCTCCTTCTCGATGATGGAAGCAATGATGATGATATCCTTTTTGCTGTAGCCTAACAGCTGCATCTCCGCCTCCATCTTTTCGTCAAAGCGGGTGGAGAAATTGTAAAGCATCTTGGAGATGACCGATTTGGCCGCAGCGCCCTTGTAAAACTCATAGGTGTCCGGGAACAGATAGCCTTCCAGCCGCTCCGTCCCCTCCGCCTTCACGTCGGCGAGGAAATCGTAGTCAAACTGGTCGGTTTTGGC
>URCB01000006.1 GCA_900546255.1 uncultured Eubacteriales bacterium
CGGCAAGCGCGTCACCACAAGCGACTGCACCGTCTCCGAAACGGAGCGCGCATCCTCACGCGGCATAAAAAAGAAATCGTTACTGCGCACGGAAAGCTCCGGCATCTCGCCCTCCACAATCTTGTGCGCGTTCATCACAATGAGACTCTCCATCGACTGACGGAAAATCTCCTTCAGTTGCACTGTTGGGAATACCTTCGACGCAATAAGGTCTCCGATGACATTGCCCGGCCCCACGCTCGGCAGCTGGTCGCTGTCGCCGACCAAGATCAAACGGCAGCCGATGGGCAGCGCGCGCAGAACACTTTCAAACACATACGCGTCCACCATGGAAAGCTCATCGATGACCACTGCGTCACACTCCAGCGGATTGCGCTCGTTTCTCTGGAATACCGGGTCATCGTTGTCGTCCCAGTCCACCTGTAACATGCGGTGAATGGTCTTCGCCTCCACGCCCGTCAGCTCGGACATGCGCTTCGCCGCGCGCCCCGTCGGCGCCGCCAGAAATACCGTCTCGCCTTTTTCCATCAAAATGCGGATAATCGCGTTCAGCGTCGTCGTTTTGCCTGTGCCCGGGCCACCCGTCAAAATCAAAAGACCCTTTTCCAGCGCCGCGCGGATCGCATCCTTCTGCAATTCGGCGTACTCGATGCCCTCCGTGCGCTCGATTTCCGCAATCTCCCGGTCAATGCCCGTAATGGATTCCGGCGGGTAGCGCAGCATCATATGGATGCGGTCGGCGCAGTACACCTCGCTGCGGTGCTGCTTCGGCAAAAACACGAAGTCACGCCCGTTAAAATTCTCGTTCACCGCCTCAAACGTCTGGCACAGCTCAAGTAAAGCCTCCTGCGCACTCTCCGGCGGCACGCCCAAAAGCTTCGCGGCCGCCGCGCACAGTTTATCCGCCGGCAGGCACGTGTGCCCGTTATTCAAATTGTGCCGCAGCACATACAGCACGCCCGCCTTCACGCGCTCCTTGTTGTCGCGGTCATACTCCAGCGACTCCGCCAGCTGATCCGCCACCGCAAACGAAATGCCGATCTTATCGCTGCACAGCCGGTACGGGTCTTCCTGAATGCACGCCACAGAGTCCTGCCCGTACACCTTCCACACCTTCACGGTGTCCTCCGGGCGCACACCAAAGCTGCCGAGGAATGTCATCAAATCGCGGATGCCGTTCACGCGCTGCATCTCCTCGGAGATTTCTTTCGCCTTTTTCAGCGTGATGCCCTTCACGGTTGCAAGCCGCGCCGGATCTTCCTCAATCACCTTAATGGATTCATCGCCGAACGCTTCTATAATTCGCCCCGCCAGCGCGCCGCCGATGCCCTTCACCGCGCCGCTCGAAAGGTATTTCAGCATCGCCGCCGTGTCCGCCGGACGGGAGCGCTCAAACGCCTGTGCGCGGAACTGCTGCCCGAACGTCGCGTGCGATGTCCACGTGCCATACAGGTGCAGCCGCTCCCCCACACTCACATAAGGGAACGTCCCCACCACCGTGATGAGCTCTTCGCCGCAATCGACCTCCAACACCGTGTACTGGTTGCTGTCGTTGTGGTAGACGATATTTTCCACGCTGCCTTCCATTTCCAGCAGCCCGTTTTCCTGCGGCATCGGTTGCGCCCCCTTGATTTATCATCAAAACAAATCCTTTTGGGTTTGTTTTATTTCACTTTTCGCGCAAGCGAAAAATTTCACAATACGTAAGTATTATTTCACATTCGGCAAAGCCGAATATTTCACTGAAACATTACTGCCTTCATTACTTAAATTTCTACGCTTCTATTATAGAACATTCTTTCGTGTTTGAAAAGCCCCAATCTCTGCAAACGGGTATTTTTGCACAAGTCTGCGGATAATCGCGTCGATCTCCGGGTCGTTTGTCGGGTTTAGGCACACAATACGGCACATGCCGTATAAATCCAGCCACTTCACGCGTTCCAAAACACTGCGCACAATATACTCTGCGTCGTCCGCGCGGCGAATCGTCGCATACACCGTAAACGGCAGCGCATCCTCCAGCATTTTCGAACGTGTCACGCGCAGGCAAACGCTCCGCACAGCAAATAAAAAGATACACAGCGTAAACGCGCACACCAAAGCAATCCCGATAGGCTCCATAAAAAACACCTCCGCGCCAGTCTATGACGCGAAGGTGCATTCGGTTCTTATTCTGTTTTGCACAAATTAAAGCACGGCAGCCTTCAGAGCCTCAACCTTGTCGGTCTTCTCCCACTGCACGCCGAGTTCCTCACGGCCCATGTGGCCGTAAGCGGCGAGCTGACGGTAAATCGGGCGGCGCAGGTCGAGGTTGCGGATGATCGCGTTCGGGCGCAGGTCAAAGACCTTCTGCACAGCCTCGGCAAGCTTGGAATCCTCCACTGTGCCGGTGCCGAATGTATCGACCATAACGGAAACCGGGTGTGCAACACCGATGGCGTATGCAAGCTGCACCTCGCACTTCTTTGCAAAGCCCGCAGCTACAATGTTCTTTGCAACATAACGTGCCGCGTATGCAGCGGAACGGTCAACCTTCGTCGGGTCCTTGCCGGAGAATGCACCGCCGCCGTGACGGCCTACGCCGCCGTACGTATCGACGATGATCTTTCTGCCGGTCAGACCGCTGTCACCTACCGGGCCGCCGATGACAAAACGGCCGGTCGGGTTTACATAATACTTCGTGTTCTCATCGATGAGCTCCGCCGGAACGATCGGCTTCACAACATATTCGATCATATCCTTGCGAATCTGCTCCAGAGAGACAGCCTCGCTGTGCTGCGTGGAAATGACGATGGTGTCGATGCGCTTCACCGTGTCGCCGTCGTATTCCGCCGTCACCTGCGTCTTGCCGTCCGGGCGGAGGTAGTCAAGCGTGCCGTCCTTGCGGACTTTTGCCAGCTGCTTTGCAAGCTTATGCGCCAAAGAGATGGTCAGCGGCATCAGCTCCGGGGTCTCATCGCAGGCATAGCCGAACATCATGCCCTGGTCGCCCGCGCCAATGAGGTCGTCCTGGTCAGCGGCGCCGTTTTTCGTCTCAAGGGATTCGTTCACGCCCATTGCAATGTCCGGGGACTGCATGTCGATGGAGGTCAGCACCGCACAGGTCGCACCATTGAAGCCCGCATCCGGAGAATCGTAACCGATCTCTTTGATGACTTTACGCGCAATCGCATCGATGTCCACATAGCACTCGGTGGAAATCTCGCCCATCACGTGCACCATACCGGTCGTCGCCGTCACTTCGCAAGCTACATGCGCGGTCGGGTCTTTCGCCATGATATCGTCGAGAATTGCATCGGAAATCTGGTCGCAAACCTTGTCCGGGTGGCCTTCGGTCACGGATTCAGATGTAAAAAGATGTTTGTTGTTCATGTTTTGCTCCTTTACTCTTTTCACTCACAGCCCCCACAAGGAATTTTCGGAAAAAAAGAACCGCTCACAAAGATGAGCGGTTCAAAATCCTCATCTTTCGGCATTGCCATGCCGCAGGAATTAGCACCTTGCAAAATGCAGGTTGCCGGACATCAAAGGGCCTGTTCCCTCCGTCACTCTTGATAAGGGCATATTCATTTTTGACTGTAAAAAAGTATAACACAGTTTTTCGCAAATAGCAAGGGAAAAAACCGCAGAAAATCCCGGTTTTATACCGACAAATTCCGGCATATCATACGACTTTGCCGTTGATGACCGGCTCCAGCTTTTTATATACCAGAATCGTGATAACCGCGCTGATGAGCCCCTTGCAGAACGTAAACGGCAAGTTAAAGATCAAAAGCGCCTGCCACAACTCCTGCACGGACGGATTGATTGCCTGATACATGCCCATAATGGCCTCCATCGGCATCACATTCGTGTAGATTGGGTAAATGATGAACAGATTCGAGAAGAATCCCAGCACTGCCATCAAAAGCGCGCCAACAACAGAGCCCACAATCGCGCCGCCGTAATTGCGGTGGTGGCGGTAAATCAGCCCCGCCGGCACCACAAACGCAGAACCGATAATGAAGTTCGAGAGCTCACCCACACCGCCGGTGATGGTCTGCGAAAGCAGCACAAGGTTTTTCACAAAGCAAACGGCAACGCCGCTCACCGGCCCAAGCGTAAACGCCGCGATCAGCGCCGGCAGCTCGGAAAAGTCGAGCGAAATAAAGCTCGGCATAAACGGCAGCTGGAAGTGTAAAAACATCAAAACGGTCGCAATCGCCGCCAGTACGCCGGTCATTGCAATTTTACGAATATTCACATTGGAAGTTTTTGCAGTATTTACGGTCATAAATGTCAGAACCTTTCTGTATGAATATCAGGCAGCGCAAGGAAATTCACTCGCGCTTGTATTTTCCCTTTACGGGAAAACGCAAATCCGCGCAGCGCAGCCTTTAGAATACCGCATAAGCCATGCGCATTCCCAACTTATACTATGTCAATACAGAAACGGGGGTAAGAATCAAAAAAGCACCCCACGAAAACTCGCGGGGTGCCGAAATCCTTTTGATTCACGTTTCTTCTATCATCCGGACTATACCGTCGGCTCCGGAATCACACCGGATCAGCGCAAAACTGCGGTCGCGGGCTTATGCCAAAGGCATTTACCGCCGGTGAGGAATCACACCTCGCCCCGAAGAAAATGATGAGATTTTAGTTTGAGCAAAAATTACTCGTTGATACCCGTAACAACGCCGGAACCAACAGTTCTGCCGCCTTCACGGATAGCGAAGCGAAGACCCTCTTCGATAGCGATCGGAGTGATCAGCTCAACGTCCATGACAACGTTATCGCCAGGCATGCACATCTCGGTGCCTTCCGGCAGAGAGATAACGCCCGTAACGTCGGTGGTACGGAAATAGAACTGCGGACGATAGTTGTTGAAGAACGGGGTATGACGGCCGCCTTCTTCCTTGGACAGGACGTAGACCTGGCCGCGGAACTTGGTGTGCGGATGGATGGAGCCCGGCTTGCAGAGGACCTGGCCACGCTCGATGCTCTTCTTGTCAACGCCGCGGAGCAGAGCGCCGATGTTGTCGCCGGCTTCTGCGTAGTCCAGCAGCTTGTGGAACATTTCGATATCGGTGACGACGGTGGACTTCTTCTCTTCCATCAGGCCAACGATCTCGACCGGCTCGTTCTTCTTGACGATACCACGCTCGACACGACCGGTGGCGACGGTGCCGCGGCCGGAGATGGTGAAGACGTCCTCGACCGGCATCAGGAAGGGCATGTCAGCCTTGCGGTCCGGGGTCGGGATATAGTCGTCAACAGCGTCCATGAGCTCCTTGATGGAGGCATAGGCGGGGTCGTTGGGGTCGTTGCTCTCGCAAGTCAGAGCCTGCAGAGCGGAGCCCTTGATGATGGGGACATCGTCGCCCGGGAACTCGTAGTAAGACAGGGTCTCGCGGACTTCCATCTCGACGAGCTCGAGCAGCTCCTCGTCATCGACCTGATCGCACTTGTTCAGGTAAACAACGATAGCGGGAACGCCGACCTGACGGGCCAGCAGCAGGTGCTCCTTCGTCTGGGCCATGGGGCCGTCGGAAGCAGCGATAACGAGGATCGCGCCGTCCATCTGAGCAGCGCCGGTGATCATGTTCTTGATATAGTCGGCGTGGCCCGGGCAGTCAACGTGTGCATAGTGACGGGCGTCGGTCTCATACTCCACGTGAGCGGTGTTGATGGTGATGCCGCGCTCTCTCTCCTCGGGGGCCTTGTCGATGCTGGAATAATCCTCGAACTGAGCCTTGCCCTGGAGAGCCAGGAACTTGGTGATAGCAGCGGTCAGGGTGGTCTTGCCATGGTCAACGTGACCAATGGTGCCAATGTTTACGTGGGGCTTGGTTCTTTCAAACTTTTGCTTGGCCATGATTGATAATCCTCCTCAAAATACAGACAAAAGACTGTCTTACTGATCATGAGATACTCTTGTGCATCCTATTCTACAGGATGTGGCTGGAAATTACAACGGGAAAATACGCATTTCGTGCACAATTTCAAGAAAATTATGCTCATTCTGCGCCGTTGCGCTTCTCCACAATCTTGTCGGTGATGGACTTGGGGATTTCCACGTAGCTGTGGGGCTCCATGGAGTACTGGCCGCGGCCCTGGGTACGGCTGCGCAGGTCGGTGGCGTAGCCGAACATCTCAGACAGGGGGACCAGTGCATCGATCTGCTGGGCACCGGGACGGGCCTCCATGCCCTGGATCTGTCCACGGCGGGAGTTCAGGTCGCCGATGACGTCGCCCATGTAGTCCTCGGGAACGATGACGGAAACCTTCATGATGGGCTCCAGCAGGCAGGGGTTGGCCTTCCGGCAGGCCTCTTTGAAGGCCATGGAACCGGCAATCTTAAAGGCCATCTCGGAGGAGTCCACTTCGTGGAAGGAGCCGTCGTACAGGGTGACCTTCACGTCCACCACGGGGTAGCCGGCCAGAATGCCGGACTCCATGGCGCCCTGGATACCAGCGTCCACGGCGGGGATATATTCCTTGGGGATGGCGCCGCCCACGATCTCGTTGACGAACTCGTACCCCTTGCCGGACTCGTTGGGCTCCACACGGATCTTAACGTGACCGTACTGGCCCTTACCGCCGGACTGACGGGCATACTTGGTATCCTGCTCCACGGACTTCTTGATGGTCTCCTTGTAGGCCACCTGGGGTGCGCCCACGTTGGCTTCCACCTTATACTCCCGGAGCAGACGGTCCACGATGATCTCCAGGTGGAGCTCGCCCATGCCGGCGATGATGGTTTGACCGGTTTCCTCGTCGGTGTAGGTCTTAAAGGTGGGGTCCTCCTCAGCCAGCTTCATGAGGGCCACGCCCATCTTCTCCTGGCCGGCCTTGGTCTTAGGCTCGATGGCCACGCGGATCACGGGCTCGGGGAACTCCATGGACTCCAGAATGATGGGAGCCTTATCGTCACACAGCGTGTCGCCGGTGGTGGAATTCTTCAGGCCCACCACGGCGGCGATGTCGCCGGAGTAGACGGTCTCGATATCCTCCCGGTGGTTGGCGTGCATCTGCAGGATACGGCCGATACGCTCTCTCTGCTTCTTGGTAGAGTTGAGCACGGCGGTACCGGCGTTGAGCACACCGGAGTACACCCGGATGAAGGACAGCCGGCCCACATAGGGGTCTGCTGCGATCTTAAAGGCCAGAGCGGAGAAGGGCGCATTGTCGTCGGCAGGACGCTCGTCCTCCTCGCCGGTGTCGGGGTTGACACCCTTGATGGCGGGAATGTCCAGGGGGGAGGGCATGAAGTCCACGATGGCGTCCAGCAGCTTCTGAACACCCTTGTTCCGGTAAGAGGTACCGCAGGTCACAGGGACCAGCAGGTTCTCAATGGTGCCCTTCCGCAGGGCAGCCCGGATCATCTCGGTGGGGATGGGCTCGTCCTCCAGGGCGAGCATCATCAGTTCCTCGTCCAGGTCCGCACAAGCGTCGATGAGCTTGGTGCGGTATTCCTGGGCCAGGTCCATCATGTCCTCGGGGATCTCCTCCACGCGCATATCCTTGCCCTCGGCGTCATAGTAGACGTCGGCCTTCATCTCCACCAGGTCGATGATGCCCTTGAAGGTCTCCTCACTGCCGATGGGCAGCTGGATGGGCACGGCGTTGCACTTGAGGCGGTCGTGGATCATGTTCAGCACGTTGTAGAAGTCCGCACCCATGATGTCCATCTTGTTGACGTAGATCATGCGGGGGACTTTGTAGTGGTCAGCCTGGCGCCACACCGTCTCGGACTGGGGCTCCACGCCGCCCTTGGCGCACATGACGGTTACGGAGCCGTCCAGCACGCGCAGGGAGCGCTCCACCTCCACGGTGAAGTCCACGTGGCCCGGGGTGTCAATGATGTTGATCCGGGTCTGGGGGAACTGGCCAGCGGTGCCGGTCCAATAACAGGTGGTAGCTGCGGAGGTGATGGTAATGCCGCGCTCCTGCTCCTGGGCCATCCAGTCCATGGTGGCAGTACCGTCATGGGTCTCGCCAATCTTATAGTTGACGCCGGTGTAGTACAGGATACGCTCGGTGGTAGTGGTTTTACCGGCATCGATGTGGGCCATGATGCCGATGTTTCTGGTGTTTTCCAGCGTAACTTTACGTCCCATTCTTCTCTTTCCTCCAGATTACCAGCGGAAGTGTGCGAATGCCTTGTTGGCCTCAGCGTTCTTATGCATGTCCTCACGGCGCTTGACAGCGGCGCCGGTGTTGTTGGCAGCGTCCATCAGCTCGCCGGCCAGACGCTCCTTCATGGTTCTCTCGCTGCGGGCCCGGGCATAGGTGGTCAGCCAGCGCAGACCCAGGGTCTGGCGGCGTTCGGGGCGCACTTCCACAGGCACCTGGTAGGTGGCGCCGCCCACACGGCGGGCCTTAACCTCCAGGGAAGGCATGATGTTCTCCAGGGCGGCAGTGAAAACCTCCACGGGGTCCTTGTCGGTCTTTTCCTTGACAATGTCAAAGGCGCCGTAGACCACCTTCTGGGCCACGCCCTTCTTGCCGTCCAGCATCACGCTGTTGATCAGCTTAGTTACCAGTACGGAGCGGTACATAGGATCGGGCAACACTTCCCGCTTGGGTACGTTTCCTCTTCTGGGCACTTTGCTTCCCTCCTTCATAAAAAAATGATTTCATAGGTACTCGAAAAGCACTTGGCTTTCCGTGTGGGGCGGGGCTTCCCGCCCCGTGCCTGCCTTGAGAGCTTCCCCAATCCCTGTACCAGGTACCGGATTGTATGGTAAGCGACTCGCGGCAAAGCGGTTGCTTTGCGCTGAGCGCAAAAAGTCAATTCAGTGGGTCAGCAGAATCTTACTTCTTGCCGGCCTTGGGGCGCTTGGCACCGTACTTGGAGCGGGCCTGCATCCGGCCGCTGACGCCCTGGGTATCCAGGCTGCCGCGGATGATGTGGTAACGCACGCCGGGCAGGTCCTTGACACGGCCGCCACGGATCATAACCACAGAGTGCTCCTGCAGGTTGTGGCCCACACCGGGGATGTAAGCGGTGACCTCGTAGCCGTTGGTCAGACGCACACGGGCGATCTTCCGCAGAGCGGAGTTCGGCTTCTTCGGAGTAGAAGTACGCACCGCGGTGCACACCCCTCTCTTCTGGGGGGAAGGCAGGTTGGTCTCCTTGTTCTTCAGGGTGTTCAGACCCTTCTGCATGGCAGGAGAGTTGGACTTGTAGGTGGCCTGTTCTCTTCCTTTGCGAACCAGCTGGTTAAACGTAGGCATATGGTTCCTCCTTTCTCAAAAAATGGGTTGGTATATATTCTATCCGCAGGGGCCGTGGCCTATGCGGCGAATATCATGGGTTCAGTCCGCCACGATGGCGGCCACAGCGCTGCCCACGGCAATGCCGCAGGCGCTGCCCAGGGCAGCCATGGTATCCACGGACTCGGTTGCGGTCCCCTGTTCCTGGCAGAGGGCCTGGATGGGTTCGGTGACCCGGGGGTCGGCGTCCTGCGCCAAGAAGACCCGGCGGGCTGTGCCGTTTTTCAGGGCTCGGGTGACCTGCTTGGCCCCCGTCACCTTTTGC
Organism: uncultured Eubacteriales bacterium; assembly: GCA_900546255.1. Lineage (GTDB taxonomy): Bacteria > Bacillota > Clostridia > Oscillospirales > Oscillospiraceae > Evtepia > Evtepia excrementipullorum. The sequence continues at coordinate 9,524 of URCB01000006.1, forward strand.
GCGGTTTTCAGATCGGTCAGCATACCGGCGCCACTCCCCTTTCTGGCCGGGACGGGCCCGGTTCCGTCTGCGGGATCCTTCCTTGAAACATTGCAGAAAACAGACCACCGCAATCTCGGATTCTAGCATATTTTTCCCGCTGCGTCAAGTAGTGAGACTGTGGGAAGATCTTCCTCCTGGTCCCCTCCCCTTGGGCATTTTGCCGCTCAGGGAAACCAGACCCCTCGCCAGGACCAGAGGAGCAGGCCCACCACCTGCAAAATCAGGATGGCCGGCATCCCAATGCGAAAGGACCAGTGCCGGGTCTTGTGGCGGAACAGGGCCATCCCAGCCAGGGACCCCAGGCTTCCCCCGGCCAGGGCCGAGAGAAAAAGAACCTTTTCCGGCACCCGCCAGGCCCCGTGTTTGGCCTTCCACTTGTCGATGCCCATGAGGGCAAAGGCCAGAATGGTCCACACCAAAAACCATAGTAACAGCCACAGGGTCATGGTTTCTCCTCCTTTTTCTCCTCGTCCCCGGCGATGGCCCGGGCTGCCTGGGTTTGCCGGGAGGCATACCCGATGATGGTCTTTCCATACCGGTCCTGGAGCTGATCCATGGCCCGTTCCAGCTTTTCCTGTTTGGCTCTGCGGGCGGAGGCCTGGGGGGCCAGCAGGTCCAGCTGTTCCCCTGCCTCCTCCTCCGGAAGCAGGCCGGCAGCGGTGATGGTCATGGCCCGCAGGGGGGAGGCAGGGTGCCAGGCAGCCTCCATCAACTCCAGCACGCACTGGGCAATGACCCGGGAGACGTTGGTGGGGGCAGGGGTGGCCTTCTGCCGCTGGATGGTCTTAAACTCTGGGCTGCGCAGGGCCACCTGCACGGTGGTGCACTTCATCTGGTGCCGCCGCAGCCGCAGGGCCACCCGCTCCGCCAGGAGATAGACCCCCGCCCGCAGCTCCTCCTCCCCCACCAGGTTCCGGCGGAAGGTGAGGCCGTTGCCCACGGACTTGGGGGGCGGCACCTCCCCCGCCGGGCGGACTGGGCTGCGGTCCTCCCCGGTGGCGTAGTCGTGGATCTGTCCCCCATGTTTTCCCAACAGCCGCTCCACCTGGTCCCGGGGGGCTGCGGCCAAGTCTCCAATGGTGCGGATGCCCGCCTTCTCCAGCACCCGGGCAGAGGCCCTGCCCACAAAGAGCAGATCGGTCACCGGCAGGGGCCAGACGATCCGGGGCACGTCCTCCCGCCAGATGACTGTGGTGGCATCGGGCTTTTTGTAGTCACTGCCCAGTTTGGCAAACACTTTATTAAAGGAGACCCCCACGGAGATGGTCAACCCCAGCTCCTGTTTCATCACGTCCCGCAGCTGGTTGGCCAGAGCCACAGGGTCTCCCCCAAAGAGGTGGAGGGTGCCCGTCACGTCCAGCCAGCTCTCATCAATGCCGAAGGGCTCCACCAGGTCGGTGTAGCGGGTGTAGACCTCCCCGGCCAGTTTGGAGTAATACCGGTACTTGTCGTGGTGGGCAGGCAGGAGGATGAGGTCCGGGCACTTTCGCCGGGCCTGCCAGATGGTTTCGGCGGTTTTCACCCCAAAAGCCTTGGCCGCCTCGTTCTTGGCCAGGATGATGCCGTGGCGGGCCGAGGGATCCCCGCACACCGCCACAGGGGCAGTGCGGAACTGGGGATACTGCAACAGCTCCACCGAGGCGTAAAAGGCGTTCAGGTCACAGTGAAAAATCACCCGGTCCACGGCCAGCCCTCCTTTCCAAGGGAAACAGGAAAAGCGGCGGGAACTCCGCCGCTTTTCTCTCTCGCCCCGCCGGGAGGCGGGACGGTTTGGATTGGTTCTTACTGCTCGGTCTGCACCTGGTTCAGCTTGGGGCGCTTCTCCCAACCCTCGCCATGGACCAGGTGGCGGGAGACGGTCTTGTAGACCAGGAAGGTGACCAGGCCATTGACCCCGGCCTTAATCAGGTTGAAGGGAATGATCACCGGCACCAGCAGGGTCTTCACGAAGTCCCGGTTGGCCGCCACAGCAGCAGCGTCAGCGATGTCAGGGGTAATGAAGTAGGGGGTGATGAAGTAGTTAAACACCACCATGCCCGCGGTCATCGCAGCCACACCGCAGATCAGGGCAATCACCGCACCCTTCTTGGTGTGCTTCAGGCGATAGATGTTCCCGGCCACCAGCACCAGGATGGAGGTGGCGAAGATGTGCATCGCAATGCCCATGAAGCCACTGGAGGCGCTCACGGTCATCCCCTGGATCACGGAGACCACCACGGTGAGGATGATGCCTGCCACCGGGCCGTAGGCAAAGGTGCCGATGAGGATGGGGATATCCGCCGGGTCATACTCCAGGAAGGGGGCCGCCGGGAAGATGGGGAAGTGGACCACGTAAACCAGCACAATCGACAGGGCGGCCAGCATGGCCATGGTGACCAGCTTCCGAATTTTTTCGCTTTTCATTGCCATAAAAAACACTCCCAATTTCCAAATGTAACACCCGAAAAACCAATGTCTTCCAGGTGCTAACTGGCCAATTGGGGGCGTCCCAAAACCGCAAAGCCATTTTCAGCTTTACGCAATGGCACCACACAAGAGGGTGCGTCAGCACGTCTTCTCCCATCCAGACTGTCACTGTCGGTCCCGGAATTGCACCGGGTCAGCTGCCTTTGGCCTAGGCCAAAGCGCTCGCGGACTGTACCGCCGGTGGGGACTTTCACCCCGCCCTGAAGACATCTTATTTCGTTGTTCACCCCTATTATAGCCCCTCTCTACAAAAAATCAACCCCAAAAACTGCCCAGCCCCAGCCAAATTCTGGCGAGATTTTTCGTTGACTTTCCACAGCCAGCAGTATACCATAGAGCCAAAGGGCACCTGCCCCCGGAAAGGAGCTCCCCATGACGCCAGAGACCACCTGCTGTTTCTCCGGCCACCGCCCGCCCCGCCTGCCCTGGGGCAGCAATGAAGCCGACCCCCGCTGCCTGGCGCTGAAGGCCCGCCTGGCCAGCGCCTTGGCAGCAGCGTATGACCACGGGTACCGTCACTTTCTCTGCGGCATGGCCCAGGGGACGGACCTTTACTTCTGCCAAGCGGTCCTCGACCTGCGTCAGGCGCACCCCGATGTGACCATCGAAGCCGCCGTTCCCTTTGCCGGCCAAGCCGACCGCTGGCCGGCGGCCGACCAAGCCCGGCGCCTGGCCCTGCTGGACCAGTGCGACCTGGAAACCGTGGTCCAGCACACCTACACCCCCGGCTGCATGGGCCGGCGAAACCGGTACATGGTGGACCGGTCCTCCCTTCTGCTGGCCGTTTACGACGGCATCCCACGAGGGGGGACCATGAACACCCTGGCCTATGCCATGCGCCAGGGCGTGCAGACCGTCATCCTCCCGGTGGAGGAGGAGGTCCGGTAACCCATCGAAGAAGCCCTTTCCCTCTCAAACACCAAAAACAGCCCGCTGCCAATGGCAGCGGGCTGTGCACGATCTGGGATCAAGGGCCGAGGGCTTACCGCTCCCGGTTGAAGATCTTGAAGATCTCCTTGTAGGGGTCATCCTCGTCGGAGCCCTTGCCGCCTTCGTCGGCGTTCCGGCCGGAGGCGCGGCCGCCCTTGGGGGCAGCGTTGTCGGTGGACTTGGCGTTCATGATCTTCTCATCAAAGCCGGTGGCGATGACAGTGACGCAGATCTCGTCCTCCAGGCTCTCGTCGAAGGTGGCACCGAAGATGATGAGGGCGTTGGGATCGGCGGCCTCCTGCACCAGGTTGGCAGCGGTCTCCACTTCCTCCAGGCCCACGTCGGTGGAGCCGGTGACGTTCACCAGCACGCCGCGGGCGCCGTTGATGGAGGTCTCCAGCAGGGGGCTGGAAACGGCCCGGCGGGCAGCTTCCTCGGCCTTGTTCTTGCCGGAGGCACGTCCCACACCCATGTGGGCCATGCCGGCGTCCTTCATAACGGCGGACACGTCGGCGAAGTCCAGGTTGATGAAGCCGGTGTTCTTGATCAGGTCAGAGATGGACTGCACGGCCTGCTGCAGCACGTCGTCGGCCACCTCGAAGGCGTTGGCCAGGGTGATCTTCTGCTCGGTGACGAACTTCAGCCGGTCGTTGGGGATGATGACCAGGGAGTCCACCTTGGTGCGCAGGTTTTCAATGCCCATCTCGGCCTGCTGCATCCGGCGGCGGCCCTCAAAGGAGAAGGGCTTGGTGACCACGCCCACGGTGAGGATGTCCATCTCCTTGGACAGGTCGGCCAGGATGGGGGCTGCGCCGGTGCCGGTGCCGCCGCCCATGCCGGCGGTGATGAAGACCATGTCGGTCCCCTCCAGGGCCTTGGAGATCTGGGTGCGGCTCTCCTCGGCAGACTGGCGGCCCACCTCAGGATTGGAGCCGGCGCCCTGGCCCTCGGTGAGTTTCTCTCCGATCTGGATCTTGTGGGTGGCGCTGGACACGGCCAGGGCCTGCTTGTCGGTGTTTACGGCGATGAATTCTACGCCTTTGACTCCCGATTCCACCATGCGGTTGACCACGTTGGAACCACCGCCGCCAACGCCGATCACCTTAATATTCACAACGGACTCTGTCCCGGTATCTAATCCAATCGCCATGTTCGATCCTCCTATGTGTGTGTATTTATCCTCTGAAAACGCTATGGTAGATGAATTTTCAAATTTCCTTTATTGTATCGCCCTTTCCCCGGCAGGTCAATAGAAAAGTCAGATTTCTTTTTCATCTTTTTGAAAAAATTCGCCGGCTTTCCCCTCGCTCCTGTCGAGCCGATTTAGCTTTCTGGGGACCAAATTGCCCGGTCATTGGCCCGCATATTGATGCTTCCCCGGTCCGTTTCACCCAGGGTGGCAACGATGGATTCCAGCACCTGCATCTTCCGGTCAAAGTCCACGTTATTGAGCATCCGCGCCGTAATCCGGTTCTCATAAACCATGACAATTTCCGTGGAGGAGGAGACGTCAATGGACGTCACCGATGCCAGAATTCCTGCCCGGTCCAGGGCCTGGGTCAGGCCCACCAGGCCATCCAGCCGGCTCTGGTTTTCCGGGGTGGTCTGGGCCTGCTGGCCCTGCTGGGGTTCCAGCAGCTCCACCCCCGTGACTTGAATCAAGCCGGACACGTCGGTCCCGTCTGAGACCGGCTCCAGCAGCTTTCCCTTGGCGTCCAGCAGCCAAGCCGAGGCGGTCCCCTGGAGGACCATCGCCGCCTGGGTCTCGGTGATCTTCAGGTTGATGGTAGTGGGAAACTGTTTCTGTACGTCCACCTCATCCACGTAGGGCAAGGCCTCGTAGATCCGCTGGGCGATCTGCTCTCCCGGGGTGAGGATCATGTTGGCCCCCATCTCCACATTGGCCACAGAGAGGATTTCCTCCGTGGTGTAGCGGGCGGTGTCCTCTACGGTCACCGTCTCCACCCGGAAAAACACCGTGCAGGCGGCCACCACCGAGGCTGCGATGAGAATGACCGCCAGGATGGTGAACAGCACGCCGTTCCGCCGTCTATGGTATTTGGTTTGGGTCTCTTGTTTCGCCATATCGGTTTCCCCTTCCCGTGTTCAACATCCAGCCTCTTGCCGGGTTTCCCGACGAATCCGCCCGCCCAGGGCCGCAAGGGACCCTTCCAGCCCCTGGTAGCCCCGGTCGATGTGGGGCAGACCGTAGACCCGGCTCTCCCCCCGGGCGCCCAAGGCCGCCAGGGTGAGGGCTGCGCCCCCCCGCAGGTCTGTGGCCTCCACCTGCGCCCCGTGGAGGGTACGGCCGGAAAAGCACGCCGTGTCCCCCTCTGTTTGCACCGCCGCCCCCATGGCAGTCAGCCCCTCCAGGTAGCGGAACCGGCGGTCGAAAATGGTCTCGGTGATCCGGCTCTGCCCCCAGGCCCCGGCGGCCACCGCTCCCAGCAGCGGCTGGGCATCGGTGGGAAAGGCGGGGTAGGGGCCGGTGCGCAGGGCGCCAAAGCCCCGCAGCGCGCCGATCCGGCGGATTTGCAGCCGGTCTGGCGCCCGGCCAATCTCGCACCCGGCTGCGGTGAGGGCGGCCAAAACGGGGCCCAGGTGCGCCCCGTCCGTCCCCAGCAGCTCCCCCTCTCCCCCGGCGCAGGCTACGGCGCAGAGGTAGGTGGCCGACACGATCCGGTCCGCCATCACCCGGTACTCCCCGGGGTGCAGGGGGCAGCCGCCTTGGATGGCGATCCGGCCGGTGCCCGCTCCCTCCACCCGGGCGCCCAGGCAGCGAAGGAAGTTTTGCAGGTCCACAATCTCCGGCTCCCGGGCGGGGTTGTCAAGAATGGTCAGCCCCCGGGCGCCGCAGGCGGCCAGCATGGCGTTCTCCGTGGCCCCCACACTGGGGATGGGCAGCACGATCCGGCACCCTGACAGCCCCGTTGGCGCATGGAAAAACAACTGGCCATTCCAGCTGCGCCCCTGGGCGCCCAGGGCCTGGAAGGCCTGAATGTGCAGATCAATGGGCCGGGCCCCCAGGGCACACCCCCCTGGCCAGCAGGCCGTGGCCGCCCCGTCCCGGGCCAGCAGCGGCCCCAAAAAGAGGACCGAGGCCCGCATACGCCCCATGAGGTCATCGGGAATGGTATGGCCCCGGCGGCAGGCGGTGTTCACCACCACCGTCTCCCCCTCCCGCCGCACCCGGCACCCCAAGCAGGACAGGATCTCCAGGGCGGCGGCGCAGTCGGTGAGGGATGGGCAGTTATGTATGATGCTCTCCCCGTCGGCCAACAAGGTGGCCGCCAGGATGGGCAGGGCGCTGTTTTTGGCCCCATGGACGGGAACCTGCCCCTCCAGAGGCCAGCCCCCCTCCACCGCGAAGTATTCCATCATATCCTCTCCCCCGATCCTGGTTGGCTTTGCACCATCCTATGCCGGAGGGGAGGGAAAGGTGCCGCAATGGGCGGCCTTAGGGGTTTACCAGGGTCAGCAGGGTCTCATAGATCTTCTCCCCCGCCTGGGGGATTCCCATGTTCGCCATGGCCTGGGCCATGGTTTTGCGGCGGGGTTCGTCGGCCAGCAGGTCCTGGGTGGTGCGGTACAGGGTCTCCCCGCTGCACACCGGCTCCAGCAGGACCACCGCGCCCCCTGCCTGGGCCAGTACATTGGCATTCCTTTCCTGGTGGTGGTTGGTGACATTGGGGGACGGGACAATCACCGCAGGCTTGCCAATGGCGGTGAGCTCCGACAGGGTGGAGGCCCCGCCCCGGCACAGCACCAGGTCCGCCGCCACCATCACGGTGGGCATGTCATAGATGTACTCCCGCACCTGCAGCGCCGGGGGCAGGTGGTCCCCGGCCAGGGCCTGTTCCATGGCGGCAAAGTTCCGCCCCGCCCCGTGGATGTGGTGGAACGGTGCCCCATCTCGGGCCGCCTGGCGGAGGAAGTCCACCATGTATCCGTTCATCACCTCGGCTCCCAAGCTGCCCCAATAGGACAGCACCAAGGGCCGGTCATCCTTGATGCCCAGGGCATCCCGCGCCTGCTGGCGGGTGATCTGGAAAAACTCCCCCCGTACCGGGGTGCCGGTGACCACCACCCGTTCCGGATGCTGGTAGTGCTGACGGGACTCCTCATACCCCACCATCACCCGGTCTGCCACCTTGGCCAGCCGCTGGGTGGTGAGCCCAGGCACCGCGTTGGACTCATGCACCGCCGTGGGGATGCCCCGGCGGGCCGCGGCGTGAACCACGGGGTAGGAGGCATACCCCCCCGTCCCCACCACCAGATCGGGCTGGAAGGTGTCCAGGATGCGGGCGGCCTCCCGCTTGGAGACCGAAAGGTTGCGAAGGGTTCTCAGGTTGTGTTGGATGCCCGAGGGGCGCAAACTGCGCCAGAAGGAGCTGATGGTCACCGTCTCCAGAGGGAAGCCCTCCTTCGGCACCAGCCGCTCCTCCATGCCGCCTTTGGCCCCGACGAACAGAACCTGACAGCCCTCCACTCTCTCTTGAAACATGCGGGCCAAGGCCACGGCAGGGTTGATGTGCCCTGCTGTGCCGCCGCAGGTGAAAATAATCTTCATAGCGTCCTCTCTTTCTTCCCCGGCTAGGTCACCGGGTTTTGCCGACTGATGCCTAGGATCAGTCCCATTTCCGCCATCTGGATGATCAGGGCGGTGCCGCCGTAACTGAAGAAGGGCATGGAGATGCCCGTTACCGGGAAGAGGTTGGTCACCACAGCCACGTTAGCAAACACCTGGAAGGCGAAGAGCGTGGTGATGCCCACCACGATCAGGGCGCCGAACTTATCCCGGGCGTGGAGGACTAGCCAGTACCCTCGGATGATCAGCAGGGCAAACACGGCCAGGATCAGGCAGGCCCCGATGAGGCCCAACTCCTCACACACGATGGCAAAGATAAAGTCGTTCTGGGCCTCGGGCAGGTAGAGGAACTTTTGGCGCCCGTTGCCCAGGCCCAAGCCGGTCAGCCCGCCGGAGCCAATGGCCAGCAGGGACTGCACGGTCTGCATGCCGTCCCCCAGAGGATCGTCCCAGGGGTTGAGCCAGGTGGTAATCCGGCCGGAGGAGTAGCCCATGCCGAAGATGAGCACCGCCAGGGCCCCCACCACCACGGTGCCGCCGCCGATAAACCAGCCAGCGGAGATGCCGCCGGCAAAGAGGATGGCCGCGGCGATGACCACCATCTGGATGGCAGCCGACATATGGGGCTGCAGGTAAAGAATCCCGATCATCAAAATCAGGACGATTAAGTAAGGCACCAGCTCAAAGAAGCCGATCCGCTCTAATAAGTTGCCAAACCGGCCTGCTGCGGTGTTTCGCCGGAAACTCAAGGGTTTCCGCTGGTCCCGCTTGGCCAGCCGGGCGGCAAAGAAGATAATCAGTGCAATTTTCCCCACCTCAGAGGGCTGCCACTGGGTGGGAAAGTTCAGCCACCGGGTGGCGCCGCCGGAACTGTGGCCCAGCCCAGGGACGTGCACGGCCAGCATCAGTACGCAGGCCACCACGAGGATGGGCATGGCCAGCCCCTTCAGCCCCCGGTAATTGAGCTTGGAGACCACATACATCACCCCAAAGCCCACCAGGGCAAACACCCCTTGCCGCTTGAAGTAATACAGGGGATCGCCCCCCGTATTGCCGCGGAGGTCATAGTAGGCCGAGGGGTAGGAGGCCGACAGCAGCATCACCAAGCCGATGGCCACCAGCACAATGGTCAGCATCAGGAAGGGCAGGTCCACCCCGCCTTGAATGCGGCTGACCCGGCTTTGGCCGGTCTCCGTTTGTGCTTGGGCCCGGGCCCGGGCTCTGGCTTTCAGAATGGTTCTTGGCACGAAAGGATCCCTCCCGGATCAGGCCCTCGGGCTCACAGGACAGGGTAGCGCCCTATCACCCCGAAAAAGGCCAGGATGCAGAACACCAGCGAGATGCCGGCGAAGACAAATACCACCTTTGTTTCCTTCCAGCCCCCCATTTCCAGGTGGTGGTGGAGGGGAGCCATGCGGAAGATCCGCTTGCCGTGGGTGGCTTTGAAGTAGAGAACCTGGATGATGTCAGACATGGTCTCCACAATGTAGATGATGCCCACCAGGACAAGGATCAAGGGCATATCCAGGGCAAAGGCCATGCCGCACACAGCGCCCCCCAGGAACAGGGAGCCCGTGTCCCCCATGAACACCTTGGCCGGATAGAAGTTGTAGATCAGGAAACCCACCAGTCCCCCAAACAGGGCAGCGGCAAACACCGTCATCCCGGCACTGCCCGGCTGGTCCCAGTGGACATAGGCATAGCCGAAGGAGGCCGCGAAGAAGGCACACACCGGCAAGGTCACCGAGGTGGACAGACCGTCCAGCCCGTCGGTGATGTTCACCGCGTTCACGGTGCCGGTGATCACCAGGGCCGCGAAGATCATGTACACCACCCAGGGCAGCTTCCACTCCACCCCAAAGAAGGGGACATAGAGGTTGGGGGACAAAATCCCAAACTGCCGCAGCAGCACGATAAACAGGATGGCTGCCACCAGCTGGAGGAGAAACTTCTGGCTGGCAGTAAGGCCCGTGTTCTCCTTCTTCTTGATCTTGGCATAGTCATCCACAAACCCGATGAGGCCAAAGACCAGGGCCAGCAGCAGGACAAACACACTGGTCAAATCCCCTGCCAGAATCGCCGGGCCGTTGAGCACCAGCACCACCACAACCACCGCCGCGATGAACATCAGGCCCCCCATGGTAGGGGTTCCCTGCTTGGACATGTGCCAGGTGGGGCCGTCCTCCTTGATGGACTGCCCTGCCTTCCACCGCCGCAAGGCGGGCACCAGAAACTTTCCTAAGATGGCGCTGATGGCAAAGCCCAGCACCACCGCAGCCAGGGTTTTCAGCAGAATGGGATCCATTCCGTTACACCTCCGCAATGTTCTACTTCTGTTCTCTCAAACAGGCAGCATACCGCCCCCTGGAACGGGGGACGGCGCCGCCAAACGCATATTATAACGTACTTTCTCGGAAAAAGGAAGCAATTTCTTCCCGTTCGTCCAGGGGCAGGCGAGCCTCCCCCACTTCCTGATAGGTCTCATGCCCTTTCCCGGCCAACAGGATTACATCCCCGGCCCGGCCCATGGCCAGGGCCTGGCGGATGGCCGCCCGGCGGTCTGCCACCCGCACCCAGGCAGAGAATCCCGGGGGGAACCCCGCAGCCACCTGGTCTAGGATGGCCTCCGGGTCCTCAGTACGGGGGTTGTCGGAGGTGAGGATCACCACGTCAGCCAGGCTGGCGGCCACCTCCCCCATCACGGGGCGTTTGGTGGAATCCCGGTCCCCGCCGCAGCCAAAGAGGCAGAGCAGGCGGCACCGGGCACCGCTCCGGGCGGCGGTGAGGGCCTGTTCCAAGGCATCCGGCGTATGGGCATAGTCGATGAGCACCGTGTAGGGGGCAGGCACCGGAACCACCTCCATCCGTCCCTTCACGCCGGCAGCCCCGGCCAAGGCGTGGGCAATCCCCTCCAGGGGAAGCCCCAGGTCCAAGCAGCAGGCAATGACCCCCAACCCGTTGGACACGGAAAACCGCCCGGGAATGGGAAGGGTCACCGGGCAGCTCCCCTGAGGGGCCGTCACCTGAAAGGTCACGTGGTCTGCGTACAGCCGCAAGTCCTTCGCCTGCACCTGAGCCGGGGTGGGATGGATGCCGAAGGTAACCACCGGGCAGGGTACCCCCTGGGCAAACTGCCGTCCCGTGGGGTCGTCCTGGTTAAGCACCCCACGCCGGCACTGGGCAAACAGCTTGGCCTTGGCCTGGCGGTAGGCCCCCATGGTGCCGTGAAAGTCCAAATGGTCCCGGGTGAGGTTGGTGAAGATCCCCTCCTGAAAGGTGAGTCCCGCCGTCCGCTCCAAGGCCAGTGCGTGGGAAGAGACTTCCATCACCACATGGGTACAGCCTGCCGCCTCCATCTCTGCCAGCAGGCTGTGGAGTGTGTAGGCATCCGGCGTGGTGCGTTGGGTTGGAAGGGACTGGGAGCCAATGAGATTTTGGTTGGTGCCGACGAGGCCCACCTTGGCCCCCAGCACCCCCTCCAACACGGTTTTTAAAAGGTAAGTCGTGGTGGTTTTTCCATTGGTGCCGGTGACCCCCACCAGGGTCATCCGGTCCCCGGGGCGGCCGAACCAGTTGGCCGCCATCTGCCCAAAGGCGGCCCGGGGGTTGGGGGAAACCAGCCAAGGCCCAGGTTCCGCTGGGGGGTGGTCGCAGAGAACCGCCACCGCCCCTTTGGCCAGCGCTGCGGGGATCCACTGGTTCCCATCGGTTTTCTCCCCCCGAAAGGCGGCAAACAGGCCACCGGGGGAGAGGGTTCTTGTATCACAGGTGAGGGAAGTGATTTCTACGTCCTGACCGATGTGGTCCTCCAGGGTCAGGCCCTGGGTCAGTCGGGAGAGCTGCAAAGGTCCACCTCCATGGGGTCCGTGGTCGCCTGGGCCCTTGGGAGAAAGGGCCAGGCGGCCGGGTGGATGGCGTCCTTTTCACTTCCTGGGGGCGGGACTCACCCGTCCCCTGTGGTGGTATCCTCCTCTTCGTCCGTTTGGACCCAGTTGCCGTCTTGGCCAGTGTCCAAACCGCTCTCGGAGCCTATATCGGCGGTAAACCGCACCTCTACGGAGGCGCCCACGGTCACCGTATCGCCGGGGGAGACACCCTGGCTGAAGACCCGGCCTCCCTCTGTCGTTCCGGTGGCGTTGAGGTAGAGCCCCACCTCTTCCAGGGCGGCCACTGCCTGGTCATAGGTCATACCCGACAAATCTGGCATTTCTACCGTTCCGCTGGGTTTTTCCTCTCCCAGGTAGAGCACCATAGAGCTGCCCTCGGGAACACTGCTGCCTGCGGTGGGCATCTGATCGGTCACCACAGATCCCTCCCCGCTGAAACGGACGTTCAAGCCCAGCCCGTTTAGGGTAGCCTGCGCCGACTCGGCCGTCTCGCCAATCAGGTAGGGGATGGTGACCCCGTTCTCATTCTCGGAACTGCCGGTCTTGTCATAGCCCAGGTAATCCATGATATTGGCAATGAGTTCGCCAGCCATGGGGGCTGCCATGTTACCACCGCTGATGTAAATCCCGTCGTCGGTGGTGTTCTGCCCGGGGGCCGAAGGTTCCGGCCAGTCATAGCCCAGCAGGACAATGACCTCCGGATCATCCGCCGGAGCGCAGCCCAGGAAGGAGACGATGATCCGGTCCTCACTGGTCAAGGTCTGGGAGGAGCCGGTTTTCCCGGCGATGCGGTACCCGTCTACCTTCGCGTTTTTCCCGGTGCCCCCTACGTCATTGACCACACTTTCCATATAGGAAAGGACCAGGCTAGAGGTCTCCTGGCTGATCACCTGGCGGACTTCCTGGGGCTCATGGTAACTCACCACGTTACCGTCGGAATCGGTCACCGACTGGACGATGTAGGGTTCCATCAGGTGGCCGCCGTTGACCACGGCAGACAGGGCAGTGATCATCTGGATGGGAGTGGTGGTAAACCGCTGGCCGAAGGAGGCGGTCGCCTGCTCGGTGGCGGCGTTGACGAAGTAGTCCTTATTCCAGAAGTAGCTCTTCACTTCCCCGGGCAGCTCAATGCCAGTGGTGGAGGTAAAGCCGAAGTTTTCCCAGTACTCGTAGAACTTCTCGCCCCCCAGTTTTTGGGCAATCTGGATCATGGCCATGTTGCAGGAGTTCATCAGAGCCCGGCGGGTAGTCTGGGTGCCGTGGCCGCTGCGGTTGGAGCAGCGGATGGTCCAGCCGCCGATCTCCGTAGAGCCGCCGCAGTAGAAGGTGGACTCGTCGTCAATGACCCCCTCCTCCAAAGCGGCAGCCATGACGATGGGCTTGAAGGTGGAACCGGGCTCGTACTCGGTGTTCAAACACTTGTTGCTCCACTGCTGGAACTGGGCTTGGCTAAGGGCTGCAGCATATTCCTCCTCGCTGACCGACTCATCCTCCTGCAGCTCCGCCAGGTTCTGCTGCAGGACAGAATCAATGACGGTACTGGGGTCGTTGAGGTCATAGTCCGGGGAGCTGGCCATGGCCAGCACGGCGCCTGTATCGGGGTCCATCACCACGCAGAACGCGCCGTTGATGACATCGAACTTCTGGATGCCCTCCTCCAACGCCTTCTCCGCGTACATCTGGATGGTGGAGTCGATGGTGGTGTGCACATCGTAGCCGCTCACCGCATCCTCATAGCTGGTATACGGGGTGAGCAGTTCCGTGCCCGAGGCGTTCTTCGCGGTGATGATCCGCCCATCCAACCCGGACAGTTCCAGATTGTATAAGGACTCCAGTCCATACGCCCCTTCGTTGGCCCGGTTGACAAAGCCCACCACCTGGGCGGCCAGGGTGGAGTAGGGATAGTAGCGCTTGGAATCGTCGGTGAGGTAGATGCAACTTTCCAGGTCATTCTCATCGATGAAGGTGCGAACCTGGTCGGCCACGTCATCCTCCACCTTTTCCGCCAAAACCTCATAGGCAGAGTTGGTCTTCTGCAGCCGGGTCATGATCTCCTCCCGGTCAATGCCGAGGATGTCAGAGAGGGTATCGGCAATGAGGTCATAGGTATCCTGGAGTTTGGTCTCCCGTTCGGCCTCGATGATGGCCTCGGAACGTGGATTGCCGAACTCATCCTCCTCTGCCACCTCCACCGAGGAGGCCACATCCCGGGGAGAGAGGATCACGTTCTGCACGTCGGCACTGATGGCCAGCACATCGCCGTTGGTATCGTAGATGGTTCCCCGGTTGGCCGAGGAGGTCACCTCTCTGGTCTGCTGGGTGACAGCCTGCCCCTCTAAGGTTTCATGCTCGACCACTTGGAGCTGCCAGAGTTTGGCAAACAGAATGACAAAAGCCGCCACACCGAAAATGCCACCCAAGATCAGGATCCGGCGCATGCTTCCGCTGTCCAAGTTGCGGTTGGAGAAGAAGCCGCCCCGGCGCCCCGGGTTTTGTTTCATAGCCATTGTATGCTTCCACCTGCTTTCTGTCGTTGTCAATGGCAAGAGGAGGGCGTAAGAAGTTCTCTCTCACGCCCTCCCGTTTTCTTCCTATCTTATGGATTCCACGTTCAGAAATATTCCTGCACCGCGGCTACCAGGTTCTGAAAGAAAGACGCGATCTGCTGGAACACGTCCGAGCCCTGGTAGTACTCCACCGTGTCAGGCTCCGCCAGTTCCAGGGTGTAAGTCTGCCAATCCTGCACTTGGATCATCTCGCCGCTGGCCAGCATCTGCTGTTCGATGGCCTGCAAGTCGTAGGCCAGTTCGTACTGGGCTGCCAGCTGGGTCTGCTCACTCTGGAGCTGGCTGAGGCTGTCCCGCAGTTCCACCACCTGGTCGTTGACCACCACCAGTTGGGCATAACTGGCCAGGGTGAGGATCAGTACGATGGCCACCGCAGCGATGGCCAGAATGGCACCTGGTACCGTCCACTGGCCGCTCTTCGCCAACCAGCTGAGTCCGGAACGCTCCGCGGTCTCGGTTTTCTCTATTTTCTCTGCTTTTTTCACTTTTCCTGCGGGTTTCCGCCGAAGAAAGCGATGTTTTTTCGTTGGCGCCTCCGGGGCTGTCATTTTTAGGGCTGCGGTGCCGTCATAGGCCACAGCGCCCCGGGCATCTTTGGCTGTCACGGTTTACTCCACCTCGTCTGGTTGGTTTCCTTGGGGTTGGTCCAGTTTCTCTGCCAGGCGCAGTTTCGCGCTTCTGGCCCGGGGATTCTCGTCGATTTCCCTCTGACTGGGGAGGATGGGCTTCCGGCTGACCAGACGCACCTGGGGTTGCCTGCCGCACACGCACACTGGGAATGAGGGGGGACAGACACAGCCCTTGGCCGCAGCGGCCAGTTCACTTTTGACGATCCGGTCCTCCAAGGAGTGGAAGGAGATCACCGCCAGCCGCCCACCTGGGCGCAGCCGCGGGATGGCCTGCTGCAGCATCCGGGAGACCGAACCCAACTCATCGTTGACCGCGATGCGGATGGCCTGGAAGCTTCGCTTGGCCGGATGCTGCTTTTCCCGCAGGGCGGCGGCGGGCATGGCCCGCCGGATGACCTCCACCAGTTGGCCGGTGGTGGCGATGGGGGCCTGTTCCCGGGCTCGGACGATGGCACTGGCAATGGCTCCGGCGTGGCGTTCCTCCCCATACTGGGTGAGGATGCGCCGCAGTTCGCCCTGGGGCCACTGGTTCACCACCGTCCAGGCGGTCAAGGCATCCTCCCGGTCCATCCGCATGTCCAAGGGGGCATCGGTCTGGTAGGAAAACCCGCGCTCCGGGTCATCCAACTGGGGGGAGGAAACCCCCAGATCGAAGAGCATGCCGTCCACTTGACCCACCCCTGCCTGGTCCAGCAGGGCGTCCAAGTCCCCGAAGTTCCCATGGAGGAAGGTGATCTGTCCAGCCCAAGGGGCCAGACGGGCCGCCCCCTCCTCCAGGGCCTGACGGTCCCGGTCGATGCACAGCAGCCGGCCGCCGGCGGTGAGCCGTTTGGCAATCTCTTCCGAGTGGCCGCCCCGGCCCAGGGTCCCGTCCACATAAATCCCGTCCGGCCGAATGGCCAACCCCTGGATACATTCCTCCAGAAGGACAGGACGGTGGGTATATCCTCCACACATTGGTGTTAACACTCCTCAGAGGGTCTTTCGCCCTCCGCAAACAGATCAAAATCAGAATGAGAATCCGATGGTTCTCTCCAGGGCCGGCCCATTTCTCAGGCGGCCCGGAACAAAAATCGCTGCGCCACAGACGGCTGCAACTTGACTTTCATTATAGATTCCTTCCCTGTAAAAAGCAACTGTTTTTTGGGATGGGCTGGTTTTTCTCCCTTTTGACAGGGGCTTTGGGAGGCCCCCTCTTCTTTTTCGTTTCCTCGGACATCTCCCTCGCCAATGCAGAAAAACAGCCGCCCAGGCAGGTGCCTGGACGGCTGCATGTGTCCGATGGGTTTTGTGTCAGGGAGAAACTCCCTGCTGCTTATTCGTCTTCGTCCTCGTCGGCCTCTGCGTCGTACATGGCCCGACGGGGGGCGGACTGGCTCCGAGGGGCGGGGCCGCCGTGGTCTGCCCCCAGGGCAGAGCGGAACTTTGCCCGAGAGCGCTTGACCTCGTCATAGGCGTCGGCCACAGCCTCCTCCATGCGGCGGAGGGTGTCCTCGCAGTACTCGCTGGCGGCAGCCCGCAGCATGCGGCACTGCTCCTCCGCCTCGGCAAGGATTTCGTCGGCCTGCTTCTCGGCCTCCCGGACGATGGCGTCCTCGTTCACCAGGCGCTTGGCATAGTCCTCCGCCTGGTGGCGGAGGTCGTCTGCCTCCCGCTTGGCGGAGGCCACATAGTCGTTCTTGTTGGCCACCAGGTCTTTGGCCCGCTTGATCTCCACAGGCAGTTCCGCCTTCACATCGTCGATCATGTCCAGAACCCGGTCCCGCTCGATGACACATCGGTCGTTGCTGAGAGGGGCGTTCTTTGCCTCCTCAATCTCCGTATATAAGAGGTCCAGTAATTCTTCAATGCTGCCTGCCATTGCGTTCATCGCTCCTTAATGATTTTCCAGTTTCTTTTTCACATCGTCAATGATTTCCCGGGGCAGAAATTCGTCCAGGTCCGCGCCGTAGCGGGCCAACTCTTTCACCACCGAGGAGCTAAGGTAGGTGTACTTTTCGCTGGAGGGGAAGAACACCGTATCCAGATCGGGGTTGATCTTTCCATTGATCATAGCCATCTGGACTTCTTGTTCAAAGTCAGACACCGCCCGCAGGCCCTTGACCAGGACCTGGGCTCCTTTCTCCTTCGCGTATTCTGCTACCAGGCCGTAGTTGACATCGAATTCCACGTTGTCCACCTGAATGCTCCTGCGCATAAGGTCGATCCGCTCCTCCGGGGTAAACAGGCCCCCGTGTTTTTCGGAGTTTACCATCACGCAGACAATAACCTTGTCAAAGGCCAGGGCCGCCCGCTTGATAATGTTGATGTGACCCAAGGTCACCGGGTCAAAGCTTCCAGGGTAGATTGCGGTCTTCATAACAGTGATGTCCTTTCCTTCTTCGCCTTTCAGGGCTGGGGTGGCCCGGCCAGGCGCCGGTACAGAGCGGTGCGGACCTTTCCATACCGGTACTCTTTTTGGAGCCGATAGGGCGGTTGCACCTCTGGCCAGCCCGTAGTCGACCCATTTTCGCAAACTATTATACCATTTTCGGTCACGATGTCAATTGCCGGAATGGTCTCCATGGCCTTTTTCAGCAGGTCACTGGCATAGGGCGGGTCCAGAAAGATCACGTCGTACTTCTCCCGGCACCGGGTGAGGAAGGCCAATGCGTCCCCCTGCACCACGGTGGCCTGCCCCTCCAGGCCGGTGAGTTTCAGGTTTTCCCGGATGATGCCCACCGCCTCTTTCCGCAGATCCACAAAGGTGCAGTGGGCCGCCCCCCGGGACAGGGCCTCAATCCCCATCTGCCCGGTGCCGCCGAAGAGGTCCAGCACCCGTCTCCCCTCAATCTCAAACTGAATGCTGGAAAAAATCCCCTCCTTCACCCGGTCGGTGGTGGGGCGGGTTTCCAGTCCCTGGGGCTCCTTTAACCGCCGGCCCCGGGCGATCCCTGTGATGACGCGCATGTGCCTTCCTCCTCGTTGGTTCGAAAGTATTGATAGACCGACAGCGCCGCCTGCCGGGGCAGCACCTCTTCCAAGGCGGATAGGTCTGCCTGCCGGATGGCTTTGACACTGCCGAAGGCTTTCAGCAGTTTTTTCCGCCGGGTCTCCCCGATGCCGGGGATCTTCTCCAGGGTGGAACCCAAGCCGCTCTTGGTGTGCCGCTTGTGGTGGAAGCCCACGGCGGAGCGGTGGGTCTCCTCCTGGATCTGCCCGATGAAGGCAAAGAGGGCGGGGGCCCCTTGGATGCCGATCTCCTCCCCCTCTGGGGTGACCAGGGCCCGGGTGCGGTGGCGGTCATCCTTCACCATGCCAAAGACGGGAATGGACAGGCCATACTGGGCCAGCACCCGGCTGGCCACCGCGGCGTGGGTGGCCCCGCCGTCGATGAGCAGCAGGTCCGGCCGGTGGGCAAAGTCCCCGTCCCCCTCGATCTCATGGCGAAAGCGGCGGGTGATCACCTGCTCCATGGAGGCATAGTCATCCGGGCCGGTGAGGTCCCGGAGCTTGAAGTAGCGGTACGCCCCTTTCTTGGGCTTCCCCTCCTCAAACACCGTCATGGCTGCCACGATATCCGAGGCCCCAGTGTTGGAGATGTCATAGGCCTCAATCCGCCCCGGCGGCTCGGGCAGGCCCAGCAGCTCCGCCAGCAAGGTGAGGACCTTGGCGGTGCGTTCGGCCCGGGTGGTCAGGCGCTCACACTCGGTCTTGGCGTTCTCCTGGGCCATGCGGATGAGGTCTGCCTTAGCCCCCCGTTGGGGGGTCACCAGGTCCACCTTCCGCCCCGCTTGGTGGGAGAGCAGGCGGGACAGATCCGCCGCCCCCTCCAAGTTTTCCGGCAGAAGAATCTGCCGGGGCAGAATTCCTCGGGGACTGTAATACTGGACCAGGAACGCCGAGAGAATCTCCTCCACCGGCTCCCCTGCGGTGGGGAAGACCTCCAGGTCCCGCCCGGCCAGTTCCCCGCCTTGGAAGTGGAGCACCGCCACCACAGAACGCACCGTGCCGACATACAGGCCCAGCACGTCGGTGTCCGCCAAAAATCCAGCCACCACCTTCTGCCGCTTTCCCAGGAGGGTAATGGCCCGCAGCCGGTCCCGCAGGGTGGCGGCCTTTTCAAACTCCAGGTTCTCTGCGGCGGCCTCCATCTGGGTGCGCAGGTCCTTCTCCACCTCGCTGAACTTCCCCTCCAGCAGGTGGATGGCCTGGTCGATGGCCTGGTCGTGCTGGCTGCGGGGGACCTCTTTGCGGCAGTAGCCGTCGCACTGGCCCATGTGGAAGTTCAGGCAAGGCCGCTCCTTCCCCTGGTCCCTGGGAAAGGTCTTACCGCAGCTGGGCAGTTTCAGGGCTGCCCGGAGAGCGTCCAGGATGGCCTGGGTATCGTGCCGGCCGCCAAAGGGGCCGAAGTATCGGGCCCCGTCGTCCGCCATCCGCCCTTGGATGGAGAACTTGGGATAGGGGGCCCGCACCGACAGGCGAATGTAGGGATACCCCTTGTCATCCTTCAACAGAATGTTGTACCGGGGCTTGTGCCGCTTGATGAGGGAGTTCTCCAACACCAGGGCCTCAAACTCTGAGCCGGCCACAATGGTGTCAAAGTGGTCAATCTGCGCCACCATGGCCCGGGTCTTTTCCGTGTGGCCGGCCTGGTCGTGGAAGTACTGGCTGACCCGGTTTTTCAAAGCCTTGGCCTTGCCTACGTAGATGACGGTCCCCTCCCGGTCCATCATCAGGTAAACCCCTGGTTTCAGGGGAAGGCTTAGGGCCTTCTCTTTCAGTGCTTCAAAGGTCGTCTCCCCCATCCCCTTTCCCAAAGAGTGCAAAAAGCGCCGCAGATGCGGCGCTTTTCCTGCTGGTTTCCCACGGAGAAATCCATCCTTCTCCTGCGGTGGTGTTTGCCCGGGAAGTGGAGCAAACCGGTTTCCTGCCAGAATCAGTCGGCGAAGTCAGAGCTGATGAGCTCAACCAGGGCATCCACGGCTTCCTTTTCGTCGGTGCCGTCGGCGATCAGATCGATGGTGCTGCCCTTAATGATCCCCAAAGAGAGGACCCCGAGCAGGCTCTTGGCATTGACTCTCTGGTCGTCCTTCTCCACCCAAATGGTGCTCTTAAACTCGTTTGCCTTCTGAATAAAAAAGGTGGCAGGTCTGGCGTGGAGGCCAACCTGGTTGTTAACCGTTGCCTGCTTAATATACATAAGTAGTCCCTCCCAGTTTCTTTCCCTATTGCTACTTAAAGGATAGCAAATTTCCCCCGTTCCGTCAATGCTAATTTTCACGTCATTCCACAGAAATTAAGGGGTTTTTTGCATTGTGGTTTGTACAGCCTCAAAAAGAGTCCCTCTAGGGTCTATTTGCGCTGTCCTGTGCCAGAGGATCCGTGCACTGTGGAGAACGAGAGGGGCCTTCGGCCCCTTTGGCACCGCCCTTTCCGGGCCTGTCTTTTCCCGGAAGGTGCCATGGCCGAGTATGGCCAAATCTCCCTGTGCCGCTCTCCCGGAAGCCTCGGGGGTGTAAGAATATTATACTAAACCTGCCGGCCAGTGTCAACACAAAGCCCG
Source organism: uncultured Eubacteriales bacterium (assembly GCA_900546255.1). Classification (GTDB taxonomy): domain Bacteria; phylum Bacillota; class Clostridia; order Oscillospirales; family Oscillospiraceae; genus Evtepia; species Evtepia excrementipullorum. The sequence goes on from URCB01000006.1 coordinate 30,178, forward strand.
TCCCCGGGCCGGGGCCGTCACAGCTCTTCCAGCTGCCAAGCAGGCTGGTCGATCCGGTCCGCCACCTGGAGCAAAATGAGCCCCGCCAGGAAAAACAGGGCCAGAAGGCCAATGGCAATGTTGATGGTTCCCCCGGCAAATTTGACCACCGCAATCACCCCGGACCCCAGGAAGGAGGCCCCTTTACAGAAGATGTCGTACAGCCCAAAATATTCCCCGGCGTGCTCCGGCGGGATGATTTTGGAGAAATAACTCCGGGACAGGGACTGGATGGACCCCTGAAACATTCCCACGCCAAAGGCCATGAGGCCAAACTGGACCAGATTCTGCAGGGTCAAGGCATAGAGGCAGACGCAGAGGTAGCCCACGATGCACACCGTCAACAGTCTCACCGTGCTGTGGCGCTGGGACAGCCGGGCAAACACCAGGGAGAACACCCACGCCACCACCTGGGTCGCCAGGAGGACCAGCACCTGCCCCACCGTGCTCAGCCCCAAGTCGGTGCCGATGTTGATGCAGTTGTCGATGATGGTACCCACCCCGTCGATGTACAGGAAGAAGGCCAGAAGGAAGAAGAACACCTTCCGGTCCACCTGGACGATCCGCTTCAGGGTCCCGCCGATCTGGCGGAAAGCCGCAGCCACCGGATGGGGCTGGGGCTGGATGTAGTGGACCTGCCGGTAGTGCCGGAGGAGGGGCAGGGTGACCAGCAGCCACCACAGCGCCGTCACGGCGAACCCCCCTACCCGGGAGACCTGCCCCGACAGCACCCCCACCATGTCCGGCCCCAGGGCATAGAACACCAGGGCAACCACAAAGGGCAGGCAGGAACCCAGGTACCCCCAGGCATAGCCGTAGGCGGAGACGGCATCCATGCGGGCCGGGGTGGTGATGTCGTGGAGCATGGAGTCGTAAAAGGTGAGGGAGCAGGAGTAGGACACCTTCACCAGGAGGAAAAGGGCCAAAAACAGCAGCCACCCCGGGGCAAACCCGTTCAGAATGCATCCCCCCACCCCCAGAAACACGCTGGTGCGGAAGAAGATGGCCTTACTGCCCCGGCGGTCGGACAGGGCACCGCACACCGGCCCCAGCAGGGCCACCACCACCGTCACCAGGGCCACCCCCAGGGCCCACACCCCGGTGGCATCCCCGGCGCTCAGCTGCCCCGGCCCCTCCCCCACGGCCAACGCTTTGAACCAGATGGGGACCAGGGAGCAGGAGAGCATGGTGAAGGCGGAATTGCCCACGTCATAGAGGACCCAGGCAAATTCCCGCTCCGTGAGGCCTCGGAAGGGCCCTCGCCCCTTCAGGGCCAGGAACAGGCCCCTCACGCGCCGCCTCCCTTCACCCCTTCAAAGTTGTACTGGAAGGGTTCCGGCAGGGGGGCTTTCCCCGCCCGGTAGGCGTCAAAGTCCTGGAGGAACTGGAGGGCCCGGTCCCGGGCCAGGTCGTAGAGGGACCGGAGCCTGGTATCGCTTTCCACGCAGCGGGGATCGCCGTCCGGGCAGATCACCAGGTCCTCCAGTCCCTGCCCAGGCCCGGCTGCCCGCAGGGCGGCGGTGAGCAGGCGCCGCTTCCCCGCCGTCCGGGCCATCAGCAGGTGGTGGTAGAAGACCATGCTGTCCAGGGCCTTCCTCACCTGCCGGTCCGTCACCACGGGGTAGAAAGGGGCAATGACTTCGGCGTTCTCGAGGGTGGCCTGGATGTGGCCGGTTTGGTCATAGGTCACCGGGTCCAGCCCGTCGGCCACCATCAGGCTCCGGTCAAACTCCACCTCGATCTTCGTGTGGGTCAGGTCGCCAGCCGCCGCTGTCCCGTTGACATAGGGGTGGCAGGTCATGTCCAGGGCAAAGTGGTTGAGCACCCCATAGGCATAGGCCAGGGCCGCTTCCGGGCGCTGGCTCTCCCGGATCACCTGGCAGGCATGGCGGAAGAACCCCCGCCCTGGCCGGCCATGTAAGAGGTGCCCCACCGCCTTCACCGGGTGGGAGGACAGGGGATGGTAGTAAAACAGAATGTCCGGCCCGTGCAGGCCGATCAGGTAGAGCGCCGGCCAGGCTTCCACAGCTTCCCGCTGCGGGCCGCTTAGGGCCTGCCGGACCTGCTGACCCAGACGGTAGTGTGCATAGGTCGATGGCATGGGTTTCCTCCTCTTTTCTCGCGCAAACGTTTCTTTTTAAGGATAGCAGTGGCATGTAAAATTTGGAACCTGGGATTGGTAAAGATCCGGTCAAAGGCTTCCCCTGACAGACCGAGGACCCGCTGCGGGCGCAGGCCGCTCCGCAGCGGGTCCTTGGGGTTCTCTTACGCCTGGGAACTCATTTCAGGTCCACGATGGTGACCCCATCCTCCCCCTCGCCGAACCGGCCCAGGCGGAAGGAGGCCACCCCTTTGCACCGTTTCAGGTAGGTATGAACGGCTTTGCGCACCGCGCCGGTGCCCTTGCCGTGGATCACCGTGACCTGGGTGAGGTTGCTGACGATGGCCCGGTCAATGAACTGGGCCAGGGTGAGCTCGGCCTCGTCGGTGGTCATACCCCGCAGGTCCACCTCGGCCTTGGCCCCCAGGGAACGGAGCTTGTGCTCGGTGCGCTGGATGTACTGCCGGGCCTGCTTTTGGGTCTGGGTCTCCCCTTCCACCACCCGGACCTCCTCCTGCTTGGCGGTGATCCGGAGGATGCCCGCCTGGAGCTGGAGGACCCCCTCCTTGTTCACCGACAGGACGGTGGCCTGGGTGCCGGTTTTCAGGATGGTCACCGTATCCCCCTTCTTGGCCGGACGGAGGAGGGGGGGCTGCTGGACCTGGGGGCGGGCCCCCAGTTTATCCTCGGCGGCGTTGAGACGGTGGCGCAGGCCGGCCCGCTGGTCGTTGACCGCCTGCCAGTCCTGCTCCTTCTTGGCCTTTTTCCGCATGTCGCTAAGTTCGTGGAAGACCTCGTCGGCGGTGCGGCGGGCCTCCTCCAGGATGGACCGGGCCTCGGCTTTGGCCTGGGCCTCGGCCTTCTCCTTCTCCTTGGCCAGGGCGTCCCGGTACTCCTGGGCTTTGGCGGCGGCCTGCTCCATCTCCTGGCGGAGCTGGGCGGCCTGCCGCTGCTCCTTCTCCATCTCCTGGCGCTGCTGGTCCAGCTTGGTGAGCACATCCTCGAAGCGGACGTTCTCCGCGCTCACCCGGGCGGCAGCGGCCTGGATGATCTCCTCCGGCAGGCCCAGCCGCTGGGAGATGGCGAAAGCATTGGACTTGCCGGGGATGCCCACCAGCAAACGGTAGGTGGGGGCCAGGGTCTCCACGTCAAACTCGCAGGAGGCATTCTCCACCCCCGGGGTGGTCATGGCGTAGACCTTCAGCTCAGCGTAGTGGGTGGTGGCGGCCACCAGGGCCCCCAGGCTCCGGGCGTGCTCAATGATGGCGGCAGCCAGGGCTGCCCCCTCCACAGGGTCCGTGCCGCCCCCCAGCTCGTCGAAGAGGATGAGGGTGTCCCCGTCGGTCTCCTGGAGCATGCCCACGATGTTGCTCATGTGGGAGGAGAAGGTAGACAGGGACTGGGCGATGGACTGCTCGTCCCCGATGTCCGCCAGCACCCGCTGGCACACCCGGACGGTGCTCCCGTCCCCCACGGGGATGTGGAGGCCGCACTGGGCCATGAGGGTGAGCAGGCCGATGGTCTTTAAGGTGACCGTCTTGCCGCCGGTGTTGGGGCCGGTGATCACCAGGGTGTCGTAGCGCTCCCCCAGGCCCAGGTCGTTGGCCACCGCCGTCTTGGGGTCCAGGAGGGGGTGGCGGGCCTGGCGGAAGAAGAGGTGCTTTCTGGACAGGGCGGGCTCCATGCCGTGCATCCGCACGGAGAGCTTTCCCCGGGCGAAGATGGTGTCCAGGCGGATGAGCAGGTCGTAGTCCATGGAGATGTCCTCCCGGAAGGAGGCGGCCTCGGCGGAGAGCTCGGCCAGGATGCGGTCGATCTCCTTCTCCTCCTTGGCCTGGAGCTCTCGCAGCTCGTTGTTGGCCTTCACCACCCCCATGGGCTCGATGAAGAAGGTGGAGCCCGAGCCGGACAGGTCGTGGACCAGGCCGGGGATCTCGTTTTTGAACTCCGACTTCACCGGCACCACGTACCGCCCCGAGCGCTGGGTGATGATGTTCTCCTGGAGGTACTTGGACTGGGAGGAGGAGAGGATGCGCTGCAAAATGTCCCGCACCTTGCTCTCCGTGGCCCGCATGTGCCGGCGGATGGAGGCCAGCTCGGGGCTGGCCGAGTCGGCCAGCTCCCCGTCCCCCACGATGGAGCCGGTGATCTTGTCCTCCAGGAAGCGGTTGGGCTTCAGGGCCCGGAAGAGGACGTCGATGGGGGTCTTGTTCTCCTCGTCGCCCTCGCCATAGTCCTTGGCGGCGCGGGCGGCAGCCAGGACGGCGGCGATGTCCAGCAGCTCCCGGGTGTTCAGGCTGCCCCCCATGTCCGCCCGCTGGAGGGAGCCGGCCACCGGCTTCACCCCGGAAAAGGAGGGGCTGCCCCGGAGGACCATCCGGTCCACGGCGGCGGTGGTCTCCTTCAGCCGCTGGGCCACCTCCTCCAGGTCGGTCTCCGGCCGCAGGCGGCGGGCCCGCTCTTTCCCCTCCTGGGTCACCGCCTGGTCGGCCAGCAGGTCCAGGACCCGGGGAAGTTCTAAGGTTTCTATCGATTTCTCAAACAGATCCGTCATGGGATCCCTCCTAACCAGTCGTTTCCCCCTCCGGGGAGAGGGATGGGAAACACCGCCTGCCCAGCCCGTCTGCACAGGGCGGGCTTTTCCAATGTCCTATCTAGGCAGGCGTTTGTAGTAGTCCAATGTCCGAAACCCCCGCTCCTGCTGGGTCATAAGGAAGGCCTCCGTGGCCTGGCCCAGCTGGCGGAGGTCCTCCTCCGGCAGGGCGAAGGAGAAGAGGCGCTTGGGGGAGCACCCCACGATGTACCGGGCCCCGGCCAGGGCCCCTGGGGACAGGGGCATGGACACCCCGCCCCCCACCTGCCCCCGGCACCGGGCGCAGTGGAGAACCCCCTGGGAGAGGTGGAGCCGGGCCCCCGCCGGCTCCTGGGCGCCGCAGACGGCACAGCCCTCCAGCATGGGGGCATAGCCGGTGAGGCAGAGGAGTTTCAGCTCAAAGGCCGCCTTCACCAGGGCCCTGGGTTTCTTCAAGGTGTCCAGGGCGTAGAGGGAGTTGAGAAGGAGGGAGAGCAGCTCCGGCGCAGCCTCCCCCTCCTGGGCGGTGGCCTCGGTGACCTCGGCAAAGTAGGAGGCCAGGGCCAGGTCCTCCAGGTCCTGGCGCACCGACCAGAACTGTTCCAGAGGGTCTGCCTCGGCGAGGGTGGTGAACTCCCCCCGCTCCGAGAGGGTCATCTCGGAATAGACCAGCAGCTGGCTGGCGGCGGTGAGTTTGCTGTTTTTTCTCCGGCAGCCCCAGGCCTTCACGGTGCGCTTGCCCAGGTCCCGGGTGAGGACGGTGAGGATCTTATCCGCTTCCTTATAGTTGGTCTCCCGCAGGACGATTCCCTGGGTGGTTAGGCGCATGGTCTCCCCCTCTCTCCCGGGTCTGGCGCTGCTCTTGGCGGGCCCGGCGCTGGGCCAGGCAGTAGAGTTCCGGCCGGCCGGTCTGTAGGAACAGTTTCCACAGTTGTTTTGATGTCATGGGCATGGCCTCCTGTCTTGGGCTTCTCTGGTTAGCCTGACAGGCGGGCGGGACTTTTATTCCAGGGAAATCTTGACGGTCCGCCGCTGCCCATGGGTGGTTTTTCTATTATAGCATCCCCCCGCGGCAATTGCAATTTCAAACGGCAGCCCCCGCGCCCCTTGGTTTTGGGGCGCGGGGGCTAAGATACTGTGGTGCGTTACGCGGTCTCCTCCTCTGCCGGCGGGGCCACATAGGTGCTGTGGAACCGCTGGAGGATGGTGGCCACTTCGGCCCGAGTGGCTGGGCCGCCGGGGTCCAACCGCTGGTTCTCCTTCCCCTGGATGAGGCCGGATGCCACCGCCCAGGCCAAGGGGGTGCGGGCATAGGTCTGCACCTTCTGCCAGTCCGTAAACTGGAAGAGGTTCCCCTGCTGGGACACGTCCCATTCCTTCCAGGCGGTGTAGCGGTAGAGGATGGCGGCCATCTGCTCCCGGGTGACATTCCGATCCGGGGCGAAGGTGGTCGACGTGATGCCGTTGACAATGCCGTTCCAGGCCGCCCAGGCGATGGGCTGGGCGTAGTAGGCCCCTGGGGTCACGTCGGTGAAGGGGCCCCATCCCGCCCCTTGGGGGCTGCCCTCCATCCGGTAGAGGATGGTCACCAGCATCCCCCGGGTGGTGGGGTTGCCGGGGCTAAACAGGGTGGCGGCGGTGCCGTTCATCAGGCCATGGGCGTAGACGTAGTACACGCTGTCATAGTACCACATGGTCTCCGGCACATCGGTAAAGGGGAAGGGCGGCCAGGGCTCCTCTTCCTCCTCTTCCAGGGCGAAGGTTCCGGTGACGGTGACGTCCCCGGCGGGCATGGCAAAGGTGTAAATCCCCTCCCCCTTCTCCTGGAGCGGCACCGTGCCTGGCGCCGCAGCAGCGCAGGTCGCGGTGAGTGACTGCAATGCATATCCCTCTGCCGGGCGGACGGTGAGGGTGACGGTATCCCCCTCCTGGGCGGTGGCCTTGTCGGCGGTGATCGTCCCGTTCTCCGCCGTTGGCACTGTGACAGTATAGGTGGGGATCTCCTGGATGGTGAGCACCCCTGGGAGGTACGTGATGTTGGGATCGTAGTTCCCATTGGGGATGGCCGCCCCGGAAGCCTGGATGGCCACCGCTCCGGTTTTGCTCATGTCCGGGGTGGACACATAGGTGAGGCTGGGGGCCTGGGCCAGGGTGTCCGATCCCACCAGGCCGGTGACGGTATAGTCCGCCGCCGTGAGGGTGGGGATGGCGTCACCGATGCGGGCGGTTTTGTCTTTGACTTGGATGGTGAGGGGGGCGGGGAGGATGGTGACAATAACGGGATCACTCCATTTTCCGCCTTCATAACGATCGTCTCCCGCTTTTTGAGCCTGCACCCTGACTGTCCCTACTTCCTTCGTCGACAGCAAGCCACTTTGATCAATTTCTGCTTGTCCCATGTTGTTCGAATTTTCTACTTTGTAGGTAACTGCCCCGGTCCCTGAACCACCTTGTACGTCAAACTGAAGCGCTTGCCCGTAATATATAGTAGCAGTTCCCAATTCAGCAACGCTGGGTTGGTTTTCTACAAGAAGAGTAAGTTCTTCTTGTTTTTCTTGATCGACAATCTCTATTAGGATCTGTTTTATGTTGCTCCCAAAGGAGTATTCTGCCCTTCCTTTCCCATCGACGTTGTATTCTTCAAATTGAAGATTGATATACACATTTTCCTCTTCTTTTCCTGCTTTTAGAATAGAATCGGAAAGTGTACTACTTGGTTCGTTTCCGCCACTGTATGTAGCCATAGAAAATGTCACGTGCCCACGCCAATCATTGGATATCAAGCTTCGAAGATCCATCGTTTGGTTTACCGCCAGTTCCACTTTGTCCTCAACATCTGGCAGTACCGCATTGATGATCCCGTTCTCGTCCGATAATATCAGTGTTTCGTCTTCCAATACATAATTCTTGCCATCAGGTCCCGCAAAGCCAATCCCTGATGCTGTCATTGGAATTTGGCTCCCCACATACGGGGTTGCATATTCTGCGCTTTCATAAGTAACAGTCACAATATCTCCTATAACTGCCCCGTCAAATCGGATCTCCGGTTTTGCTTGTGTGGTCCCATCGTACTCTTTCATGCAGCGCTCAATAGACAACTCTTCTGCCTCCACCTTTTTGGGGTGAATGGTAAACAGCGCAGAGGCAGAACCACTATAGATTCCTTTTCCTGTCACCGTAACCGTAGCCGTCCCAGCGTTTACATTGTTTTGATAGGTCACTGTATAATCCGATTTTTCCGTCAGAACCTTGGTGTGAAGTGTTACGGTCATTTTCGGTGTCTGTTGGCTTCCATTATAGTAGCACACATCTTCAATGTGAATATCCGCTTCTGCCAAGGAAATCGTCTCCCCCTCCGCGCCGGCGGCAGGGGCCCACACAACGGAGGACAGAAGCAATACCACCGTCATGCAAAAGCTGGCCATTCGTCGCAGTTTTCGTTTCATCGCCCTGTCCTCCTATTCTGTTTTTGTCGTATCCTGTCGAGGATCGACTGTTTCGTTCAGTATACCAATCATTCTAAAATATGTCTACATTTTTTCGGAAATTTCCACAATTTCTTTTTCTGTCCTGTCCACCCCACAGGGAAAATCCCCCGTGCTCACCTTGACATCTGCCCGCAAGATACTATAATAGGGAAGGATCTTTGGGACCCTTTTCTGTTTTGCAACCTGCCACCGATCGGAGTGATTCCCATGGAGATTTGCGGCCAACCGTCGCTTCCTCTCCCCGCCAACCAACATGTTGATTTCGTGGCCATCGACTTTGAAACCGCCACCAGCGACCCCAACAGCGCCTGCGCCGTGGGTCTGGCCTTCGTGGTGGGCCTGGAAGTGGTGGCCACAACCCATCGCCTCATCCAGCCCCCTGGCAACCAGTACGCCCAGGGGAACATCCACGTCCACGGCATTTACCCCGAGGACACGGAGCACGCCCCGGACTTTCTCACCGTCTGGCAGGAACTCCACCCCATGCTGGCAGGCAAGGCCCTCATCGCCCACAACGCCCGGTTTGACATGTCGGTGATCAAAGCTTCCCTGGCCGCCTACGGCGACCCCTACGTGCAGCAGTACGCCGACTTCAAATACATCGACAGCATTGCCATGGCCCGGGACCTGGTCCCCGGCCGGAAAAATTTGGCCGCCTGCGCCCAGTGTCTGGGGGTGGAACTCTCCCACCACCACAACGCCGAGTGTGACGCTGTGGCCTGTGCTCAAATTGCCATCACCTGCATCAAGGCCAACCACTGCTTGAATCTGGGGGAGTTCTGCTTCTCCCAGCCCCACATCCGCATCCAGGAGCTGTCGGATCTGGTCCTCCCCGTCCGCACCCCCACGCCGGTACCCCGGGGACGGAACCCCCGGTCGGGCCCCAAGTACCACCCCAACGTCCACCCCAAGGAGATCCGTCCCCAGGTGACCTTCTTTGACCCCAACCACCCCTTCTATCAAAAGTCCTTGGTCTTTACCGGGGAACTGTCCATCGACCGGCGGGAGGCCATGCAGCGGGCGGTCAATGTGGGGGCCATCATCAAAACCGCCGTCTCCCGGAAGACCGACTTCCTGGTGGTGGGCCGGCAGTACAACGGCCCCGGCGGCACTGCCACCGTCAGCAACAAGGAGGAAAAGGCCCGGGCCATCCTGGCCGAGGGGAAAAGCCGCCTCCGTCTGCTCTCCGAGCGGGAGTTCCTCCACCTGCTCCAGGGCGCCCTCCGCCAGCCCCCATCGGAGCGCCCAAACACCGCTGCGGTGAAGTGATTTCCCCGCCTTCCCGGAAGGGGGCGGAAAAAATTGAAAAAAAGTAAAATTAGGGCTTGCATTTTCCCTCAGCGTGTGATAGTATAATTAAGCTGTCAGTCGACAGGCGGCAGTAGCTCAGCTGGATAGAGTGACTGGCTACGAACCAGTAGGTCGGGGGTTCGAGTCCCTCCTGCCGTGCCAAAAAGAAAGACGTCTGCTTTGCAGACGTCTTTCTTTTTTTGCGCTCGGGCGCTGGCCGCCCATTGGCGGAAACAGTGGCAGGGCCACTGTTTCCGCGGGTTCTGCTATGGTACGGGGCTTCAGCAGCCGCAACCGCAGTCGCAGTTGTTGCCGCAGTTGTTGTTACAGCCACAGCTGTTGCCGCCGTTATTGCCGCAGCCGCAGCAGAAGATCAGGATCAGAATCAGGATGATCCACAGGCAGTTGTTGCCACCCCAACCATTGTTACAACACATAGACACTTACCTCCTGTGAGAGATGGAGACCGTCTGGCGATCTCAGTCCATCTTATGCCCCAGGAGGGGGAATGTGCGCCTAGGGGAAAATTTTCCGGGGATCACTCCGCCGGCGGTTCCTTCCCCCGGATGGTGAGGGTGGGCTTGCAGCACAGGTCCTCAATGTCTGACATGGTGGCAGCGGGAATCTTCAACCCGGCCCCGCAGCGGGCGCAGGTGAGTTCCACCGAACTGTAATTGATTTTCAGGTTCCAGGCCCGGCTGCCGCAGGTGCAGGAGATGCCGTCCCTCCGGCCGATGTCCCGGAGTTCCTCCAGGATCTCCTCCATGACCAGGTCGTTGAGGAACATTCCCTGGGCGCCTGCCTCGGACTCCAGCACATCCACCGTCTCTTCCAGCCGGCGCATGGCGGCAAAGACCGCCTCCTGCTCCCCCACATAGCAGCAGTCCAGCCCAGAATGGGCGCAGGAAAAGGCCAAGGTCTTCTCCTGAAGGAAGGCGGCGGTGGAACAGGTCACCGTATGCTCCTCCTCACAGAAGAGGCAGGGCACCGTCAGCCGCACCTGGTCCCCCAACAGGGCCACTTCCACCGCAGACTGGCCGCAGGGACAGGGCAGCCGGCTGCCGGCAGCGGCCAATTGGAACACCGTCCGTTCTACAATCACCGGTTTGCGGCACACGGGACAAAGGAAGGCAATGGAGCGCTTGGCATCTTCGATCATGGGAACCACCTCCGTGGAGTTCTAGGGAGCTTTTATTATACCACGTCTGCCCGCCGGGGAACAGGGAAAATTCCCGCTTTCCCCGGTTTTTCTTGCCCTTTCCCGGAAAATCCAGTATACTGGACCGGCGAGGTGACACACCGCTATGAAACGATTGATCGCATCCGACCTCCACGGCTCCCTGCCCTACTGCCGGCAGCTGCTGGACCTCTACCGCCAGGAGGGCGCGGAACAACTGGTTCTCTTGGGGGACCTGGCCTACTCTGGCTCCTACGACCCCCGCTACGGCTATGACCCCCAGGGGGTCATCCAACTCCTCAACCCCCTGGCCCAGGAGATCCTTTGGGTGGAGGGCAACTGTGACTACGGCGTCCAAGCCCTGGGCGCTGCCTTTCCCATGACCCCCCACTACGCCGTGCAGGACTGGGAGGGCCGGCAGGTCTTTCTCACCCACGGCCACCGGTACGCCCCCGACAATCCCCCGCCCCGAGGCACCGCCCAGGTCCTCCTCTCCGGCCACACCCATGTGCCCGCCTGGCAGTGGGTGGAGGATCTCTTCTGCGCCAACCCCGGCTCCGTCTCCCTGCCCCGGCGGGGCTCCCCCCAGAGCTGCCTGGTCTACGAGGACGGCTGCTTCACCTGGCTCACCCTGGAGGGGGAGCCTTACCATTGGGAGGCCCTGCCCCCTCCCCCAGAACCATAATGTCTCCCCCTACGGGACACAGATCACACCGATTTGTGTCCCGTTTTTTCATTTCCCTCTTGACACCCGTCCTTATATGTCTTATACTGCACTTGTTCAAGCAATACAGTGAAAGACACAAAGGGGGTGTTTACCCTTGGACATCGTCGTCAGCAACAAGGGCAGCCGCCCGCTGTACGAGCAGATCGCAGACCAAATCAAAGGGGCCATCCTCCGGGGGGAGGCCAAGGCCGGCGATCCCCTCCCCTCCATCCGTTCCCTGGCCAAGGCCCTGCACATCAGCATTCTCACCGTGCAGAAGGCCTACGACACCCTCCAGGAAGAGGGCTTCATCGAAACCACCGCCGGGAAAGGGTGCTATGTGGCCCCCCAGAACCAGGACTTCTACCTGGAGGAACAGCAGAAGAAGATCGAGGAAAAGTTTGCCGAGGCCATCACCATCGCCCGGGCCAGCGGCATCTCCCTGGAAAAACTCACGGACTTACTGTCCCTGATGTACGAGGAGGACGAGTAAATGAACCAAAACATTCTGGAAATCCGCCATCTCTCCAAAGACTACGGCACCTTTCGGTTGGAGGACGTCTCCTTCTCCCTGCCCCGGGGCGTCATCATGGGCCTCATCGGGGAGAATGGCGCCGGGAAATCCACCACCATCAACTGCATCTTGGGGGAGGTGCAAAAGAGCGGCGGGGAGATCACCCTCTTCGGCCAAGCACAAGCTGCCAGCGAGAAGGAGAACAAGGACCGGATCGGGGTGGTGTTTGACGAAAACCACTTTCCCGACCTCTTCACCCCCAAAGAGCTGGGCCAGGTGATGGCCGGGGTGTACAGCCACTGGGATTGGGCCGCTTACCACGCCTTCCTGGCCCGGTTCTCCCTGCGGGAGGATCAGAAAATCAAGGATTTCTCCAAGGGGATGAAGGTGAAGCTGGCCTTCGCCGTGGCCCTCTCCCACGGGGCGGAGCTGCTGATTCTGGACGAGGCCACCAGCGGCCTGGACCCCATCGTCCGGGACGAAGTGCTGGACCTGCTGCTGGATTTTGTTCAGGATGAGCGCCACGGGGTGCTGGTCTCCTCCCACATCACCAGCGACCTGGAGAAGGTGGCCGACTACATCACCTTCCTCCACCAGGGCAAACTGGTCTTTACCCTGGAAAAGGATCTGTTGGTGGACCAGTACGGGGTTCTCCACTGCGGCGCAGCGGTGTTTGACACCTTGGACCCCGCGGACATCTTGGCTTGGCGCCGGGAGGCGTATCAATACAAAGTGCTGGTGCGGGACCGCTACCAGGCGGAGAAGAAGTATCCCCAGGCCCTGGTCTCCCCCGCAGCCATTGAGGACACCATGCTGTTTTATGTAAAGGGGGAAGTGTCATGAAGGGACTGCTTTGGAAAGACTGCCTCACCATCCGCAAAAAGTACGGCCTGCCCCGGCTGGTGCTGGACTTGGCCATCCTCGCCGCCCTGCTGGTGGTCCTGGAGGGCACCGGCGCCCTGGTGGTAAGCCTCCTGCTGGTCCCCTTGGAGGTGACCTCCATGGTCATCTCCCTGACCAGCTTTGACGAGACGTGGAAGTGGGACAAATACGCCGCGGCCCTCCCCGTCTCCCAGGCGGAGATCGTCAAGAGCCGGTATGCCTTTGCCCTCCTCATGGCTCTGGTGGGGTTTGTGGTGGCCCTGGCAGCCAACCTCATCGCCCAGGCCGCCTTCGGTGCCGGGCGTTTGGGGACCTGCCTGCTGGTGGCGGTGGCCTCCTTCTTCCTGACCCTGCTGGTGCTGGCGGTGCTCTTCCCCTCCAACTACCGGCTGGGGGTGAACGCCGGGGTGGCGGTGATGATCCTGTTCCTGGTGGCCATCCTGGCCCTGTGGTTCTGGGCCAGGGTCACGGAGTACGGATGGCTGGTTTGGGCGGTCGCCCATGCCTCTCTCCTCCCCTGGCTGGGGTACGGCGTTGTGGCGGTTCTCTTCGTTTTGTCCTACGTTCTCTCGGTCTCGCTGTTCCGGCGGAAGTTTCGGTGAGACCTGTTCCTGATGACCACCCGGGATGTGCTGCGGCAGCACATCCCGGGTGATTTTTTCCTGGAAGTCCTTCCAAAAACGGCTTGCGTTACGGCTTCCTCTCGTATACAATTAAGTTATATAATTTAGTTATATAACAGAGAGGAATCCCCCATGCCAAAGCAACGCATCACGAAGGAGATGGTGGTAAACGCCGCCTTCTCCCTGGCCAGGGCCCAGGGAATGGCCGCCGTCACCGTCAAGGCCCTGGCCAAGTCCCTGGGCTGCTCTGTCCAGCCCATCTACAGTTACTGTGAGAGTATGGAGGGCCTGCGGAAGGCCGTGGCGGAAAAGGCCCGGGCCTTCGTGCAGGAGGCCATCGCCCAGGCGGTGGATCCCCAGGACCTCTTCCGCAGCACCGGCCAGGCCTACGTCCGCCTGGCCAGGGAGGAGCCCCACCTCTTCCAACTCTACCTCTTTCAGCCCCGGGACCAGGTGGCCTCCCTGGCCGACCTCTACGCCCGGGAGACCAACCCCGCCGTCCCCGCCAAGATCGCCGCCGACCTGGGCATTTCTCCAGAGGCCGCCCAGGCCCTGCACCTTCACTTGCTGATCTACACCATCGGCATCGGCACCATTTTTTCCGTGACCTCCCCGGGCATTCCCCAGGAGGAGATTTTCCAGCAGCAGGAGGAGGCCTACCAGGCCTTCCTGCACCACTGTCTCGGAGGGACCCAACCATGAAGCAGCCCATTCTTGTCACCTATCGCAGCGTCACCGGCTTTACCCAGCAGTATGCCCAGTGGATCGCAGAGGCCCTGGGCGGGGCTTGCCGCCCCCTGGCCGACCTGTCCAAAGACGACATGGCCGCCTATGGCACCGTGATCTTCGGCGGGCGTTTCCACGCCGGGTCCGTGGACGGGTTAAAGCAGGCCAAAGCTTTGGCAGCCGCCTGCCAAGTGCCCCGGTTCCTGGTCTTTGCCACCGGGGCCACCCCCGCTGCCGCCCAGGACCAAATTGCCGCAGCCTGGGCCGCCAACCTCACCCCGGAAGAGGCCGCCCGCATCCCCCACTTCTACTTCCCCGGTGGCCTGCGGTACGAGGCCATGCCCCTGGGGGACAAACTGATGATGAAAGCCTTTTCCGCCATGCTCCGGCGCAAGAAGAACAAAACCCCGGACGAGCAGGCCATGGCCGAGGCCATCACAGCCTCCTACGACCTGTCCGCCCGGGAGCACATTGCCCCCCTGGTGGACTGCGTCACCGGGATGGAATAGCGCAGTGAACTCTCCATACAAACGAAACGGGTGTGCCTGAAAGGCACACCCGTTTGCTTTGATTCGTGGCGGACGCACCTCACGGCGCGGTGGCCCCCAGGGCCAGCACCGTCTCCTTCAGCGCCAGAACTTTGGTCTGAATCTGGTCCATCACCTGGAGGAAGACCTCGTCCCCCTGGCCGGTGGGGTCCTCCAAGCCCCAGTCCTGCCGGGCCGTGGCGGGGGTGGCCGGGCAGGCCACGTCACAGCCCATGGTGACCACCAGGTCCACCGGGGGAAGGGCTGAGAGGAGCTTGGGATACTGGTCTTTCTCCATGTCGATGCCGTGGACCTGCTTCATCAGGCGGACGGCGTCGGGGTTGATCCTGTCCTTGACCTCTGTCCCGGCGGAGTAGCAGTCGCAGTAGGGGGCCAGATACTTTCTCCCCAGGGCCTCGGCCATCTGGCTGCGGCAGGCATTGTGCACACAGAGAAAGGCCACCTTCGGCCGCCTGCCTGCCTTGGGGTAGAAGGGGCAGCGGTCTCGGAGGCACTGGTTGTTCTCCGGGAAATGGGTGCAGGGGGCGGCGTCCCCCTCCATATCCACCCCCAGGTTGGCCCGGGTGAAGTCCACCGCCGCCTGGATGGCCAGGTGGGCATTACGCTTACAGCAGCGGGGTCCCCCCACCGCTCCAATCCGGGCCAGGGCCTGGGACGTCATCCCGTTGGCCAGGCCCCAGGGCTCCCCTGCCAAGGGGGTGGCGCCGGTGGCGATGGAGACATACATCCCCGCGCTGATCCCTGCCCCGCAGGCCCCCCAAAAGCCGCAGGCGCCCCCTGGCACCTGGCTGCCCCGGCGGAGCATTTCCGGCAGGGCCTGCTCCAGGTCCAGGGCGCCCCCGGCGTTGCGATAGGCGGTGAGCAGGGCCGCCCCCACCATGGTGTGGTGCTCCGGCCCGTGCATGTGGCAGAAAGGCTGGGCCATAAGGTGCTCCAGGATGGTCCAGGGGTTCCGGCTCTCCTCCCTCCGGCACAGGGCCACCAGCTGGTCCAGGCCCCGGGTGTGGCAGGTGTTGCAGACATAGTGGCCCTTTTGGCACCGGGTCTTGCTGCGCTCCCGCCGGTGGCAGAGGGCGCACTCCATCTCCTCGTCCTGGGTGAGGTAGACCAGAGGGGCCCCACAGATCAGACATTCCTCGTGCATGACAGATTCTCCTTTACTGGGATGGTGTTCCTTGGGTGCGCCGCAGCTGGCCCTGGCGGAGGGCCACAGAGAGGGACACCTTCTTCTCCCCCTTCTCCTGGAAGAGAATGGTGGCAATGTCCCCCTGACGGCTGACCACCTCCCCCCGGCCAAAGGCCCGGTGGGTCACCGGGGCCCCGGCATCAAACAGGGCCAGGTCCGGCAGCGGGGGCGGGGCCGGTTTCCCGCCCCCCTTGGGGCGGGGCGCCACCGCCTGGCGCAGGCGGCGGGTTTTGTCGGGGAACAGATCCCGGGCAAAGGTGGAGCCCAGGTCCGACCGGCGGAACCGGAAAAGGAAGAGCTCCTCCTTGGCCCGGGTCATGGCCACGTAGAAGAGGCGGCGCTCCTCCTCATAGGCCTCCACCGCCGCTGGGTCAGGGTGGTCCCCCAACGGCGGGTCCGCCAGGGGGAGGACCCCGTCGGCCACGTCCATGAGGATCACCCGCTGGTACTCCAGCCCCTTGCTGCCATGGATGGTGGACAGGAGGAAGGGGCTGTTCGGGTCGCTGTCCCCCTGCCGGATGCGCTCCCGCAGCTCCCCCAGCCGGGTCACCAGGGCGGAGGGGTTGGGGATGTACCGGCCCAGGGCCTCCAGGATGGCCAGCTTCCCCGGGTCGCTGCCCCGGGCGCTGAGGAAGTCCCCGTACCCCATGTGGTGGCGGAGACGGTGGATGGCCTCGTCCCCCCGGTCGTCCAGCAGTTGGGCAAACTGCTCCGCCAGGGCCTGGCAGAGCACTTGGCTACGCTGGGTCAGTTGGGGGCAGTGGGACAGGATCGCCATCAGGTTCCCCTCCCCCCGGCTCTGCAGCACCGCCCACTGGGCCGCGGCCTTGGGGATGCCCACCCCCATCTTGTAGTACAGCCGGAAAAACCGCTCCCCATCCGCCGGATGGGCGGCAAAGGCGATGAAGTCGGTCACATCCCGCACCACCCGGTGGGTGAAGAAGGTCCCCTCCATCTGCCGGCACCGGCAGCCGGTGCCCTGGCGGTCCAGCAGATCCAGCAGGGGCAGGGCGCTGTCGTTGTTGCGGTAGAGCACCGCCGTCTCCCGGTCACAGTCCTGGGCCCACTGGGCCAGTTGGGCATACTGCTGGACCCGGTCAGCCACCCAGATGGGTTGGATGGCCGGGCCGGGGCCCCGGGCGGCCACCATGTGCTTGTCCCGCCGGTGCTGGTTCTGGCGGATGAACCGGTCCGCTGCGGCCACGATGGTGGCGGTGGACCGGTAGTTCTTCTCCAGAAAGAGGACCCGGCCCCCGGGGTACTCCTCCTCAAATCGCAGCAAGGCTCCGGGGTCCGCCGCCCGGAAGCCGTAGATGCTCTGGTCCTCGTCCCCCACCAGGAAGAGGTTGCGCCGCCGGCCCGCCAGCAGCTTCAGGATGGTGTGCTGAATGCGGGAGGTGTCCTGGGCCTCGTCCACGCAGAGGTAGCGGTACTTGTCCTGAAAATAGGCCAGGATATCCCCGTGCTGCCGGAGGATTTGGGCGGCGTAGACCATCTGGTCGTCATAGTCCATCCACCGCCGCCGGCGGAGTTCTGCGTGGTACTGCCGGTACAGCTTGGCAAAGGGGATGTCCTCCACCTGGTAGGCCTCGATCTCCTCCTGGGTCATCTGGCGGTTTTTGCAGTACGTGATGGCGGTGCGGAGGGAGCGCACCGTGCTCTCCGCAGCAAACTCCCCGGTGGCCTTCCGGTACAGCTCCCCCACCAGAGCCGCCAGGCGCCCCTCCTCGGTGACCAGTGTGAAGGCCTGGCGGCCCTTCACCCGCTCGTAGTGCTGGATGATCCGGGCGGACAGGCCGTTGATGGTGCGAAACTCCAGCCGGTTGGCCCATGTCTCCCCAAAGGTCCGGGCAAAGCGGGCGGCCATGTCCCGGGTGGCGGCCACGGTGTAAGTCACGGTGAGGATCTGCTCCGGGGCCACCCCCAGGCAGAAGATCAGGTACCCCAACCGGTGGATGAGCACCGTGGTCTTGCCGCTGCCCGGCACCGCCAGCAGCAGGACGGGCCCCTGGGCGGCCTGGACCGCCGCCTCCTGCTGGGGGTTCAGAGGGGCCTTCCAGGTGGCTTTCCAGGCTTCGTATTCCACTGGGTTCCCTCCTCTCCGGCAAAATTCCTCTCTATGATACCCGCTGCCGGGGCCCCTGTAAAGGGGGAGTTAGGGCAGCTGGATCTTCAAGCTGAGCTTGAGGAGGTATCCCCGGGGGTCCTCCGAGGTGGTGTAGTCCACCAAATTCTCCTCATACAGGTCCCCGTCCACTGGGTATCCCTGGGCGTGGACCCACTCCCACAGCTGGCGGCAGGCGGCATACTCCGACTGGTAGGACCCCTGGTGATAGAGCACCGCATAGGTTCCCCCCGGCCGCACCCGGAGGGGCCACCCCTGGGTTCCCGGGGGCACCAGGCAGAAGTAGTAGTCCTCCATGAAGTCCCCCTTCTCCATGCTCTCCCGGCAGATGATGTCCCCAGAGGCCAGGGAGACGGTGCCGTGTTCCCGGGCCCAGGCCAGCAGCTGGCGGATGTGGAGGAGGTACCGGGCCTCCTCAAACTTCCCGCCGGTGAAGTCCGGGGCCTCCACCACGGCGCAGTGGGCCGGGGGAAGCTCCTCCAGGCGGATCTCCCCCGGCCGCACCTGCTGGGCCAGCCGGGTGGTGTCCATGGCGGTTTGGAGCAAGCGGCTCACCGCCTCCAGCCGCCGCCGCTCTTCGGCCAGTTGGGCCTCCTTCTCCTCCAGCAGGGCCAGCAGCGCCTGGGGGCTGCGGCGGGTGAGATAGTCCCGAATCTCCGCCAGGGGGGTGCCCAGGCGGCGGAGGGCCGCGATGAGGTCATAGGTCCGCAGCTGCTGGGCGGCGTAATACCGGTAGCCGTTCTCCCCCACCCACTGGGGTTTCAGCAGGCCAATGTGGTCGTAGTGGAGGAGGGTGTCCTTCCTCACCCCGCACAGGGCGGCAAACTCCGCGGTTTTAAAGTAGTGGTTCTCCATGGTCCCGCCTCCCGAAAAAAAGTTTCCCGAACCCCTTGACTCTGGGGTAACTCTATAGTTTATCCTCAGTATAGCAAACCAAACTCCCCGCCGCAAGGCCAATCTGAGACGAGGTGTATTTCCCATGTTAGCCACAACCACTGCCGCGCCCAGCTGGAAGCAGCTGCTGCGCTATGTCATTCCTGCCGCTTCGGCCATGGTGCTGTTCTCCCTGTACACGGTGATTGACGGCATCCTGGTCGCCCACGGGGTGAGCGAGTCCGCCTTGACGTCGGTGAACATCTCCCTGCCGTTTATCAACGTCCTGTCGGGGCTGTCCATCCTCCTGTCCATGGGGGCCTCCACCCTGTGCGCCTTTGCCCTGGGCAGAGGGAAAAAGCGGGAGGCCGAGGAGATCTTCACCCAGACCGTGGTGGTCATGGTCATTCTCTCCGCTGCCATCACCGCAGGGGTTCTCCTCTTCACGGAAGAGCTGGCCCTCTTCCTGGGGGCAGGGCCCCAGACCCTGGAGAACGCGGTGACCTATCTGCGGATTGTCTCGGTCTTCTCCGTCTGCTTCATCCTCTCCTACTGCCTGGAAGTCATGGTAAAGGTGGACGACAGCCCCGTCCTGGCCACCGTAGGGGTGGCGGTGGCCGCTGTGGTTCACGTGGGCCTGGCCTATGTGTTCATCTTCCACTTCCACTGGGGGGTGGCGGGCAGCGCCCTGGCCACGGGGCTGGCCCAGCTGTGCAGCCTGATCGTCTTTCTGATCTACTTTGTGGGGGGCAAGTCCGACCTTCGGTTCCGGAAGTTCCGCTTCCAGCCGAAAACCCTGCTGCGCTCCCTGCCCCTGGGGGTGGCGGACTGCTCCATTGAGTTCATGCTGGGCTTCCTCACGGTGCTGTACAACAACCTGCTCTTCCTCCTCTTCGGGGAGAGCCACCAGACCATCTACGCCGTCATCGCCTACCTGAGCCTCTTGGTGTTCATGGTGATGCAGGGCATCGCCCAGGGGATGATGCCCCTGGTGAGCGTGGCCGTGGGGAAGGGGGACCGCAAGGCCATCCGCTTCTACTTCCTCCGCAGCCTGGTGCTGGTGGTGGGGGCCGAGGTCCTCATTGTGGCCGCCTGCCTGCTGCTGCCTCAGCGCTTTGCCGCCATCCTGCTGAGCACCGACAGCCCCCTTTTCTCCCAGGCGGTGGCCGCCCTGCGGCAGTATGCCCTGTCCTATCTGCTGGCGGGGATCAACATCCTCCTGGCGGGGTTCTTCACCGCTCTGGGCCATGGGAAGGCCTCCTGTCTGCTCTCCCTGAGCCGGGGGTTCGTCCTGCTGCCGGCGGCCATCCTGGTGCTCTCCCACCTCACCGGCGGGCAGGCCATTTGGATCGCCGCCCTGGCCGGGGAGGGGCTGAGCTTTGTGCTGGGCCTGGTCCTGCTCAAACGGATCACAGCTTCCCCCGCGCCCTTGCCCGCCCAGGAGGCAGAACCCGCCGTCTGACCCCTGCACTTCCCACACTTTCTACCCAGATCAACCTCAAAAAACAGCGCCCGGCCCGGGACCGTCACGGTCCCAGCCGGGCGCTGTTGTCTTACGCTTCCCGTCGGCGGTAGGTGCAGTAGGTATAGGCCAGGTCCCCGTAGACGTAGGGGCCCTCCACCTCCGCCAGGACCCAGGCCGGCGCCTGGTCCAGGTTGGGGAAGAACCGGTCCGCCCCCGGAAAACGCCGGTGGAGTTTGGTGACGTAGACCGTATCGCACTGGTCCAAAGTCTGGCGATAGAGGCTCTCTCCGCCGATGACGAAGGTGTCCGCCGGCGCTGCCGCCAAGGCCTCGTCCAGGGCAGAAAAAACCTCCCCTCCCTCCGGGGCAAAGGCAGGATTGCGGGAGAGGATCAGGTTCCGCCGGTTCTTCAGCGGCCGCCCCCCTGGAAAGGTGGCCAGGGTCTTCCGCCCCAGGAGGACGGGGTGGCCCGTGGTGCGCCGCTGAAACCGTTTTAAGTCGGGGGGCAGATAGCACAGCTGATCCCCGTCCTGCCCAATGGCCCAGTTCTGGTCCACTGCTACAATGGCTTGCACCGTCTCTCCCCCCTCTCAGATGGCCACGGGGATCTTCTCCCCCAGTTCGTGGCATTGGTACCCCTCCAACCGGAGGTAATCGGTGGTAAAGGCATAGAAGTCCGTCACCCCCGGGTCCAGCCACAGCTTGGGGGCGGGATAGGGCTTGCGGGTCAGCAGTTCCTCCACCAGGGGGACGTGGCGGTCATAGATGTGGGCATCGGCGATGACGTGGACCAGCTCCCCCGCCTCCAGGCCGGAAACCTGGGCCATCAGGTGGACCAGCACCGCGTACTGCATCACGTTCCACCCGTTGGCGGTGAGCATATCCTGGGACCGCTGGTGGAGGATGGCGTTCAGGGTCTTCCCCGTGACGTTGAAGGTCATGGAGTAGGCGCAGGGGTAGAGGGCCATCTCGCTCAAATCGTGGTGGTTGTACAGGTTGGTCAAAATCCGCCGGGAGGCGGGGTTGTGCTTGAGATCATAGAGCACCCGGTCCACCTGGTCCATGTCCCCCTCGGGGTAGTGGTGCTTCACCCCCAGCTGGTACCCATAGGCCTTGCCGATGGAGCCGGTCTCATCGGCCCAGGCATCCCAGATGCTGCTGTTCAGGTCGTGAATGTTGTTGGACTTCTTCTGCCAAATCCACAGCAGCTCATCCACAGCGCTTTTTAGGTACATCCGGCGGATGGTCTGGATGGGAAACTCCTCCCGGAGGTCGTAGCGGTTGACCAGGCCGAACAGTTTAATGGTATGGGCAGGGGTTCCATCCTCCCACCGCGGGCGGACGGGTAGGTCCGTGTCCCACGTGCCCTGGGACAGGATCTGCCGGCAGTTCTCCTGAAAAATTTCATCGGCTTTGCTCATGGGTTCTCCTCCTGGGTCAGCTGGCCGAAGACGTAGGTGTCCCCTGCCGCAGTGATGGTGACGGTTCGAATCTGGTTGTGGAGGCCCGCCCCCTGGACGAACACCTCCACATACTGGGGGGTATATCCCCGCCAGAAGCCCCCCTTTTCCTCCTCGAAGAGGACGGGGACGGTCTGGCCCACCCAGCTGGTCAGCCAGCTGCGCTCCATGGCGCTGGCCACCTCTGCGGCTCGGTGGGCCCGGTCCGCCTTTTCCCCGTTGGGCACTTGGTGGGGCATGGTGGCCGCCGGCGTCCCCTTCCGCCGGGAGTAGGGGAAAATATGCATCCGCGCAAAGCGGCAGTCCTGGAGGAAGGCCAGGGTTTGCTGAAACTCCTCCTCCGTCTCCCCGGGAAAGCCCACGATCAGGTCGGTGGTGAGGGCGGGGCGGTGGAAGAATGCCCGGAGCAGGTCCACCGACTGGCGGTACCGGGCGGTGTCGTACCTCCGCTTCATCCGGGCCAAGGTGGCGTCACACCCGCTCTGGAGGGAGAGGTGGAAGTGGGGGCAGAGGTTGGGCAGGGCCGCCAGCCGGCGGCAGAAGTCCTCGGTCACCGTCCTGGGTTCCAGGGAACCCAGCCGCACCCGCAGCCCAGGGACTGCCCGGCACACCGCCTCGACCAGGTCCGCCAGCCCCGGCCGGCCGGGAAGGTCCCGGCCGTAGCCAGACAGCTCAATGCCGGTGACCACGATCTCCTGATAGCCCGCTGCCTCCAGGGTCTTCGCCTGGGCCACGGCCCCCTCCGGGGCCAGGGAACGCACCGCCCCCCTGGCATAGGGGATGATGCAGTAGGCACAGAAATTGGTGCACCCATCCTCCACCTTCAGCATGCCTCGGGTGCGGCCTTCCAACCCTCCCGCCGGGAGGGGTTCAAACCCCGCTCGGTGGAAGGGGTTGTCCAGGGCCACTGTCTTTTCCCGCTGAACGGCCACCTGCTCGATCAGATCCAGAAAGGCCCGCCGGTCCCCGCTGCCGCCGATGAGGTCAGCCTCCAGTTCCTTCGCCGCCTCAGGGGAAACCTGGGGATAGCAGCCGCACAGCGCCACCAGGGCCCTCGGGGCCCGTTTCCGCGCCTGGCGGACGGCCTGGCGGGACTTCTTGTCGCTGGTGGCAGTCACCGTGCAGCTGTTGATGAGATACACATCCGCCTGGTCGGTAAAAGGCACCAGGTGGTGGCCCCGGGCCAAAAGCAGGGCCTCCATGGCCTGGCTCTCGTACTGGTTCACTTTGCACCCCAGGGTATATAGGGCGATGCGCATGGGCAGTCTCCTCCGATCTAGGAAAACCCCTTTCCTTTTCCCGCCGGGTCTGGTATAATGGCGGGGTATCTTGGGGGCTTGCAGGCAATCTTGTTTTACTGTACCACATCCCGCAGTGTGCCACAAGCCGTTTTTTACGGGAGTTTACTATGTCTCATTCCTTTTTTGCCTACATCGCGCGGATGCGCTACATCAGCCGCTGGGGCCTCATGCGCAACACCGACCCGGAGAACGTCCAGGAGCACTCCCACATGGTGGCCGTCCTGGCCCACGCCTTGGCGGTGATCCGCCGGGACAAGTTCGGCGGGACCATCGACCCCGGTCACGTGGCCGCCGTGGCGTTGTACCACGACGCCCCGGAGATCTTCACCGGGGACCTTCCTACCCCGGTAAAGTACGCCAACGACACCATCCAGGCCGCCTACAAGGCCGTGGAAGCCAACGCCGCGGCCCGGCTCACGGCCATGCTCCCGCCGGAGATGCAGCCTGCCTTCGCCGCGCTGCTGTCCGAGCCCGACCCGGAGGTCCAGGCCTTGGTGAAGGCCGCTGACAAGCTCTCGGCCCACCTCAAGTGTCTGGAGGAGCTGAAGGCAGGCAACCGGGAGTTCCAGTCCGCCGCCCAGCAAACTCTGGAGGCTCTGGAGAGCTACCACCTGCCAGAGCTGGACTATTTCCTGCAAGAGTTCCTCCCCGCCTTTTCCCTTACCCTGGACGAACTGCCAGGGTAAGGCCTGTGCACCCGCGCAGCGGCGCTGTGGATGGCTGGCCCATCTGCAGCGCCCTTCCCTCCAGCGCCCCCAAGAACCAGAGCATCATTATCATTTTAAAAGAGAGGTATTCCTACTATGCGCGCAGTCATCACCGTCGCCGGCAAAGACCGGGTGGGCATCATCGCCGAAGTCACCCAGGCCCTGGCCCATCAGAACGTCAACGTGCTGGACATCACCCAGACCATCCTCCCCCCCGACCTCTTCACCATGGTCATGTTGGTGGACGCCAGCCAGTGCAAGGTCCCCTTCGGCGACCTGGCCGACCAGCTGGCCGCCCTGGGCAACCAGTCCGGCCTAGCCATCCAGGCCCAGCGGGAGGACACCTTCCAGGCCATGCACCGGATCTGAGAAGGGAGCGAGACAGCCATTATGATCAATTCCTCGGAAATTCTCCAAACGGTACAGATGTTCAACCAGCAGCACCTGGACATCCGCACCATCACCATGGGCATCTCCCTGCTGGACTGCGCTGACCCCAATCCCCAGGCCGCCTGCCAGAAAATCTACGACAAAATCTGCCGCCGGGCAGAGCATCTGGTGGCCACCGGCGCCGCCATTGAGAAGGAGTTCGGCATCCCCATTGTCAACAAGCGGGTGTCTGTCACCCCCATCTCTCTGGTGGCCGCTGCCAGCGACACCAACGACTACGTCCCCTTCGCCGCCGCCCTGGACCGGGCCGCCAAGACCGTGGGCATCAACTTTATCGGCGGTTTCTCCGCCCTGGTGCAGAAGGGCTTCACCCTGTCTGACCGGAAGCTCATCGCCTCCATCCCCGAGGCCCTGGCCACCACGGAACTGGTGTGCTCCTCGGTGAACGTGGGCTCCACCAAAGCCGGCATCAACATGGACGCCGTGGCAGAGATGGGGCAGATCATCAAGAAAACCGCCGACCTCACCGCCAGTGCCGGGGGCTTTGGCTGCGCCAAACTGGTGGTGTTCTCCAACGCCGTGGAGGACAACCCCTTCATGGCCGGCGCCTTCCACGGGGCCGGTGAGCCGGAGTGCGTCATCAACGTGGGCATCTCTGGCCCCGGCGTGGTCCACCACGCCTTGCAGCAGGTGAAGGGGGAACCCTTCGACGTGGTGGCAGAGACCATCAAAAAGACCGCCTTCCGCATCACCCGCATGGGGCAGCTGGTGGCCCGGGAGGCCTCCGCCCGGCTGGAGGTTCCCTTTGGCATTGTGGACCTCTCCCTGGCCCCCACCCCCGCCATCGGGGACTCCGTGGCCCGTATCCTGGAGGAGATGGGCCTGGAGGTCTGCGGCACCCACGGCACCACCGCCGCCCTGGCCCTGCTCAACGACGCGGTGAAGAAGGGCGGCGTCATGGCCTCCAACCACGTGGGCGGCCTGTCCGGCGCCTTCATCCCCGTCAGTGAGGACGAGGGGATGATCGCCGCCGCCCAGCAGGGCGCCCTGGGCCTGGATAAGCTGGAAGCCATGACCTGCGTCTGCTCCGTGGGGCTGGACATGATCGCAGTCCCCGGGGACACCTCTGCGGAAACCATCTCCGCCATCATCGCCGACGAGGCCGCCATCGGCATGGTCAACACCAAGACCACCGCCGTGCGCATCATCCCCGCCCCCGGGAAGACCGTGGGGGACACGGTGGAGTTCGGCGGCCTGCTGGGGTCTGCCCCGGTGATTCCGGTGCACCCCTTCTCCTCTGCCGCGTTCATCCAGCGGGGCGGGCGGATCCCTGCCCCCATGCAGAGTTTGAAAAACTAAGGGGACGGCGGCCCATGGGCGGGCATCGAAGCGCCCAGCGGTGCGGTCATAGCGCCGTTTCGAACCCCATATACCTACCTTGATGGGGAAACTTTCCTGTAGGGGGATGGGAGCGACAACATTGCCGCACCCCATCCCCACCCCCCTTTTCCCGAAACCTGAGGTTCAGATCCCTAATTTGAGAGGTGTCTGTTTATGCTTGAATTTGATGTGCGCTACGCGCGCCCGTTCCTGCCGGCCAACTGGCTCTCCTCTCGGCTGGACGGGCTCACCGAGGCCCGCCAACTGCTGGAGAACGGCGAGGGCCTGGGCGGGGAGTTTACCGGCTGGGTGGATCTGCCCCGGTCCTACGACCGGGAAGAGGTCCACCGGGTCCTCCAAACCGCCCGGATCATCCGCCGGCAGTCAGAGGTCCTCATCGTGGTGGGCATTGGCGGTTCCTATCTGGGGGCCCGCGCCCTGCTGGAACTGCTCACCTCTCCCAATTACAACCTGACCTGCCGCCGCTCCCCCCAGATCTTCTTCACGGGAAACACCCTCTCCTCCGACGCCATGACGGAGCTGCTGGACTATGTGCAGGACAAGGACTTCTCGGTCAACGTGGTGTCCAAGTCCGGCTCCACCACGGAGTCTGCCATCGCCTTTTTCCTCTTCCGGCAGCTGCTGGAGGAGAAGTACGGCCGGGAGGGCGCCCGGGACCGCATCTTCGTCACCACCGACCGCACGGAGGGTACCCTCCGTGCATTGGCCAACCAGGAGGGGTATGCCACCTTCTCCATCCCCCGGGACATTGGCGGGCGGTATTCCGTCCTCACCCCGGCGGGGCTGCTCCCCCTGGCGGTGGCAGGGGTGGAGATTTCGGGCATCCTGGATGGGGCGGCAGCCGCCATGGCCCGCCTCCGCCGGCCCGGCCAGGACAATCCCGCCTGGCAGTACGCCGCCGCCCGGAACGCCCTGTATGACCAGGGGAAGACCATCGAAATCCTCGCCGGGTATGAACCCCACCTCCGCGCCTTTGGCGAGTGGTGGAAGCAGCTTTTCGGGGAGAGCGAGGGCAAGGACGGGAAAGGCGTCTTCCCCGCCAGCGTGGAGTTCACCACCGACCTGCACTCCATGGGGCAGTACATCCAAGAGGGCAAGCGGGACCTGTTTGAAACCGTGGTCCGCTTCACCATCCCCCAGTCCTCCTGCCTGCTGGACCCTGCCCCTGAGGACCCCTCAGGCCTGGGGTACCTTCGGGGGCGGGACCTTCGGTTCGTCAACGAGCAGGCCCGGCAGGGCACCGTGCTGGCCCACGTCGCCGGGGGCGTGCCCAACCTCCTGCTCACCGTTCCAGAGCGCACCCCCCACTGGGCCGGCCAGTTGGTCTACTTCTTTGAGTATGCCTGCGGCCTGTCCGGCTATCTCTCCGGGGTAAACCCCTTTAATCAGCCCGGGGTGGAAGCCTATAAAACCAACATGTTCGCCCTGCTGGGCAAGCCCGGCTACGAACAGTGAAAAGACGATCTGCCCCCCGCGCTGCACCCCTAACTCCCTCAGGCCGCCGCTGGCGGCCTGTTGTTTTTTCGGAGGAAAACGCACAAAAATTCTACCCTCTCCCTGGAGAAATTTTGAAAAAAACGCGCCATCCCATTGCAGTTTTTCCTCGGGTATGGTAACATGAAGCCAACAGAAAGATGCCTTTCTGGATCAAGAAGGAGTGATGAATCATGGTTCGAGTAATTATGGGCGCCAAGGGAACCGGTAAGACCAAGCAGATGATCGAGATGATCAACCACGCCGCCGAAAACGAGAACGGCAGCGTCGTCTGCGTGGAGATCGGCCGCAAGCTGGTCTATGATGTCAGCCCCAACGTCCGCCTGGTGGAGTCCAGCGACTTCGCCGCCGACAACTTTACATTCTTTAAAGGGTTCATCAGCGGCATGTATGCCTCTAACTATGACCTGACCCACGTGTTTATTGACAGTCTGTGCAAGATCATCCCCTCCGAGCCCGACTCTCCGGAGGTGGAGGAGTTCCTGTCTTGGCTGGACCGGTTCTCCGACGCCAACCAGGTGAAGTTTACCATCACCATCAGCGCCGACGTCGCCCTGGCCACTGACGCCATTAAGTCCTATTTCTAAGTGCTTTTCCTAAACAACTAAGGAGGCGTAATCCATGGCACTGCGTGAAAAAATAAGCTCCTTTGCAGTTGGTGCTGCGAGCAAAGCCAATTCCCTGGCAGTGGAAGCGGCTGCCAAGGCCAACCTTGCCATCGAAAACAGCAAGTTGAACCTGAAGATCGGCAACGAGGAGAAAAAGATTGACACCTTTACCGTCAGCATCGGCGAACTGATTCTGGACAAGCTGGACGGAGGAGAGACCTTTGACGATGAGATCATGGCGCTGTATTCCTCCATCCAGGCCTCCCGGGAAACCATCACCAACGCCCGGGCTGCCATTGAGGCCAACAATCGTCAGGCCGAGTCCGCCCATCTCTGCGCCGCTTGCGGCGCTCCGCTGGCGGAGAATGCCAAGTACTGTGGTACCTGCGGTGCCGAAGTGGAGCAGCCAGAGGCAGAGACGGTAGAGGCGCAGCCCGCCGCCCCCACCTGCCCCCACTGCGGCGCAGAAGTGACCCCGGAAGACGCCTACTGCACTCAGTGCGGCGTAAAATTGGAGGAGGAGCCTGCCCCGGAAGAGACGCCGGCAGAATAATCCCCCCTCCCCTCGCGCAAGCTAGGACCCGCCGCTTCGGGAGAAGCGGCGGGTCTTTTCCCCAGAAAGGAGGCCCCTGATGGACAGAACCCCCCAGCAAGTGCAGGACCTCACCCTGTCCCTGCTCTACCTCACCTCCCTGGAAGACCACGACGACCCCGCCAGCCGCCGGTGCTGGAAGGGGTATGACTTCCAAACCCTGGCAGATCTCCAGGCCCAGGGCCTGGTGGAGGACACCCAGGGCCGCATCCCCCTCCGCCTGCCTCCCCAGGGCATCGCCCAGGCCAAGGCCGTGCTGCAGGCTTTGGGGTTGGAGGATCCCCGGCCCTAATGGAAGCAACAGAGGCACAGCCTGCCGCAATGATGCGGCAGGCTGTGTTTTTCCATCTCCCAGATGGCGGCCATCTCGAAACTGGATGGCTCAATGCCTTAACGCCCCCCACTGAACCTGCATAGGATCAAAGCAAAAAACGATAACCTCCCCCATCTCGCTGGTCCCCTGGAAGACATACCCCCGCTGGACCCAGAAGGAACCGCCGTTTTGCATCTCCATCGTGGAGTAGGCCTCGTTAGGTTCTACCTGCTGAAGCCCTTCCCCTTCTGCCAGAATCGACGCCGCCTCCTCTGCTGTCACCGCAGGGCGCGTTAGAAGAAAAACCAACGGCATGGCCACAAAACAAGTCGCTGCCAAACCCAGCAGAACGCTTTTCCTCCCACGGGCACACACGGTCAGGCCCGCCAAGGAACCCATCCCAAGTGTGTATAACCCCGCCATCCACTCTAATCGAAGCACGCCCCAGTAAACGTTTTGGGTTACCCACAGGAGACCTATGAACAGCAGCGTTAACCCACCCATCCATAGCACCACTTGCAGGCCCCTGCCTCTGGTTGGCACGCAAGCCATAACATCCTCTCCCCCCAATTTCCTTCGCATCCTCTCTGCATCCCTGTCGGAACATTGAGAAAAGAATACCCTTTTTTTCCAGCGGGTTCCACCAGGTCGCAGTAAAATTTCGGTAAAACTTCCTCCATCAAAAAAGCAGGCGCAGAGATTGCTCTGCGCCTGCTCAGGGAACCAGGTCAACGTTTTACCGATAGGACTCGGTATAGATCTTCACCAAATCCTCATCGCTGAGCTGGAGGCGGTCCAGCTTGAAGAGGATGCCCATGGTGCTCCGGGCGTTGGACACGAACTTGGGGAACTCCTCGGGGGTGATGCCGTAGTCGGACATCTTCAGCTCGTCCACCCCGCAGGCCTTCTGCAGGTCCACCAGGGCGGTGACGAAGTCCATGGGGTCCTTGGCGTTCTCCTTGCCCATGGCCTTGGCCATGTCGATGAACCGGTCGTGCAGCTCGGGGCAGTGCTCCACGAAGTGGGTGTAGTAGGCCTTGCTCACCATGATCAGGCCCTCGCCGTGGGCGATGGCGGGGTGATAGGCGGACAGGGGGTGCTCCAGGGAGTGCTCGGAGCAGAGGTTGTCCACGCTCATCACCATGCCGGAGAGGCTGCTGCCGAAGGCCACCAGCTCCCGGGCCTTCTTGTCCTGGCCGTTGGCGCAGGCGGCAGCCAGGTTCCGGCCCACGGACTCAATAGCCTTCAGGGCCAGCATGTCCCGCATCAGGTTCTCGTTCTTGTTGATGTAGGACTCGGTGGAGTGGAAGAGGGCGTCAAACCCCTGGAAGGCGGTGAACTTGGGGGGAACGGACAGCATGAAGTCCGGGTCCACGATGGACAGGACGGGGAAGGTGGTCTTGTTGCCGCCGCTCATCTTCTCGTTGGTGGCCTCGTTGGTGACCACGGTCCAGGCGTCCACCTCCGTGCCGGTGCCGGCGGTGGTGGGGATGGCCACAATGGGCAGGGGCTTGTTCTTCATCTTTTGGCCGCCGCCGGTGCCGCCGTAGACATAGTCCCAGAAGTTGCCCTCGTTGGGGGCCATCATGGCGATGGCTTTGGCCGCGTCGATGCTGCTGCCGCCCCCCAGACCCAGGACGAAGTCACAGCCGTTGGCCCGGGCAAAGGCTGCCCCGTCCATCACAGTGTCCACCACAGGGTTGGCGGACACCTTGTCGAAGACGGCATATTCCACCCCGGCCTGGGTCAGCTGGTCCTGCACGGTGTCCAAATACCCGTTGGCCCGGGTGGACTTGCCGCTGGAAATCACGATGAGGGCTTTCTTGCCCGGCAGACGCTGCTTGTGCAGCTTCTGAATGGCCCCCTGGCCGAAAACCAAATTGGTGGGGACAGAGAAGGAAAAACTCACGATCAATACTCCTTTCGGTTGCTTTTGGGACGCAAATGCGTCCAATTTCACAAATACCACTCTACCATGGAAGCCCCCTGGGGGCAAGCCTTCCCGCCCCGTTTTCCCCACAGTTCTCCCGGGAAAAATTTCGTAAAATTCGTGAAAATTCCCCTTTACAATCCCCTGTCCCTTTGCTATAATAATTTGGCAATCAAACAGCACATGCGCCAGTAGCGTAATGGATAGCGCATCAGATTCCGGTTCTGAGGGTTGGGGGTTCGAGTCCCTTCTGGCGTGCCAAAGCAGGACATCCGTTTGGGTGTCCTGCTTTGTTGTTTCCCGTGGGGGCAGGCCCGCACCAGGCATCCCCCAGCCCCCTCCCCTAAAGTTCCTTCCATCCCTTGACAGCCTGCTCTCTCAAATGTTATGGTAGGATTAGATTTTTATCATGCAAACGGCGGCTGGACTTCCCTCCCGCCGCCCCATTCCCAAAGGAGGCATGGATATGGCAGGACTTTTACAGGACAAAATCGCCCTGGTCACCGGCGCCGCCATGGGCAACGGCGAGGGCATCGCCCGGGTGATGGTTGCCAAGGGGGCCACGGTAATCCTCGCGGACAAGAACGAGAAGGTGTTTGAAACGGCAGCCTCCCTGGGCCAGGCTGCCACCGCCTACCAGGTGGACGTGTCCCAGTATGACCAGGTGGCCCAGATGGCGGAGCAGGTCATGGCCCAGTTCGGCCGGCTGGACATTCTGGTCAACAACGCCGGCATCGCCCGGATGATCCCCGTGAACAACATGGACGACGCCCTCCGAGACCTCCACTACCAGGTGAATATGGTGGGCACCTGGAACTGCGTGAAGGCCTTTCTCCCCCACATGATCGAGAGGAAGTACGGGAGGATCCTCAACATGTCCTCAGTCACCGGCCCCCGGGTGGTGGACCCCGGGATGATGGGATATGCCATGAGCAAAGGGGCCATCTCCGCCTTCACCAAGGCCATCGCCATGGACGTGGCCAAGTACGGCATCACCTCCAACGCCATCCTCCCCGGGTACTTCCTCACCCCCATGGTGATGCACAGTGCCCAGGAGACCGATCCCGAGAACCCCCAGCGGGTGCTGGACGGCATCGCCGCCGGGGTCCCCCTGGGCCGCTTTGGCAAGCCGGAGGAGATCGGCTATCTGGCCGCCTTCCTGGCCTCTGACGAAGCCGCCTACTTCACCGGCCAGGAGTTCGTCATCGACGGCGGCGCCGGCCTGCCGGAGACCAACGCCATGGGCGTTGTCAACGACTGAGCCCCCAGAACAACAGCCGCCAGCCACCGAAGGACTCGCCTTCGGTGGCTGGCGGTTTCTCTTCCGGCTTCCCGCGTCAGTGCAAGGGATAGGCCGTGCCGTTGAGAACCACGGCGGTCACCTGGTCCAGGGCAAAGGTCTGGGCCAGAGCATAGGTAACGGTCTTTCCGTCCTCAGTACCCAGGGCATACAGGGTTTGGTCGATGGCATTGGCATCGTCTACAATTACCTGCTCCGTGCCGTCGGCCAGGCGGAGGGCAATGGTGTGCAAGTCATCCACCACATAGCCATAGGTCTGGTTCTGGTTCGTGATTTGCAGGCCCACTGCGGAGAGGGTGACCCCCACCCCGTCCGTGCCCCCTTGGCAGCTGGGCATGGCCTGGGCCTGGGGCAGGTCGGCGGAGAGGACCTCCCCACCCAGTCCCGTGCGGTCCAGGGCATAGTCTCGAGCCACCAGGCGCAGGGGGGCCTGGGCCGTGTCGATCCCGCTGGCCGGTCCCGCGATGAAGGCCCCCTCCAGGTAGTAGTCGTTTTCAGTGGAGCGGGTGGTGTCCAGGTAGAAACGGCTTCCGGTGTGGTTCTCCCCATACATCACCTGGAAGGCCAGCTTCCCATCTCCATTGCCCCAGACCTGCTCCAGGCCGCTCCAGGCCAGGCCAGGCTGGTTCTGGTACTGGGGGTAGTACGCCAAAACCTCAAAGGGCCGCACCCCATCCCCCGCCTTATTCTCGATGTGCAGGCGCACCAGGCCGGTGCCTGTGGCCTCATCAAAGAGGAAAGCGTCCACGGTCATGCGGTAGTGGTCGTTCTCGTCGGTGACCACCCCCGCCGGGACGGCGATGTAATCCGACAGGGCGGCATCCTCCCCCTGGGGGAAGAAGAGGGGGAAGCCCCCGCTGACCCCGGCGGCCACAGCAGTGCCCCCCAGGCAGAGAGCGGCGGCCAGGGCCACCCCGGCCACCCCACGCAGGGGGAAGCGTCTCTGGGACCGGGTCTGCTCCGGCAAACCTTCTAAGGTATGCTGCACCCGCTGGTGGAAGGCCTCCGGCACAGGGGGCAGGGTATGGTTTTTCTTCATGCAAAACACGCTCCTTTCAGGGTGTCCCGGAGTTGGATCCGGGCGGTGCGCAGGCGGCTTTTCACGGTCCCCTCCGGCAGGCGGAGAAGGGAGGCAATCTCCCGGGTTTTGAACCCCTCCCAGTAGTACATCACCACCGGCAGGCGGTACTTCTCCTCCAGGGCGCCCAGCGCTGCGTAGAGGTCGCTGTGATCCTCCTCCGCCGGGGCGGGGATGGCTTCCGCCGCCGCCTGGTCATAGGGGGCCTGCCGCCCCCGTTGGCGGAGAATTCCCTTGCACTCGTTGATGAGGATCCGGGTGAGCCACGTGCGGAAATACTGGGGCTG
Source organism: uncultured Eubacteriales bacterium (assembly GCA_900546255.1). Classification (GTDB taxonomy): domain Bacteria; phylum Bacillota; class Clostridia; order Oscillospirales; family Oscillospiraceae; genus Evtepia; species Evtepia excrementipullorum. The sequence goes on from URCB01000006.1 coordinate 63,353, forward strand.
GCGCAGGGTGTCCAGCCGCTCCCAGGCCCGCAGGATGGCCTGCTGCGCCGCGTCGGCGCAATCCTCCTCGTTGCCCACCATGGCTTTGGCCACCCGGTAGAGGGTGGGCTCCGCCGCCAAAACGGCGGCGGTGAATTCCTGTTGGTTCATCATGGCTGGCGGTTTCCTTTCTGAAAGCGTTTTTGCGGCCGCTCCGATTGCTTTCACCCATTAGAGGCAGCAAGAACGGATTTGGATGCCGGTCCCGGGCAAAACGCAAACATTTTTCTCCCCTTCGCCCAACAGAGGAACCGCCCCAGCCCAAAATGGGCCGGGGCGGTTCCCGTCAGAAAGGAGAAGGGTGGCGCCGGTTTTAATAGTACATGTATTTTGCGGCCTGCTTCCGCAGCTCCGCCCGGAAGTCCGGGTGGGCCACGGCGATGAGGTTTTCCACCCGCTGGCCCACGGTGCGCTGGCGGAGCTTGGCCACGCCGTACTCGGTGACCACCATGTCCGTCAGGTTCCGGGAGACCGAGACGACGGCCCCCGGGTCCAGGATGGGCACAATGCGGGAGAGGGTCCCCTTCTTCGTGGTGGACGTCTGGGCCAGGATGGCCCGCCCCCCTTTCGAGTGGTAGGCCCCCCAGGCAAAGTCGGTGGCGCCGCCTGTGCCGGAGTGCTGATAGGGGCCGATGGACTCCGCGCACACCTGGCCGGTGAGGTCAATCTGGAGGGAGGCGTTTACAGAGACCACATTGTCGTTCCGGGCGATGACGTAGGGGTCGTTGGTGTACCGGCTGCGGCGGACGGTGAGCCGGGGGTGCTGGTCCACAAAGTCATAGAGGAAGTTGTCCCCGGAGATGAAGGAGCCCACGGTGATCCCCTGGTCGATGGACTTATACCGGTTGGTCACCGCCCCGCAGGCCATGAGATGGGCCATGGAGGTGCCGATCTGCTCGGTGTGGATGCCCAGGTCGTGCTTTTCCATTAAGTGGAACCCTATGGCGTTGGGGATGCCCCCGAAACCCAACTGGATGCAGTCCCCATCCTTCATCATCTCGGTGACGTAGCCGGCGATGGTCTCCTCCTTCTCCCCGATGGGGGGATCTTGGAGTTGGTAGATGGGCTCATCCACCTCGTAGAGCACGTCGGCCATGGAGACGGGCAGGGCATTCTCCCCCCACACCATGGGGGTGCGGGCGTTGACCTCGAAGATGATCTTATCCGCCCGGTACAGGTTTTCCAGGGTCATGATCAGGTCACAGCTTAAATGGACATAGCCGTGCTTGTCCATTTCCGACACCTGGGCCACAAAGACGTTGGGGGGCTTGCAGGCCTGAATTCCCTGGGCATACAGGTGCTGGTCCACCGGGAAATGGGAGTACAGCCCGCTCCCCCTGGCCCCCACCGACCATTTGTCGAAGAAGAAGGTGTGGTGGCGGAACTTCCCCGCCAGGCCGGGGTCGCTGGTGACGGGGTAGGTATACCGGGTGATGGTGTTCCAGCAGTCCACCCCCTTGTCCAGCCGGGGGACGATGGTGTGCAGGTGCTCCAGGAACACCTTGGGCTCGCTGCCGTGGGTGGACCAAGCCAGGCAGTCCCCGTCCTCGATGAGGTCCAGGGCCTCCTGGACGGTGGCCAGCCGGGCCTGGTAAAGGGCCTTGGGGTCCTGGTTGTGGTAGTCTCCCCGGAGGTAATGCTGATGCCAGCGATTCATGCCTTTCCCTCCCCTTTCCCGTCGAGGACCTTCATGTAGTGCAGGCAGGTGAGGACGGTCTCCCCCCGCTGGTTGGTCATAACGCACTGGCCGGTGGTCTTGCGCTTCACCGGGTCCACCTCGGTGATCCAGTAGGTGGCGGTGATGGTATCCCCAAAGAACACCGGCTTGCGGAAGCGGAGCTGGTCATAGCCCATGGCCAGGATGTCCTGCCCGCTGGCCACCCCCGCCATGCCGCTCACGGTGGAGCACAGGCTGAAGGTGAGGCAGCCGTGGACCAGCCGGGTGCCGTAGGGCATGGTCTTGCAGTACTCCTCATTCACATGGGCGGGGAAGAAGTCCCCGATGAGGCCGGCAAAGAGGTAAACATCGCTCTCGGCGAAGGTTTTGGTGAAGGTGAATTTCTTTCCGATGGTGAAACCCAGGGTATCCATGGGGTGTCCTCCTCTCCCCTCCCCTTGCGTGGGAGGATGTTCTGTGGTAGTATAGTACCATCTTTTTCACGGAAACACATCGGACGATCTCCCAATGTTTTGGTCTGATTTCACAAAGGAGGGCCCCGATGCAAGTCACAGAGATCCTCACCGACCACACCCTCATGGCCCTGGACCTCCAGGGGGCGGAGGACTACCCCATCCGCTTCTACCTGGACATCATGGACCAGTTTGACCGGGCGGGCATCCACTGGCACTGGCACCCCGCCCTGGAGTTCAACGTCATCACCAAAGGCACCATGGAGTACTTCGTGGAGAACGAGCACTACACCCTCACCGCCGGCCAGGGCATCGTGAAGAACGCCCACCTCCTCCACATGGCCCAGCCCGCCAGCCACACCCCTGACGCGGCCATGTTCTCCGTCATCATGGACCCGGCCTTCCTGGCCCCGGCGGGGAGCGTCATCTACCGCAAGTACATCGCCCCCCTCTTGGGGAGCCAGGGGCTGGGGAGTTTGGTTCTCCGGCCGGAGGTCCCCTGGCAGCGGGCCATGCTGGAGGGGCTCCGCCAGGCCTATGCCCTGAGCCAGGCGGAGACGGGGGCCTATGAACTGGCCATCCACACCCACATGTGCCAGGTTTGGATCGCCATGGCAGAGCACCAGGAGGAACTCCCCCGGCGGGCCCTCTCCCCCGCCCAGCGGACGGACCAGGTCCGGGCCAAGCAGATGCTGACCTTTCTCCAGGCCCACTACCGGGAACGGCTCACCCTGGACCAGGTGGCCCAGGCGGCCAACGTCAGCCGAAACACCTGCCTGGCCTGCTTTCGCCGGGTGCTGGGCCTGTCCCCCATGGAGTACCTGCTGAACCATCGGCTGGAGCAGGCCTGCCACCTGCTGCTGACCACCCACTGGCCGGTGAGCCAGGTGGCGGAGGCCTGCGGCTTCGGCGACGCCAGCTATTTTGGCAAAGCCTTTCGGAAAAAGACCGGCCTCTCCCCCGCCAAGTACCGGGCCCGGCAGCGGCCGAACCCACCATCCCATCCAAAGGAGGCATCCCCCTATGACCCAACCTGACATCCGCCGGCCTGTGGTGGCCGGCGCGGGCACCATGGGCACCACCCTGGCCCGCATCTTCGCCCAACACGGCTTCGCCGTCACCCTGTGGAACCGGCGCACCCCCTCCCTGGAGCGGGCCCAGACCCGCATCGCCGGGGATTTAGACCGCCTGGCCGCCCAGGGCCTTCTCACCGAGGACCCAGCTGCCATCGCCGGGCGGGTGACCTACACCACCGACTACGCCGCCTTTGACGGGGCGGACTTCGTGGTGGAGAACATCGCCGAGGACCTGGCGGTGAAGCAGGCCTTTTTCCGGGAGATCTCCCCCCGGGTGGCCCCGGAGGCCCTGCTCACCACCAACACCTCCGGCCTGCGGGTCACCGACGTGGCCCAGGGGGTGGAGGACCCCACCCGGTTCTGCGGCATGCACTGGTGGAACCCCCCAGACCTCATGCCCCTGGTGGAGATCACCCGGGGGGACCAGACCAGCCAAGCCGCCGCCCAGGCGGTCCACGCCCTGGCCCTGGCCCTGGGGAAGAAGCCTGTCATCGTCCAGAAGGACATCCTGGGCATCCTCGGCAACCGCCTGCAGTACGCCGTGATGCGGGAGGCCCTCCACATCCTGGCCACCGGCGCCGCCGGACCGGAGGAGATCGACGCGGCCATGAAGTACGGCCCCGGGTTCCGCTACGCCGTCCTGGGCCCCTTTGAGACCGCCGATCTGGGGGGCGTGGACATCTTCCAGGCGGTGAGCGACTACCTCTTCCCCGACCTCAACAACGACCAGCGCAGCCAGGCCCTCCACGATCTGGTGGACCAGGGCCGCCTGGGGGTGAAGGCGGGGGACGGGTTCTACTCCTACGCCCCCGGCCAGGGGGAGGGCGCCCGCCAGCGGCGGGACGAACTCTTCCAGCAGCTCTGGGACCTCTTGAAAGACCAATGAACACGCAGAACGGCGCCCACGGCCATGGCCGTGGGCGCCGTTTCCTTTTGACGGCTGCTTCCGGTCTCCGGGCCGGACAGACAGCAAAAAGAGCAGGGAGAACGCCCTTGGATCCGCCAGGGGCGTTCTCCCTGCTCGCTTGTTTTCAAGGGTTATTCGCCTCGGACCATCTTTTGATAGTCCCTCCCCCACTGCTCCATGGAATCCAGGATGGGGCGCATGGAGTTGCCCAGGTCGCTGAGGGCGTACTCCAC
>URCB01000007.1 GCA_900546255.1 uncultured Eubacteriales bacterium
CATACTTCTCAGCCGCCAGTGTGCCCGCAGGGCGCGCGCAGCGGCTGCATCCCCCAATTTTGGGAGGGGCCTCACACCAAGCAGAACCCTTGACACCCCCGTACGCTGCCCTCCCGAACGAAGCGCAACCCTCGGGTGCCCCTCCCAAAATTCTCACCCCAGCAGGTCATCCATATGGTAAAGCCCCGCCGGCTTCCCCACCAAAAACGCCGCCGCAGTGAGGGCCCCTTCCGCGAAGAGAGCCCGGTCATGGGCCTGGTGCTTGAGGGTAATGGTCTGGCTGTCGGTGGAGAAGATCACCTCGTGCTCCCCCACCACGTTGCCCATCCGCAGGGAGTGGATGCCAATCTCGTTGGGCTGGCGCTTGTGCTGGCCGTGGCGGCCAAAGACATACTCCGCGTCCGGCCGCTGGGCCTTTACCGCGTCAGCCAGGAGGAGGGCGGTGCCGCTGGGGGCGTCGGCCTTCCGGTTGTGGTGGGCCTCCACGATCTCCACGTCGCAGCCGCCGAAGATGGCCGCCGCCTGGCCCACCAGCCGGGCCAGCAGGGCCACCCCGATGGACATGTTGTAGGACTGGAACACCGGGACCTTCTCCGCCCCGGCCCGGATGGCCTGGAACTCCTCCTCCGTGTACCCGGTGGTGGCGGCCACCAGGGGGAGGTTCCGCCCCACGCAGTAGTCCATGAGCTCCCCCGCGCAGGCGTGGTTGGAGAAGTCGATGACCACATCCGCCGGGCCGGTGTAGTCGGCCAGGTGGGCATAGCACCCGTCGGCGCCGGACCGGTCCACCCGGGCGGCCAGGGTGTGGCCCTCCTCCTGGACCAGGCGGCAGACCTCCTGGCCCATCCGGCCCAGGGCGCCGTTGACGATAAGGTTCATAAGGCTGCCTTCCTTTCTCAGACCGAGAGGCCCAGGGCCCGCATCCGCTGGAGCATGGTCTCATAGTGGTCCTGCTCCATGGGCACCAGGGGCAGGCGGAGGTAGTTCTCACAGAAGCCCAGGGCGCTCATGGCGGCCTTCACGGGGATGGGGTTGCTCTCGCAGAAGAGGGAACGGATGAGGGGCATGAACTGGCACTGGAGCCGGGCAGCCTCCGCCACGTTCCCGGCGAAGAACTGGTCGGTGATGGCCACCGTCTCCTTGGGCACCACGTTGGAGAGCACCGAGATGCACCCCTGGCCCCCCATGGACAGGATGGGGACGATCTGGTCGTCATTGCCGGAGTAGATGTCCAGCTGGTCCCCCACCAGGGCGAAGGTCTCCACGATCTTGGAGATGTCGCTGTTGGCCTCCTTGATGGCGGCGATGTTGGGGTGCTGGGCCAGCTTGACATAGGTCTCCGGCTGGATGCCGATGCCGGTGCGGGAGGGGACGTTGTACAGGATCACCGGCTTGGTGCTGGCGTCGGCGATGGTGTTGTACATGGCCACCAGGCCGTTCTGGGTGGTCTTGTTGTAGTAGGGGGTGACCACCAGGACGGCATCCGCCCCGTCGGCGCAGGCGCTCTTGGTGAGCTCCACGGCGTAAGCCGTCTCGTTGGAGCCGGTGCCGGCGATGACGGGCACCCGGCCGTTAACCTTCTCGCAGGCGAAGGCGATGGCCCGGCGGTGCTCGGCGTCGCTGAGGGTGGAGCTCTCCCCGGTGGTGCCGCAGATCACCAGGGCGTTGATGCCCTGGTCGATCTGCCAGTCGATGAGCTTGCCGAACTGGGCATAGTCGATGCCGTCGGCGGTGAGGGGGGTGATCAGGGCGGTGGCAATGCCGCGGAAAATGGGGGTGTTGTTCTTCATGGTAGGTTCCTCCTGCATATGAATTGTCCTGCCCGATCTCCCTGCGGCCGAAAAAGGCAACAAAAAAATCAAGCAAGCTATGCGGGGATAGCTGCTTGATAACTTCAAAGACACCACGGCTCCCACAGGAATCCGAGGTTACGATATCAAGTGATAGCCCTCCGCAAATTATACCATTTGCGACAGTCGGACAACTCTTAGTTTGTCCGCCCAGGCCAGTCCCCTTTGCAGCGGGAACCGCCTTCGGCGTCTGCCCCTTTCCCCGGGCCTGCCCTGCACGGCATGGGCCACGGATACTCTTGGCGAGACGCGCCTCTATCTTCTGGTTTCTCTCATGGTATTGGATTTTCTTTCTCTTGTCAAGGGGAAAATCGGTTCTTTTTGCACGAAATCCCCGAAAAAGCGAAAAATTTTCCGTGCAATCCCCACGTATCCCTGGGATGTGTGACGCTGGAGCACAGGTTTTGCCAAGAAAACTTTGCAAAACATCTTGACAAGAACACTTGGCAATGCTATGCTAAACATACCAAGTAAACTTGGCAAACCAGAAAGGAGCTCCCCCCATGGACAAAGACGAAATCCTCTCCAAACACAAGAACGAAAACCGCTTTGGGGACGAGCGGGAGAAAACCATTCGCACTCGGCGGGACGCCTTCTCCCTGTGGGGCGTGCTGGGGCTGGGGGTGGTATTTATGGGGCTGAAGATCTGGCAGGGCCAGTCCCCGGCGGACCTGGTCTCCCTTTTCTTCTGCATGTCCGGGCTGGCCTTTGTCTATGAGGGAGTCCAGCTGCGGCAGAAACGCTGTTTGATCCCCGGGGTGGTGCTGCTGGCCCTGGCGGCTTGGTTCTTCTACGAATTCTGCCGGGCGCTGCTGGCATGAACGATCAGCTCGTCCTGAAAAAACTGATATTTGCCAAGAAAAGGCTGAAAAATCTCTTGATAAGCGCCCTTAGCAATACTATGTTTAACATGCCAAGTTGACTCGGCAAACCAGAAAGGAGGCCCCCCATGAACCGAGATGAAATTTTGGCCAGGAGCCGGCGGGAAAACCAGCCCGAGGACGAGCGGGAAAAAACCATCCGTATCCGGCGGGATGCTTTCTCTCTAGGAGGGGTGGTGGTGCTGGGCTGTTTCTTCATGATGCTAAGGATCTTGAAAGATCAGTACCCGGCGGACATCTTCGCCCTTTTTGCCTGCCAAGGCGGGCTGAGCTGTCTCTATGAATGGAGCCAGCTGCGGCAGAAAAAGCACTTGATCTGGGGGATTCTTCTGATGGTCATAACCGCTCTTTGCGTTTTTAGCTTCTGCAGGCATCTACTGACATGAACGACCAACTCATCCTAAAAAACCGCCTAAAGGAGGCCCGGGCGGAGAAAAAGCTCTCCCAGGCCCAGCTGGCGGAGCTGGTGGGGGTGTCCCGGAACACCATCAGCTCCATTGAGACGGGGCAGTTCAACCCCACCGCCAAGCTGGCCCTGGTGCTGTGCATCGCCCTGGACAAGAAGTTTGAGGACCTCTTCTACTTCTGACCCCGGTCACCAAAAAGTACCTACTTTACAAGGGGCCCGGCGGGGCCTAAGATGGTCCTGTCCCCCAGGGACCATTCCCCCGGAAAGGTGGTCTTCCCCATGACCCAAGAAGAACGGCTCCGCTTCCTCCTCCATGCCCTGCTGGCTGAGCGCCCCGGCGGGCAGGACATCGCCATCCCCCGGCGCCCTGAGGACCGGCGGCGCCTCCTCCGGGCCCTGATGAACACCCGGCCCCCGGACCCCATCCCCCTGGAGGTGCTGGCGGTTCAGGACGCCTTTCTCCAGGCGGAGCTGGCGGAAAAAAACATCACCCGCCTGGCCGACCTCACCCCCCGGCAGCCGGGGCAGTACCTCTGGCAGGGGGACATCACCACCCTGGCGGTGGACGCCATCGTCAACGCCGCCAACAGCCAGATGCTGGGGTGCTTTGTCCCCTGCCACGGGTGCATCGACAACGCCATCCACTCCGCCGCCGGCATGGAGCTGCGGCAGGCCTGCGCCCAGCTTATGGCCCGCCAGGGGCACGAGGAGCCCACCGGCCAGGCCAAGCTCACCCCGGGCTATCACCTCCCCTGCCGGTACGTCCTGCACACCGTGGGGCCCATCATCACCGGCCCCGTAACCCAGCGGGACCAGGCCCTGCTGGCCAGCTGCTACCGCGCCTGCCTGGCCCTGGCGGAGGAACACGGGCTGGCCAGCGTGGCCTTCTGCTGCATCTCCACCGGGGAGTTCCACTTCCCCAACGACCTGGCCGCCCAGATCGCCGTGAACACCGTCTCCGCCTGGCAGCGGGACCACCCCCAGGCCCCGTCGGTGGTGTTCAACGTGTTCAAAGACGAGGACCGGGCCCTCTACGAGGCCCTGCTCCGGTGAGGGCGGTTCCCGCCCAGTTTCCCCTTCCTTCTCACGGAGGAAGGGGTTTTTCTATGCCGAAACCGAATAGAAAGCCATGATGGATAGGTATTAGACATCTCATCCGTCTTCTTTTATACTAAGTTCAGAACGGGTCCCTGCCCCGCCCGCAGGGCAGAGGGCCCATCCCAAGCAAAGGAGGCAACTGCCATGCGAAAATTCGGTACCATCTTCCTGCTTCTCTGCCTGCTGCTGTCCCTGGCCGCCTGCGGCAGCACGGACCAGACCACGGGGACGGCCGACCCCGCCCCGGCGGCCCAGCCTGCCCCCACCGGCGATGGGGCGGGCAGCACCCTGGTGGCCTACTTCTCCTGGGCGGAGAATGCCGTCTTGTCAGAGGACGTGGACGCCATCACCTCCCCCAGCGTGGTGCCCCCGGGCAACGTCCAGCAGCTGGCCGCCTGGGTTCAGGAGGCCACCGGTGGGGACCTCTTCTCCATCCAGGTCACCGACCCCTACCCCAGCGACTGGGATGCATGCCTGGCCCGGGCCAACCAGGAGCGGGGGGAGGACGCCCGCCCCGCCCTCACCGCCGCGGTAGAGGACCTGAACCAGTATGACACCGTGTTCCTGGGCTACCCCAACTGGTGGTACGGCGTGCCCATGGCGGTGCTCACCTTCCTGGAGGAGAATGACCTGTCCGGCAAGCAGGTCTACCTCTTCTGCTCCCACGGCACCGGGGGGCTGGCCAACAGCGTGGAGATCCTCACCCAGGCCCTGCCCAACGCCACCCTCTCAGACAACATCTTTGACTGCAGCGAGGAGGAAGCCGCCCAATCCCAGCAGGCCATCCAAACCTGGGTGGCTGGGTTGGGGAACTGAACTTCCCCCCAACGAAAAAGGAGGCATTGCATATGCGCATTGTGATCTTAGAAAGCAGCCCCAACCGCCACGGCTCCTCCAACCTGCTGGCGGAGCGGTTCGCCCAAGGGGCCCAGGAGGCCGGCCACCAGGTGGCCTTCGTGGACGTGGCCCACGCCGACATCCACCCCTGCACCGGCTGCGTCCACTGCGGCTACGAGGGGCCCTGCGTCCAGAAGGACGACGTGGAGGGCATCCGCCGGCAGCTGCTGGCCGCCGACATGGTGGTCTTTGTCACCCCTCTGTACTACTACGGCATGTCCGCCCAGCTGAAGACCATGGTGGACCGGTTCTGCGCCTTCAACAGCAGCCTGCAGGCCAAGCACTTGAAGTCCGCCCTGCTGGCCGCCGCCTGGAACAGCGATTCCTGGACCTTCGCCGCCCTGGAGGCCCACTACCAGACCCTGGTCCGCTACCTGAACCTCCAGGACATGGGCATGGTCCTGGGCACCGGCTGCGGCACCCCCTCCATGACGGCCCGCTCCCCCTTCCCCCAGGCGGCCTACCGCCTGGGCCGCCAGCTCCTGTGAGGCAGGGGGCCGCCCGGGGGGTGGTGGACCTGCTCATGACCCTGGGCCTGTGGTTCCTCATGGGGTACCACCTGTGGGGGGAGCGGGCCCACGAATGGGTGGGGGCCGGGACCCTGGCCCTCTTCCTGGTCCACCACCTCCTCAACCGCCGGTGGTACCCCGGCCTGGCCCGGGGGCCGCGGACCGTCCTGCGGCGGCTCACTGCCCTGGTCAACGGCCTGCTCCTGCTGGACATGGCGGGGCTGCTGGTCAGCGGGGTGCTGCTGTCCAACCACGTCTTTGCCTTCCTGGGGCTGACCGGCGGGACGGGAACCGCCCGGCTGGTCCACATGGCGGCCTCCCACTGGGGGTTCCTGTTGATGGGCTTCCACCTGGGGCTCCACTGGGGCGGGGTGCTGGCCCGGGGGCGGCGGAGGCTGGCCCTGTCCCCACCCTCCCCCCGGCGGGCCAGGATTGGAACCCTGCTGGGGGCGGCGGTGGCGGTATACGGCCTCACGGTGTTCTTCCGGCGGGATTTTCCCACCTACCTGTTCCTCCGGAGCCAGTTCGTCTTTTTGGACTTCTCCGAGTCCCCCTTGGTGTTCTACGGGGACCACCTGGCCCTGATGGGGACCTTCGTCTTCCTAGGCTGGGCGCTGGCCCGGCGGCGGGGGAAGGGCTCTGCCTGACCCCACCCCCACGAAAAAACTGCCGCGGAACCACAGGTTCTGCGGCAGTTTTTCTCGTTGGGAGGTGTCGTAGGCCCCAGGGGGCGGGGGGCACTCGCCTTCCTCTCGGCTCACGCCGTGGCGTTTTCCCCGCCGGCGTGGGCATCGGACCACGCCTGTTCCAAGGCAGACCAGTCCCGGTTGGGGAGGAGCTCCGTCCAGATCTCGTAGGGGGCGTCCTCCTGGTCGGTGTGCATGGTGTAGGCGTGGGCGTTGGTGGCCTCCTGGATCTGGGCATAGTACCAGGCGGACTCCGGGTTGTCCGGCCAGGTGACCATGTTGTCCAGCAGGTGGTCCGCGTCGGGGTGGCGGTCCACGGTCCGGTTGACCATGGTCACCGCCTCGGCCCGGGTGATGTTCTGCTGCGGACGGAAGGTGCCGTCCTCATACCCATCCACAATGCCGGCATTGGCGGCCTCGTTGATGTACTCCGCCGCCCAGTGGCCGTCAATGTCGGGGAAGCGGTTTCCGCCGTCATAGCTGGCCTCCAAGAAGCGCGCCGTAATGGTGGCGAACTCCGCTCTCGTAATGTTCCCATCGGGCCGGAAGGTGCCGTCCTCGTAGCCGTCCAGGATGCCGGCGTTGCTGAGGGTGGAGACGGCGCTGTTGTACCAGGCGTCGGCAGGCACATCCGTGTAGTCGTTGGTCTGGCTCCAGAACTTGTCCCGGCTCTCGTCGGTGAGGAGACGGAAGAAGATGGTGGCCACCTCTGCCCGGGTGATGTTCCCCTCGGGACGCACCGTGCCGTCTGGGTAGCCCACGATGTAGGCGTAGTGGTCCTCAGTGTTCAGTTCGGGCTCATCAGGCGTCTCCGTCTCAGGAGGAACGGATGGTTCCGTGGGGTTTACAGGGGTTTCCGGCGTGGTGGTTTCCTTCTCTGTTGTCCCACCATCGTGGGTCTGTCCTGTTACATTCACAGTGTTGGAAAGGCTGCTGTCGGCATCGCTGCTTTGGACCGTGTAGACAGCCGTGAGCGTCACGGGATCACTGTCAGCAGGCAGGCTGGCAATGGTCAAGGTGCCGTCCTCCCCCTGCGTCACGCCTTCGGGCAGATCGACCCAAGTTACGGTTTGGCCATTGGACATCGTATCATTGACAAGAACATCCAACAAATCCAAAGTGCCGCTGTTCGTCACAGTAACGGTGTAGGTAAGTTCATCGCCTACAGAAACACTTCCGCCTGCATAGTCCTCGCCATTGACCTGCGTCAAGACCTTTTCCACCGTCAGATCTGCCTCTCCTTGGCGGTAGACCAATACAAAAGAAAAAAGACGAGTGTTCCTACAGCGTTTCAAATGCTATAAGAACACTCGCCATGGTGCGGATGACGGGACTTGAACCCGTACGTCATGGACACACGCCCCTCAAACGTGCCTGTCTACCAGTTCCAGCACATCCGCATTTTTGGCTGCTAGGATAGTATACTCATTGTGGGACGATTTGTCAATCCTTTTTTGCGCTTTTCAAAAAAAGATTTCTATCCCCGGGACGGGCAGGATGGCTGCCTGTCCCGGGGACTCCATTACTCTTTCAGGGAAGGGGGATATACCCCTTGGTCATGCAGGGATTTTAACGCCTGCTCCACCACAGGCCGGTCCTCCTGATAGGTCACCCCGAACCATACGGCGTCGGTGTGAAGGACAGACACTGTCATCTGGCCCGCAGTGATGAGGCGGTCCACCAGCACAGGCAGCAGGCACTCCGCCTTCTCCTCTTCTGGGGACAGGCCCTGGAGGAATTCCCGGAAATAGCGGTCCATCTCCTCAAAGATCCAAGGCGTAAATCCCCAGAAGTTCATGGAGACAACACTCTCGGGATCCAGCGGAACCTCTTGCGCCGGGTCCGCCGCGTCTACAATAGCGCCATCGGGATACTTTTTAATCTTCAGGGTCTCCTTCACCTTCTCCAGCTTCCCGTCCTTCAGCTGGCAGACCCCCCGGGAGACGGTGCCGTTGTCACTGACGGTGTTCTTGAGCCGATAGCCCACCATGGTCCCCTGCCCCACCGGCGGAAGGGCCAGCAGTTCCTGGAGAATGGTGGCAAAGGCAGACACCCCGTAGTAGTCATCGGCGTTGATGATGGCAAAGGGCTCCTCCACCAGGTCCCGGGCGCATAGAGCCGCGTGGACCGTGCCAAAGGGCTTGGTACGGCCCTCAGGAATGGTATAAAATCCGGGGACACTGGAAAAGTCCTGCACCGCATAGGCCACTTCCACCGGCTCCCCCTGAGGGGTGCGCATGGTTTGGATGCGGTCGCCGCACAGGGCGCGGATGGTAGGCTCCATCCCCGGTTTGATGATAAAGACAATTTTGTGGAACCCGGCTCGCACTGCGTCATACACCGAGTATTCCATAATGGCCTCCCCGTGGGGGCCAATGCCGTCGGTTTGTTTTTCTCCGCCATAGCGGGAACCCATACCGGCGGCCATGATCACCAAAGCTGCTTTCATATCCGTATCGCTCCATTTCACCGCAGCAAGCGGGTTTTTCTTGCCCCATTATACTATGCCCAACGGATTTTTTCCATCATACGGCCTGGGTTTTTTGTCAATTCTTGCAACTTTTTGCCCGAACCCCCTATTCTCTGCCGGAAAATGTGGTACAATACCCTTAGAATCCACGGCCCCAACACCAATGAAGGAGGTTTTCCCATGGAACAACTGACCCTGCGCTGGCACGGCCACGCCTGCTTTACCCTGACCTGCCAGGACTTTACCGTGGTCTTCGACCCCTATGAGGACAATTATGTCCCAGGCTTCCCTCCCCTGCATCTCTCTGCAGACCTGGTGCTCTGCTCCCATCAGCACAACGACCACAACGCCGCGGGCATCGTCTCCCTGCGCACCGGACATGACAATCCCTTCCACATCACAGAAATCCCCACTTTCCACGACCCCGAAGGGGGCAAACTGCGGGGGACCAATACTATTCATCTGCTGGAAGTGGGGAAGCTCCGGGTGGCCCACTTTGGGGACCTTGGCTGCCCCCTGACGCCGCTCCAGCGTGCTGACTTGCTCCACTTGGATGTTGCCATGGTTCCCGTAGGTGGCTACTACACCATCGGCCCCGAAGAGGCCAAGGCGCTGATCGATGATCTGCAGCCCAAAGTGGTCATCCCCATGCACTACCGCATGGGCCAGGTGGGTCTGCCTGCCGTGGGGGAAGTGGAGGACTTCTTGTCCCTGGTGGACGATTACGTCTACTACCCCGGCGATACCATCTCCATCAACCGTGGTACCCGTCCGCAAATTGCCGTACTGTCCTTCCAGGGCTAAGAACACAGCCGTTTCTGACGCTACAACGCGCCACCTTCCGTATTCTCTGCGGAAGGCGGCGCGTTTCTCTTTGGTGGAAAGGGTTACAGTGCCCGGTACTTTTCGCTGCGGATCCGCTGCTTACCGCCCAGGGCGTCGTCGATCATTTGCAGGAATTTCTCTCGGTCATCCGGCAGGGTTCCCTTGAGGGGCAGGTAGTTGGACGCATGGTTGCTGGTAAAGTGGAAGGGGCCGTAGTTCAGCCCCGCCACCAGGGCCCGGGTCTCCTCCAGGTATTCCCGCGGGGTAATCATCTGGAAGCGGCCCTCCCGCACGTCCTGGTACATGGGAGAGTTGGGTTCCGGCATGTAGGACAGGCAGGAGACGTGGTTGGCCTGCATCCGGTTCAGGACTTTGATGGTCTCCTCCACATGTTTTTTGGATGGCTCTCCGGGGCCGGCCAGGCCCAGGATCACCGTCACCCACAGGTCGATGCCAGCATTTTTCAGCAGGGCCGCAGCCTGGAGCATCTGCTCCGAGGTGACCCCCTTGTTCACCTTTTTCAGCAGGTCGTCCCATCCGGACTCCACCCCCAGGTAGGCCCGGGTGAGGCCAGCCTGCCGCAGCTCGATGAGCTGCTCCTGGCTCTTGGTCATGGTGCTCCGGGTACCGGCGTACACCGTCACCTGCCGCAGACGGGGGAAGGCAGCATACAGCGCCTCCAGGATCTGCAGCAGGTGAGCCTGCCGCATGACAATGGCATCCCCATCGCAGAGGAACACTTTATCCACGTTGTTGGGCCCATAGTATTCCCGGGCCATGGCAATGTCCTCAATGATCTCCTTCATGGGGCGGACGTGGAACTTCTTCGTCTTGTACATCCCGCAGAAGGTGCACTTGTTGTGGGAACAGCCCACGGTACACTGGAGCAGATAGCTCCGCCACTCCCCGGGGGGACGATAAATTTGACCTTCATATCGCATAAAAACACGCCTCCTGTCTCAATCGGCACGGGGTGCCGAAGGTATGATTTTTTTCACCGCTTTCTCTGCCTTTCGCCGGGGGAGCATGACTTCCCGGCCGCAGCCGGTGCAGCGAAGACGGAAGTCCATCCCCACCCGGAGAACCTCCCATTGACGGGAGCCGCAGGGATGCTCTTTCTTCATCTCCAAGACGTCACCAGGCTGAATCTCCATGGGCATACACCTCCTTCCGGCGTGGTTGGCAAGTTTCTAGGGTTGCATGAATATAGTGAAGGCAGACTTTGTCTCACCTTGCAGCACAGAAAGGAAGGCCATATATGTCCAACCTATATCCTCCGGAAGGGCGCCTTCTGCACACCCTCCAGAACCGGGCCAACGTGGAAACCCTGTCCCGTCTCCGCCAGGCCATGGCCCGAGAAACCGTCGTGGAGGGACGGGTGACCCTCTGCACCCCTGCCCACGATCTGGTGGTGCAGTTGGGCCCTTTTACCGGAACCATCCCCCGGGAAGAGGCCGCCTTGGGCATCCGGGAGGGCACCGCCCGGGAGATTTCCATCCTCTCCCGGGTGGGAAAGCCCGTCTCCTGCGTGGTCACCCAGGTGGAGGGCTCCCTCCTGCTCTCCCGCCGGCGGGCCCAGGAACTGGCCTTGGAAGCCCTTCTGGCCTGCCCCCCGGGCACCGTGCTTCCCGCTACGGTGACCCACCTGGCCGGCTTTGGCGCCTTTGTCGATGTCGGGTGCGGCGTGGTATCCATGATCGGGATTGAAAACTGCTCGGTCTCCCGGATCTCCCATCCCGCCCGGCGGTTTACGGTGGGCCAGGAGATCTACACCGTGCTCACCGGCACAGACCGGTCCCTGGGGCGTCTCTACCTCTCCCACAAAGAGTTATTGGGAACCTGGCAGGAAAATGCCGCCCGCTTCTCCCCTGGCATGACCGTCACCGGCTGGGTACGGGGGGTGCAGCTCTACGGCACCTTTGTGGAGCTGGCCCCCAACCTCACAGGGCTGGCCGACCAGACCGAAGGCCTCCAGGAGGATGACCGGGTGTCTGTCTACCTCAAGGCCATTCTACCGGACCGGATGAAGGTGAAGCTGACCATTCTGCAAACCCTGCCCCCCCAAAGTGCGCCGGATCCGCTCCCCTACTTCATCACAGCAGGCCATCTCTCCCGTTGGGTGTACTCTCCCCCGGAACGCAGGGGGGAGGTCATCGAAACGGTCTTCGATTAACCTTCCCCCTTGACCCGGGCCCAATACTGCTTTGCGGCCTGTTCGGTCTTATTCTCTCCGTAGTGGTAGTAGACCCGATCCTTCAACGGGTCGGGGAGATATTGCTGCTTCACATAGTGATTGGGATAATCATGGGCATAGCGGTACTCCAGGCCATGGCCTAGGTTCGCCGCGCCACCATAGTGGGCGTCCCGGAGGTCCGATGGCACTTCCCCGCTCCGGCCGGCCCGCAGGTCGGCCAGGGCGCCCTCCATGGCCAGGATGGCGCTGTTGGATTTGGGGGCCGTGGCCAGGAAAATGGCCGCCTGGGCCAGAGGGATCCTGGCCTCCGGCAGACCCAGCATGTTGGCACTGTCCACGCAGGCCTTCACCACTGCCACTGCCTGGGGATGGGCCAGCCCCACGTCCTCACTGGCGATCACCATCAGCCGGCGGCAGGGGGAGATGAGGTCCCCCGCCTCCAGCAGCCGGGCCAGGTAATGGACGGCTGCGTCCGGGTCCGAGCCTCGGATGGACTTCTGAAAGGCCGAAAGGAGGTCATAGTGACTGTCCCCATCCCGGTCATACCGGTTGGCCGACCGCTGGGCCACCATCTGGGTTTCCGCCAGGGTGAGGACAACCTCTCCAGGGTCCTGGGCATGGGCGGCGAAGAGGGCCTCCACCGCATTGAGGGCCTTGCGCACATCCCCGGCACAGCTGCGGGCCACGTGCTCCGGCACCCCAGTCTCCCAGTGCACCTCCGCCCCCCGGGTCTGGGCCAGGGTGCGGATGCCCCGCTCCACCACGGGCAGCACCTCCTCCGGGGCCAGGGGTTTAAACTCGAACACCGTGGACCGGCTGAGAACCGCATTGTAGACGTAGAAGTAGGGATTCTCTGTGGTGGAGGCAATGAGAGTCAGTTTCCCATTCTCCATAAACTCCAGCAGGGATTGCTGCTGTTTCTTGTTGAAGTACTGAATCTCATCCAGATACAGCACCACCCCTTCCGGGGCCAGCAGTGTGCCCACATCGGCGGTGATGGCCTTGATATCCGCCAGAGACGCCGTGGTGGCATTGAGGCGGTAGAACGGCCGGTGAATGCGGGCGGCGGCAATCTCCGCCACGGTGGTCTTTCCGGTGCCGGAGGGGCCGTAGAAGATCAGGTTGGGGATGGTTCCCCCTTGGATGATCCGCCGCAGCACGCCCCCCTCCCCCAGGATATGCCGCTGCCCGGCCACTTCGTCCAGGGATTTGGGGCGAAGTTGGTCTGCCAGAGGTTGGTACATGGGCTCCCTCCCTTCGATCAGAAATGGAATAGAGAGGACGACAGAATGCCGTCCTCTCTATTTTATCAGCAAAAGGTTCCGGTGTAAAGGCTGTCCCCCGTGGGTTTACTCGTAGAGGGGATACTTGGCCGTGATCTCCGCCACAGCGGCACGGATCTCGTCCTGCTTGGTGTCAAACTCGGTGGCGGTCTTCCAGATGAGCTGGCCGATGACCTTCATATCCTCCTCCCGCAGGCCGCGGCTGGTGGCGGCGGGGACGCCCACCCGGATGCCGCTGGTAACGAAGGGGGACTGGGGATCGTCGGGGATGGTGTTCTTGTTCACGGTGATGTTCACCTGGTCCAGGCGCTTCTCCATCTCCTTGCCGGTGATGTTGGCCGGGCGGAGGTCCACCAGCATCAGGTGGTTGTCCGTGCCGCCGGAGACCAGCTGGAAGCCGGCGTCCATCAGGCTCTGGGCCAGGACCTTGGCGTTCTTCAGAATCTGCTCCTGATAGGTCTTAAACTCCGGCTTCATGGCCTCGCCAAAGGCCACTGCCTTGGCGGTGATGATGTGCATCAGGGGGCCGCCCTGGGAGCCGGGGAAGATGGCCTTGTCGATCTTCTTGGCATGCTCCTCCTTGCACAGGATCACGCCGCCACGGGGGCCCCGGAGGGTCTTATGGGTGGTGGTGGTGACCACGTCAGCATAGGGCACGGGGGAGGGGTGCAGGCCCGCGGCCACCAGGCCGGCAATGTGGGCCATGTCCACGAAGAGGTAGGCCCCCACTTCATCGGCAATCTCCCGGAAGGCCTTGAAGTCGATGATCCGGGGATAGGCGGAGGCGCCGGCAATGATCATCTTGGGCTTGTGCTGCTTGGCCAGGTCCCGCACCTGGTCATAGTCGATGCGGTGGGTCTTCGGATCCACACCGTAGGGGACGATGTTGTAGTTCAAGCCGGAGAAGTTCACCGGGCTGCCGTGGGTGAGGTGGCCGCCGTTGTCCAGGTTCATGCCCAGCACCGTGTCCCCCACGTTGCACAGGGCCTGGTAGACGGCATAGTTGGCGGAAGCGCCGCTGTGGGGCTGAACGTTCACGTGGTCAGCGCCGAAGAGGGCCTTGGCCCGGTCCCGGGCGATGTTTTCCACCACGTCCACGCACTCACAGCCGCCGTAATACCGCTTGCCGGGATATCCTTCGGCATACTTGTTGGTGAGCACAGAGGAGGCCGCTGCCAGCACGGCTTCGCTGACAAAGTTCTCCGAGGCGATGAGCTCAATGTTTCTGCGCTGGCGGTCGTACTCCGCCTTCACGGCGTTGCCCACCTGGGGGTCCTGCTGGATCAGAAAATCAATAACATCTTTGACCACGATACTCGCTCCTTTTCATGTACGGTAAATTTCGGGGTGGCGGGTTTCCCCCTGCGAAAGGTCTGTCGGCAGAGGGAAAAATCATCGAACGTAATAAGCATCCCTATTATACTCTAAATTTGGAAAAAATCCAATGACGAACTTCCCACTTTGTGCTATACTATTCTCACAAATTTTACAAAAAACACCCCGCAAGAATAGAGGAAAAAGGATTCGACTGCCTTATGAAAACACCCCAAGACGTCCGCGCCATTGTCCAGGCGCTGAAAGAGCTTTACCCAGACGGCATCTGCTCCCTGCAGTACCAGAAGGATTATGAACTTCTCTTTGCCACCCGTCTCTCCGCCCAGTGCACCGACGAGCGGGTCAACCAGGTGACCCCTGCCCTCTTTGCCCAGTTCCCTACCCTGGAGGCTCTGGCCGCGGCGGAGCCGGAGGACCTTGAGCCCTACATCCACTCCTGCGGCTTTTTCCGGGCCAAGGCCCGGGACATTGTCTTTGCCTCCCGGATGCTGCTGGAGAAGTACCACAGCAAGGTGCCCGGCACCATGGAGGAACTCCTGGCCTTGCCTGGGGTGGGCCGAAAGACCGCCAACCTGATCCTGGGCGACGTCCACCACACCCCCGGGGTGGTGGTGGCGGACACCCACTGCATCCGCATCACCGGCCTGCTGGGCCTCACCGACGGCACCAAAGACCCGGGCAAGGTGGAAAAACAGCTGCGGGCCTGCCTGCCCCCGGAGGAGTCCAACGACTTCTGCCACCGGCTGGTCCTCCACGGCCGGGCGGTGTGCCGGGCCCGGAAGCCCGACTGTCCCCACTGCGTCCTGCGCCCCTGGTGTGACCATTTTCAGAATACCCAGGAGGGGTGATGCTCCCCTCTCCCTCTGCGCCGCGGCTCCGCGGCGCATTTTTTTGCTCTGGCAGGGAACCTGCACCCTTTCCCAAACGTGTTAAGGGTGAGGACCTCAAAAACAACGGAAAGGGGGCAGTCCATGTGGACCGGAAAACCTACGAGGAAGCCGTCGCCCTCCACAGCGACACCGTGACCCGCCTGCTTCTCCTGCGCTGTCGGCAGCCGGCAGATGCCGAGGACTGCTATCAAGAAGTGTTTCTAAAGTTACTCACTGCCAAAGGTCCCTTCCGGGATCAGGAGCACATCAAAGCCTGGCTCATCCAGGTTACCCTCCACGAGGCTGTGAACCTCCACCGCCAGTTTTGGCATCGCAAGGTTGGCCTTCTGGGAGAGAGTCCCTTCCCTCCGGAGGCGGTGGCCCCAGAGAGCAGCGCCTGGGAGGTGCTGGAGACCCTGCGCACCCTGCCGGGGCATCAGCGGGACGTGCTCTACTTACACTGCGTGGAAGGCTATTCCGTGGAGGAGACGGCAACGATTTTGGGGCTACGCCCGGGCGCCGTGAAGTCCCGCCTCAGCCGGGCCCGGGCCGCCCTGCGGAAGCAATTACAGGAGGAACCCCTATGAACTTACAGGATCTCAATCAAATCACCACGCCAAAGGAGTGGAAGCAGAGGGCTTTGTCCCTGGGAGACCCTGCCCCAGCCCGCCACCCCAAAGCAAAGAAAAAACTGGTGCTGGCGTTTGTGGTACTCCTCTGCCTGGTCCTGGGGGGCGGTACCGTGCTGGCTACCGAGATTGTACAGCACTTCCAAAATCCCAGGGTGGTGAAAGACACAGCTGCCCTGGAACAGGAAATCGCTGCGCATGCAGCAGGGGGCTATGCCCTCTATGGCTCTGGAGGGCCCAATCCCATCTCTCAGGATGAGGTCATTCACTTCTCCCGCACCCATTCTTCCACCTGGACCAGGGATGCTTACCTGGATGAGGATGCCATTCCCTTAAGCAGTGTGGACTGGATCTCCTCCACAGTGGACTGCGCAGAGGGTCCCCTGTGGGAGCGGCACGCCTACAACGCCAAGGGGCACGTCAGAGCCGAAGCCACTGCGGAAACACCCCTTCTGCTGCTGGACCGGCAGACCCCCTATGCCACTTGGGATTTGGACTGGATGGAGGCCCACTATGACAGCGTTCCCTATGGGAACCGCGCCTACACCACCACGGACCAAGACGGAAACTTCCTGGGCGCCTTCTTCGAAACATTGTATCTCTCAGGGGAAGACGCCTACGTTGATCTCACCTATTTCTATTCCATAGACCACACCGAGCCGTTTCCCGCGTATTATATCGAAGAGGAGTTTGACCAGATAGAGGAGTACACCACCTCCACCGGGGTGGCCTGTCTCCTCAGTCAATCGGGCAACGTCATCAACGCCAGAGCAGAGACGGCACACTATACCTTCTATCTCTATGCCGGCAACCTAACCTTTGACGAAACCAAGGCGATCTTGGAGCATCTTCAGCTCCAAGTTGACACCGCCCCGGCATTCTGCTCGCAAGAGTAACTCCAGATACAAAGCCCCCGGACCGTGCGCCTGCGCACGGTCCGGGGGCTTTGTCTTATTCCTTCTGTTCCCGCTTGTAGCGCTCATAGATGATTCGCAAACCATCCAGGATCAACTGGCCGTCCACCACGTCGATCATGTCGGTGTTGTCTGCGATGAGCCGGGCTAAGCCGCCGGTGGCCACCACCTTGATGTCCTGGCCGTAGCCCATTTCCCGCTTCGTCTGGCGGATGAGGTACTCCATAGCGCCGATGTATCCCATCACAGACCCCGCCTGGATCTGGGCAATGGTGTTGAGCCCCAGCACCGAGTCTGGGCACACCAGCTCAATTTGGGGGAGCATGGCTGCCTGCTGGAAGAGCGCGTCAGTGGACACCCGGATCCCTGCCAGAATACTGCCTCCCAAATAGCGCCCCGTGTCGCTCAAAGCGTCTACGGTGGTGGCGGTGCCAAAGTCCAGCACCACCAGGGGCTTCCCATACTTTTCCATAGCCGCCACGCAGGAGACCGACCGGTCCGCGCCCAGGTGGCTCTCGCTGTCGTACTCAATGCCTGGGGAGACGTCATCATCCACGATAATCGGCTTTTTCCCAAAATACTTCACAATCGCACTGGTGAGGGTATACATCACCTGGGGCACCACGGAGGCGATGATGATATCACACACCTGGTCGGTCGTCCAGTTGAACCGGCGGAAATACTCACAGACGGTCAGCCCAATCTCGTCAGACGTACGGTTGGTGTCTGTCATTAAGCGAAAACTTCCCACCAGGGTTTCCCCTTCCAGCAGTCCAAACACCATATTGGTGTTTCCCACATCAATGGCCATCAGCATGGCAGGTTCCTCCTCTTTTCCTTTGCGGAATGCCCTGTTCCCCGGGACGGCACCGCCGTCGAATCCCCGGGAAAACAGGGAGGCGAGGACATCATAGCACACTCAAGGGTTTTTTTCCAGGTTTATTTTTGGGTTTGCCCGGGCTGGAGGGCACATCCTTTCCCCCGCCGTCATATACTGGGACAGCAATACTTGGAAGGAGACCATGCCCATGCAACCTTTTTCTGCCCCCCTTCGTGACCATCCCCAGGCCAAGCAGCTGCTGGAAAACCAAGCGGCCATCCGCCAGATGCTGGCCAACCCCGAGACCCAAAAACTCCTCCGGTCCCTGCAAAAGAAAAACGCTGGGCAGCTGAAGTCCGCCGCCCAGTCGGCACTCCAGGGCGACACCGCCGCCCTCACCCAAGTGCTCAACGAGTTGGCCGCCGATCCCCAGGCCAAACAGGCCATGGAGCAGTTGGACCAAACCTTAAACAAGTAACCCCATCCTTCCGGGAAAGGAGGTGTCCCCATGGCTGACCTGGAAGAAACCCTGCACGCCCTGCTGTCTGACCCGGAGACCATGGGGCAGCTTCAGGCCTTGGCAAGCCAACTGGGGTTGGACGGGGCCGCCCCCTCTGAAGACGGTGAGGAGGCCCCGGGACAGGCGCCGTCCCCGCCCCCCTTCGATCTGGAGGAGATCGGCCAGATGGGACGGCTGCTGGAGCTGTTCCAAACCAGCCAGCAAACTGACCCCCAGGCCGATGCCCTCATCGCTGCGCTGCGCCCCTATCTGCGGCCAGAGCGGCAGCGGAAGCTGGATCAGGCTGTCCGGCTGGCGGGCCTCTCCCGGGCGGCTCGCCAGGCCTACCGCCTATGGAAAGCGGGTGAGCTCCATTTATAACGCTTACATACCAGGGGAAGGGCCCTATGAAAACATCCCGGAGGAACATCCTCCGGGATGGGGGGCCACCCTCTCCTCCCTGCTCGGCGGAAAAGGCGGCGGGCTCACCAGTCTGCTGCAAAAACTGGGCTTTGGGAAGGTGGACAGCGGGGACCTGCTTTTGATGCTGATCCTTTTCCTGCTGTGGCGGGAGGGGGACCAGTTGGACTGGGTCCTTCTGTTGGGGCTGGCCCTGCTATTCCTCCGGGACAGTGACCCCTGAACTCTCGTGGAGGACCGTGCCGTCCGGCAGGGAGAACACCGTCCCCGCCTCCAGGGGCGCTTGAAACTGGTTTTCCGTCATCTCATAGACCTTCTGGTCCCCTTCATAGGTCTCTGCAGCGCAGAGCAGGCCGGTGTCCGTGGCAATCCAGTAACGGTCCACCACCCCTTGGACCCCTTCTACCTCTATGAAAATGCAGTCCTTCCCGTTCTTTTCCTCGTAATTGGCCGCAGTAATCTGCTGGGTGTCCAGGTCCAGCACATCCTCATAGGTGGGGATGCGCTGGGCCAGGTCGGCGGTCCCATCCCCAGCTTCGGTTTCCTGCCACGTTTGGTCTCCCGCATACCAGAGGCGGAGTTTCCCCTCCCCCACCAACCGGTACTGCACGGTGCCGCCGGTGGCGATGGTGGTGCGGACGTACCCGCCGTCGGCCCAGATCTCCACCTGCTCTGCCGACTCGCCCCCCTCCCAGAAGAGGGTGACGGTGAGTTCCCGGTAGTAACTGTCCGGCCGGGAGAGGCTGGCAATCACCGTTTGCACCGTCTCCGGTGTGACCTCCACCGGAAGAAACGCCTGGCTCTCCCCTTCTGTCTCCTGGTTGACATTGGGAAGGGTCACTTGGGGCGCACGGCCGGTGATCGCCGGCAGGACAATGCTCACAAATACCGCCGCAACCACCGTCACGGCAATCGCAATCACCAAAATGGTTCGGTTTTTCTGGTCCATCGGTGCCGCTTCCCCCTTCCTCGGTTATACGGAGAATGCGTCCGGCGGGGTCTCCCGCAGACCGTAGTGCCATAGAATGCCATCGACAATCCGCCGGCAGGCCTGCCCATCCCCATAGGGATTGACCGCCTGGGCCATCTGGGCATAGGCCGCCGGATCGGTAAGCAGCCGGGCCGCTTGGTCATACACCGCCTGGGCTTCCGTCCCCGCCAGGCGGACGGTACCGGCTTTCACTGCCTCAGGCCGCTCTGTCTCCCGGCGCAGCACCAGGACAGGCCGCCCCAAGGCCGGGGCTTCCTCCTGAAGCCCGCCGGAGTCGGTCATCACAAAAGCGGACCGGGCCATGAGGTTGTGCATCTCATCGGGGGTCAGCGGCGGGATCAAATGGATCCGTTCGTGGTTCGAGAGGTGCCGCTGGGCCACCTCCTGCACCGCCGGAGACAGGTGCACGGGATAGACCAGTTCCACCTCCGGAAAATCCTCCACCAGGCGGCGCAGGGCGCCCATGATGTTTTCCATGGGCTGGCCATAGTTCTCCCGCCGGTGGCAGGTGACCAGAATGACCCGCTTCCCCGTATAGTCCAGCGTGTTAAGCAGGTCTGTCCGGAAGCGATAGGCCGGCTGCACCGTGGTTTTGAGGGCGTCGATCACCGTGTTCCCGGTGACAAAGATGCCGTCCCGAATGCCCTCCTGGAGAAGGTTCTCCCGGTTGGCCGGGGTGGGGCAGAAATGAAGGGACGCCAGGTCCCCCACCAAGGTGCGGTTCATCTCCTCCGGAAAGGGGGAGTAGCGGTCCCAGGTGCGCAGGCCGGCCTCCACATGGCCCACTGCGATCTTCTGATAAAAGGCAGCCAGCGCGCCGGAAAAGGTGGTAGAGGTGTCTCCGTGGACCAGCACCAGGTCCGGCTTTTCCCGGGAAAACACCTGCTCCAACCCCAGCAGGCATTTGCTGGTGATGGTGTACAAGCTTTGCCGGTCCTCCATGATGTCCAAGTCATAGTCGGGCGTGATGGCAAACAGCCCAAGCACATCGTCCAACATTTGGCGGTGCTGGGCCGTGATGCAGCAGATGCTCTGGATCTCAGTCCTGCTTTCCAGCTCCTTCACCAGGGGGGCCATCTTCACTGCCTCCGGCCGGGTCCCGAAGATCGTCATGACTTTCAGGGGCATGGCTGTCTTCCTCCTTTGGTTGCTCTATGGGTTCTTTGTGGCTGTCGTTGTGGTTGCTGAGGAAAATCTTGGCGGAGATCACCCCTGCCAGGCACAGGGCGCACAGCAGGACAATCGCCTTTAAGGCACCGCTGGTGGTGAGCACCACAGCGGACAAGCCCAGAATGGCGCTGACCACATACAGGATGGCCACCGCCTGCTTCTGGCTAAAGCCCATGTCAATGAGCCGGTGGTGAACGTGGCTGCGGTCCGGCGCCATGGGGCTTTGCCCTTTCGACAGCCGCCGCAAAATGGCAAAGCAGGTGTCAAACAAAGGCAGGCCCAGCATCAGGAAGGGCACCGCGAAGGAAATGATGGTATAAAACTTAAACAGGCCTTGGATGGACACCACCGCCAAGATAAAGCCCAGAAAAGTAGAACCGGTATCCCCCATAAAAATCTTGGCTGGGTTCATGTTATAGGGCATGAAGCCGATGCATCCCCCTGCCAGGGCGGCCATCATCAAAGCCACCATGCCCTCGCTGACCAGCATGGCAATCACCAGCATGGTCAGGGAGCTGATGGTGGCCACGCCCACCGCCAAGCCGTCCAGTCCGTCGATCAGATTCACCGCGTTGGTGATGGCCACAATCCAAATAACCGAAAGGGGGATGGCCAAAGATCCCAGGCTCCAATAGGGATTCTCGCTGAACAGATTGGGGTTGGATAGCACCTCAATCACATTGCCATGGAGCACCGCAATGAGGGCCGCGCCAATCTGCACCAGCAGTTTCGGCAGGGCCGGGAGGGCATAGATATCATCGAAGATGCCCAGAATGACGATCACCACCGCCCCCAAAAGCATTCCCCGGTTGGCCTGGTCCATGGGGACAAAGATCAGCGCACTGAGAAGAAAGCCCAGAAAAATGGCCAACCCACCCATCCGGGGGATGGGGTGGTGATGCATCCGTCGGTTGTCTTTGGGAATGTCCATGGCGCCCACGCGCTGGGCAATGGACTTGACCACGGGGGTGGAAATAAAGGAAATCAACAGGGCCACCACGAGGGCTGCGGCAACCCGCGCAATGACCGGCAGTTCCAATGTCATGCTTATCGTATCCTCCTTTGGGTGTTAGCCATCGGATTGATCAGCGGGGGGCGAAGCCCACCTTCTTGTGCACCTTCCGCAGGGTCCGGTTGGCGATGGCGGCCGCCTTCTCTGCCCCCTGGCGGTAGAGGCTTTCCAGATAGCCCTTGTCCGCCAGCAGGCGCTCGGTCTCCTCCCGGATGGGGCGGAGGGTTTCAATCACAGCCTCCCCCACGGCGGGTTTAAAGTCGCCGTAGCCCTTGCCGGCAAATTCGTTCTCCACAGCCTCCGGCGTGGTGCCGGTGACGGCCGCGTAGATCTCGATGAGGTTGGTGACCCCGGGCTTGTCCGGCGAGCGGTAGATGCCCCCCTCGCTGTCGGTCACTGCCCGCTTAAACTTGCGGAGGATGACCTCCGGCTTGTCCATCACCAGGATGTAGGAGTTTTCGTTGGGGCTGGACTTGCTCATTTTTTTATCCGGCTCACTCAGGGACATAACCCGGGCTGCCACTTCAGGGATATAGGCCTCTGGCATGGTGAACACATCCCCATAGATGCCGTTGAACCGCTGGGCAATGTTCCGGGTGATCTCCACATGCTGGCGCTGGTCCTCCCCCACGGGCACCAGGTCGGCCTGGTAGAGCAGGATGTCCGCCGCCATTAAGGTGGGATAGGTAAACAGGCCGGCATTCACATTGTCCGCATGGGTGGCAGACTTGTCCTTAAACTGGGTCATGCGGCTCAGCTCCCCGAACATGGTGTAGCAGTTGAGCACCCAGGCCAGCTCCGCGTGCTGGGGCACATGGGACTGGATAAAGATGATGCTCTTCTCCGGGTCCAGCCCACAGGCGATAAACTGGGCGTAAAGTTCCAAGGACTGCCGGCGCAGGGCCGCAGGGTCCTGGCGGACGGTGATGGCATGCTCGTCGGCGACGCAATAGATGGCGTTATAGTCCTCCTGCAAGGTAACCCAGTTGCGCAAAGCCCCCAAGTAATTGCCCAGGGTGATCTTCCCACTGGGCTGGGTGGCGCTGAAAATGATCTTTTTCTCGTGTTCCATAGATACCTCCATGGGCAGTAGGCCCATTGTTCTCTGCAAAAGCCCATTGGGCTTAAATTTCATGCTTTCTTATCTTACCACAACCGCCTCCGCCATGCAAGAATCCCCGGAATAAACCTTGACTTTTCTCCCTATGAATTTTAGAATATGTCCCAGAAAAACGACACTACGAAAGAGGAGGCCCTCCCTATGGATCTCACTTGGTATGACGAGCTGGAGGCCCGGATCCCCACCGGGACCGTCCGCACCCGGTTCGCGCCGTCGCCCACCGGTTACATGCACGTGGGCAACCTGCGCACCGCCCTGTACACTTGGCTCATCGCCCGCAAGGCCGGCGGGAAGTTCATCTTCCGCCTGGAAGACACCGACCAGACCCGGCAGGTAGAAGGGGCCACAGAGCTCATCTACCGCACCCTCCAGGAGTGCGGTCTGACCCATGACGAGGGCCCTGACGTCGGCGGCCCGGTGGGCCCTTACATCCAGACCCAGCGCCGGGGGCTTTATGGAAAATATGCCCAGCTTCTGGTGGAAAAAGGCCACGCCTACTACTGCTTCTGCGACAAGGCCGAGGCCGAAGAGGAGGGCGCTTCCTTCGAGAAGGAAGCGGACCCCTGCCGCAACCTCACCCCGGAGGAGGTCCAGGCCAACCTGGACGCCGGCAAGCCCTACGTCATCCGCCAAAAGATTCCCCAGGACGGGAGCACCACCTTCTCCGACGTCACCTTCGGGGAGATCACCGTGGAGAACAGCACCCTGGACGACCAGGTCCTGCTGAAGCGGGACGGGCTGCCCACCTATAACTTTGCCAACGTGGTGGATGACCACCTGATGGGCATCACCCATGTGGTCCGGGGCAGCGAATACCTGGCCTCCTCCCCCAAGTATAACCTGCTCTATGAGGCCTTCGGCTGGCCCATTCCCACCTACATCCACTGTTCCCCGGTGATGCGGGATGCCCAGCATAAGATGTCCAAGCGCCACGGCGACCCCTCCTACGAGGACTTGAAGGCCCAGGGGTATCTTACCCCCGCCATCCTCAACTATGTGGCCCTGCTGGGCTGGTCCCCCCGGGGGGAGCTGGCAGAGCGGGAGTTCTTCACCCTGGAGGAACTGGTCCAGGCCTTTGACATCGGGGGCATCTCCAAGTCCCCCGCCATCTTTGATCTGGAGAAGCTGAAGTACTTCAACAGCGCCTATATCAAAGCCCTCTCCCCCGAGGCGTTCCTGGCTGTGGCGGAGCCTTACCTCAAGCAGGCCATCCACAACCCCGCCATTGACCTGGGCCTGGTGGCCCCCCTGGTGCAGACCCGGTTGGATACCCTCACCGAGATCCCCCCCATGGTGGATTTCTTTGACCAGCTCCCCGCCTATTCCAACGATCTGTACACCCATAAGAAGATGAAGACCAACCCGGAAAACTCCCTGGAGGCCCTCCAACTGGTGGTGCCGGTGTTCGAAGGGATGACCGACTGGTCCTACGATGCCGTGCACGACGCCCTCATCCACCTGGCCGAGGAACAGGGGCTGAAAAACGGGCGAATCATGTGGCCCGTCCGGGTGGCGGTCTCCGGCAAACCCACCACCCCTGGCGGCGCCGTAGAACTGTGCCAGATCCTGGGGAAGGAGGAAACCCTCCGCCGGATCCAGCAAGGCATCCAGCAGCTGACGCCCCAGGCCTGAAACCATCCCTTTTCCCGCCTTCTGCAAGCAGCGCTGTAGGAAGTTCCTACAGCGCTGCTTTTTCACTCTATGCCAACGAGTGCAAAAGTGCTTCCCGACCAACCTCTAATTTTTCTTGATTTTTTGAAAAAATTTTTATAAAACTAGCACTCCACTCTTGACAGTGCTAATTTTTGTGCTATAATCAGAATTGTTCCAAGGGAAAGGAACCCAGAGCTCCCCTCCCCCCGAGCAAAGATCCAAGCAATAGAATGGAGGTCTGGCATATGTTGCCCAGCATTTTTGGTGAAAACTTATTCGACGATTTCTTTGACGATGACTTCTTCCGTATGCCCGCCTGGACCGGCCGGGATCCCCTGTACGGCAAGCGGGGCAAGAACCTGATGAAAACCGACGTCCGGGAGACGGACACCTCCTACGAGTTGGACGTAGACCTGCCCGGTTTTAAGAGAGATGAGATCAACGTGGACCTGCAAAACGGCTACCTCACCATCCAAGCCTCCAAAGGCCTGGACAAGGACCAAAAGGACCAGCAGGGCCGGTACATCCGCCAGGAGCGCTATGCCGGTGCCTGCAGCCGGAGCTTCTACGTCGGGGACATCCAGCCCGACCAGGTCTCTGCCAAGTATGAGGATGGCATCCTGAAGATCTCCCTGCCCAAGCAGGAGAAACGGGAGCTGCCCAAGCAGTCCACCATCGCCATCGAAGGCTAACCATATTTCTTCCCCCTATTTGGGCCCGCGGCCAGTGCGCCGCGGGCCTTTTTCCCCCTCTTTCCTCAAGCAGGCCCAGAAACCACAGGAACCGGACAGACAGCTGTCCGGTTCCTGTGGTATACTAAGGACAGAACGTTCTGAACGGGGCCCATCAGGCGTCTGCCGGGCCGGGCGCCCTGAGAAAAATGGCTCGCTGCAAAGGAGGCACCACCATGAAATTGGAACGGCTCATCGGCATCCTGGCCATTCTGCTCCAACAGGAGAAGGTGACGGCCCCTGCCCTGGCGGAACTGTTTGAGGTCTCCCCCCGCACCATCCGGCGGGATGTGGAGGCCCTGTGCCAGGCGGGCATCCCTTTGGTCACCACCCAGGGGGCCGGGGGCGGCATCTCCATCCTGGAGGGGTATCGGGTGGACCGTACCCTCCTCACCGCTCCGGAGATGCAGGCCATCTTGGCAGGGCTGCGGAGCCTGGACAGCGTCAGCGGCACCCGGCGGTATGCCCAGCTGATGGAGAAGCTCTCCGCCGGGTCGGGCACCCTGATCCCCGGTGGTGCGCACCTGCTCATTGACCTGTCCTCCTGGGCCAAGACCTCCCTGCCTCCCAAGATCGAGGTCATCCAAACCGCGTTGGAGGACCACCGCACCCTCTCCTTCACCTACTTTGCTCCCAAGGGGACCTCCCAGCGGGAGGTGGAACCCTACTATTTACTCTTCCACTGGTCGGCCTGGTATGTGTGGGCCTGGTGCCGGACCCGGCAGGACTTTCGCCTATTCAAACTGGGACGAATGACGGACCTGTCCCCTGGAGCGCCCTTTTCCCCCCGGCCCGCGCCCCTTCCCGACCTGGAACCCACCCGCGTGTTTCCCGCCACCTACACGGTGACCATTCTCTTCCACCCCCGGTACCAATGGCGGCTGGTGGAGGAGTACGGTACAGACAGCTTCACCCCCACCCCTGACGGGCGGCTGCGGTTCGTGGGCACCTTTCCCGACGAGGACAGCATCCTCTCCTGGCTGCTCACCTTTGGGGACGGGGCGGAACTGCTGGAACCGCCGGCCCTGCGTACCCGGCTGCGCCAGTTGGGGGAGGCCTTGGCCCGGCAATACCAAGACTCACAAGACCCACAAGATCCCAAGGAGGCATCCCCATGGCATCCCACAAAGCGTTTGTAGATTACATCACCGAACAACTGGGAGAGGCCGGCGAAATCCGCGCCAAAACGATGTTCGGCGAGTACGGCCTGTACTGCGACGGGCAGTTCTTTGCCGTGATCTGTGAGGACCAGCTGTTCCTCAAGTGCACCCCCCAGGGGGAGGCTGCGTTCCCCCACCTGCCCAAAGCCCCGCCCTACCCAGGGGCCAGGGATTCCCTGCTGGTGGAGGACGTAGAGGACCGGGCCCTGCTGGTCCGCCTGACCCAGATCACCTGTGCCGCCCTGGCAGACCAACCCAAGAAGGCAAGGAGGAAGCAACCCATGCCCATAGATTATAAGAAAACCCAGAAAGCACTTTACCGCCCCCCAAAAACACCCCATCTGATCCAGGTACCGCCCCTGTCCTTCCTGGCCGTCCAGGGGCAAGGGGACCCCAACCAGCCAGGGGGCGCCTACCAGGAGGCCATCGGCCAGCTGTATGCCGTGGCCTTCACCCTAAAGATGAGCAAGCTAGGCCCCTGGCAGCCGGCCGGTTATTTTGACTATGTGATGCCGCCCTTAGAAGGGCTCTGGTGGATGCCAGACGGCGCTCCCATCGATTTTGCCCGGAAGGACGCCTTCCACTGGATCTCCCTGCTCCGCCTGCCAGAGTTTGCCACCCGGGAGGTGTTCCAGTGGGCCGTGCAGGAGGCAGAACGAAACAAGAAGCGGGACCTCTCCTCCGTGACCTTTTTCCCTTATGCAGAAGGGCTATGCGTCCAGTGCCTGCACCAGGGCCCCTATGACAGCGAGCCGGAGACCCTCCAGGCCATGGTGGACTATGCCGACGCCCAGGGGTACCGTTTGGACCAAGACGGCCCCCGGCATCACCATGAGATCTACCTCAGCGACCCCCGGCGGTGCAAACCGGAGAACCAGAAAACCGTGCTCCGCCTGCCGGTGAAGCCAAAGTGAAGGAGGAACAGACTATGGACACCACCCGTCGCCTCCGTCGGGAGGCCCAGGTTCGCCAGTGGTTTGCCATGTGGCTGACCAAGCAGGACACCGGCATGGAAACCCTCTTCGCCGCCGATGCCCATTACATCGAAAGCTGGGGCCCAGAGTACCACGGCCGGACAAATATCCAGCGGTGGTTCGCCGAGTGGAACACCCGGGGCACCGTGGTGCAGTGGGACATCGGGACCTTTTTCCATCGGGAGAACCAGGCCGTCGTATCCTGGCACTTCTGCGCCGCCATGGAGGACGGCACCACCCAGTCCTTCGACGGGCTCTCCCTTCTCCGTTGGAACGACCGGGAGGAGATCTGCTTCCTCCAGGAGTTCGGGTGCAACCAGCACCGCTATGACCCCTATGCCCAGGGGGACACCCCGGTCTTTCGGGATGAGAAGCCCCTTTGGTTCTGAAGGAGGAAATATATGAAAGACTTTCTTCGGCAGGAACCCCTCTTCTCCCTGTGCGGGCTCAACTGTGGCCTCTGCACCATGCATCTGGGCGGCCACTGCCCCGGCTGCGGTGGAGGGGCCGGCAACCAGTCCTGTTCCCTGGCCCGGTGCTCCCTCCAGCACGGCGGGGTTGCTTTTTGCTGGATGTGCCCGGACTATCCCTGTGACCGGTACCAGGGGTTTGACGACTATGACACCTTCCTCCCCCATCGGAACCGGCAGCGAGACATCGCCCGGGCTCAGGAGATGGGGCTGGAAGCTTACCTGACGCAGCTTCGGGCAAGGATGGCCGCCCTGGACACCTTGCTGACCCACTACAACGATGGCCGGCGGAAAGCCCTCTTTGCCACAGCGGCCTATCTGCTGGACTGGCCCGCTCTGCAGACGGTGATGGAACAGCTGGCGGCTCACCTGGAGTGGTTGGACCTGCCGGCCAAATCCCGGGCAAGCCACGCCGCCGCCCTGCTGCAGGAGGCCGCGGACCGCCAGGGCATCTCCCTCCAGCTGAAGAAGAAGCCCCGAAAACGCCCGTAATTGGCTTTCCCGGTTCCCCCATTCCTCCCCCCTCTTGATTTCTTCTGCGCCCCCCTCTATACTGAAGGAAAGTGTATCGGGGAGGGATACCCATGGGAAGCAATGCGAAGAAGGACACCCCCTTTGGCCGGGCGGATTTCCTCCGCCTGGCCGAGGAACAGTACGGGGACCGGCCAGAGTACCTCTGGCGGACCTCCCCCCACAACGCCGTGCTCCGCCACCCGGAAAACCGAAAGTGGTACGCCGTGCTGATGCAGGTGTCCCGGGAAAAGCTGGGGCTCGCCGGGGCCGGGCCGGTGGACATTGTGGACCTGAAGTGTGACCCGGCCCTGGCTGGGTCCCTGCGGCTGGCGCCGGGCATCCTGCCGGGCTACCACATGCACAAGGGGAACTGGATCACCCTGGTGCTGGACGGCTCGGTGGAGGAAGAAACGGTCCGGTTCCTTCTGGACCGGAGCCATTCCCTCACCGCCCAGGGCGCCGGCACAAAGCCGCCGGCGGGAGGCCGGACGTGGCTCATCCCCGCCAACCCCAAGTACTACGATGTGGAGGCCGCCTTTGCCGCCCAGGACACCATCCGCTGGAAGCAGAGCAGCCGGGTGGCCGTGGGGGACACCATCTATCTCTACGTGGCCGCCCCGGTCTCTGCCATTCTCTACCAGTGCAAAGCGGTAGAGGTGGACATCCCCTTCCGCCGTACCGGGGGACCCGTCAAGCTGGAGCGGGTGATGCAGATCCAGCGCCTCCACCAGTTCCGCCCGGACCAGCTCACCCTGGACGTCCTCCGCAACCACGGGGTGTATGCCGTCCGGGGGCCCCGGAGCGTGCCGGAGCCTTTGCTGGAGGAGATCCACTTCCTCCTCCGGCAGGCGGGGAAGGAGGTACCTTGACATGACCCTGCTGTGTTACGGGGATTCCAACACCTACGGCTTTGATCCCCGCTCCTATTTCGGCGGGCGGTACCCGGCAGAGGTCCGCTGGACCCATCGGCTGGCCCAGGCCACCGGCTGGACCGTCCACAACGCCGGGGAAAACGGCCGGGAAATCCCCAGGCGGGCGTGGGAACTTCAAGACCTCCTCCGCCGGGCAGCGGATGCAGACCTGGTGACCCTCATGCTGGGGGGCAATGACCTGCTCCAGGGTTCCCCCTTTGCCGCTGAGGACGCCGCCGCTCGAATGGACGCCTGCCTGACCGCCCTGCTGACCCAGCGCGCCCCTTCTACCGTGCTGCTGGTCTCGCCCCCGCCCCTATGCCTGGGGGCCTGGACCAATGCCGCCCTGTGCCGCCAGGCTGCCCGCCTGGCCCCCTGCTACCGGGCCTTGGCAGTGAAGCGGGAGGTGGCCTTCGCCGATGCCGGGGCTTGGGGCGTAGAGCTGCTCTTTGACGGGGTCCACTTCTCTCCAGAGGGGCATCGGGCCTTTGCCGTGGGCATCCAAGAGGCGCTGGAACCGTTGGCCGCCCAGTTCCTTGGGGGCTGAGGACGACGGGCACGGTACCACCACGATCTTGTTCCAGGGAGGTGCGCCTATGCTGCACATTGCCATCTGCGACGACGACCCCGCCGCCGTGCAGACCCACCGGGAAATCACCGAGCAAAGCCTCCGGCAGTGCCAATGCGCCGGGGAGATTTCCATCTACACCCACAGCGACAATCTGCTGTACGACATTACCCAGGACCATTTCTTCTTCGACCTCATCCTGCTGGACATCGAGATGCCCGGGTGCACCGGCATGGAGATGGCGGAGCAGATCCGCCCCCACCTTCCCCAGGGGAAGATCATCTTCATCACCTCCCACGTGGAGTACGCCATCGATGCCTTTGCCCTGTCCATTTTTCGGTATGTTCCTAAAGCGGAACTCGCCCAGCGCCTGCCCGCCGCCCTCCGGGACGCCATCGCCCTGATCACCCTGGAGGATGGGAAAACCTATACCATCCAAACCAGCAGCCGCCTGGAAAAACTCCCTTACCGGGAGATCTACTTCATTGAACGGGACGGCAAAAATGCCCGCATCACCACGGCCAGCGGGGTGTCCAAGGTTCGGAAAAGCCTGCAGCAGGTCTACGAGGAGCTGGGGGCGGAGGAGTTTCTCTACATCGACCGGGGCTGTATCGTGAACCTCATCCATGTCATGCAGATCAAAGACGGCATGGCGGTGATGAAAAACGGCGTGGCCCTCCCCATCAGCCGCTCCCATTTGCAGGCGGTAAAGGCGGAGATCAACCGCTACTGGGGGGAGCATATATGACCGACGTCCTCCTCTTCCTCTCCTACACCGCAGCCGGATGGGTGCGGATTACCCTGGGCCTGCTTCTGGTGTGGCTGCTGCTGTCCTCCCGGCGGCCTGGAGCGGCCAGCCTTGGGCTGGCCCTGGCGGGGGGTGCGGTTCTCGCCCTGCTGCCCCTTTTCTCCTCCCTGCCGGCCTTCTATGGGGTGGCGCTGGAGACGGTTTGGCTGGTGCTCTGCGCCAGCCGGCTCCAAGGTGCACCCCCTCGCATGGGCCTGTTCGTGGGGATCTTCTATGAGATCGCCCTCTCCCTGGGGCAGTTTCTGGTGGCGGCATGGTTGGGGGTTCTCTTTCGTAACGCTGCCTTCCTTCACACCGCATCGCCCCAGGGACAGGCGGCCCTCTGGCTGCTGCACGCCCTCCTTTTGATCCTGGCGGGGTTCCTCTGGCGAAACCCCGACCAGGCCGGGAAGGTCGCCTTTCGGGGGATCACCGGCGTGGCCGTGGTGGGCCTGCTGGCCGTGATCACCCTCTCGGAACAGACCGTCCTTCCCCTGGCCGCCGACACCTTGGACATGTGGACCATGCTGGCTCTGATCCTGATGCTGGCCATCCTGCTGTTCCACCTAAACCGGCAGTACCAGATGGAAAAAGAACTGGCCGCCCTGAAAGCCCAGCAGGCAGAGCTGCTGGAGCGGGACTACACCGCCTTGAGCCGGACCTATGCCGTCCATGCCAAACTCTTCCACGACCTGCACAACCACCTGGGCGCGCTGCGCCAGTTCCTCACCCGCCAAAAGTGGACAGAGGCCATGGACTACCTAGACCAGCTGCAAGCCCCCATCCAGAACATGACCGACACCGTGTGGACCGGCGATGACGCCGCCGACTACCTGATCAACCGCAAAGCTGCCGAGGCCCAGGCCGCGGGAATCCGGTATCAGGCCAACGTGGAGTTCCCCCGGCACACCGACCTGCAAAGCGCAGATCTCTGCGCCATCCTAGGAAACCTGCTGGACAATGCCCTGGAAGCCGCCGGACAGGTGCCCCAGCCGGACCAGCGGTTCGTCCAGCTAACCATCCGGCGGATCCACCAGATGTTGGTGATCAAAGTGGAAAACCGTTTCGCCACCCGCCCCATCGAGGCCGCAGGGGTTCTGCAGACCACAAAGGAGGCCGGGGGCCTGCACGGCTGGGGCCTGAAAAGCGCCCAAGCTGCCGCTGCCAAATACGATGGCATGGTGCAGACCTCTTTCACCGGCCAGGTCTTCCGGGCGGTGGTCACCTTGTCCTACCAAGGCGTTTCTACCGAAGGATAAACAGCAAATCCGCAAAGCACCAGGTGCTTTGCGGATTTTTTGCGGTCAAAAAACCACCGTTCGCGGACACTTCCGCACAGGCCTTCCTGCTCTGCTAAGATAAAGGCACCATCAGAAAGGAACCCTGTTAAGGAGGTTGTCATCATGCGTCACGTCTATTTTCGCGGAATCATCGGTTTGGTTTGGCTGGCCGCGGCCATTGTCAGCGGCATGTCCGGCCACTTTGCCATGGCTGCTCTCCAAGTGGCCTTGGGTGTGGTCTTTCTCCGCGCTTCCTATACCCTTTGGCAAAAGGAACGGGACCAGAAGGAGGAGGAGTAAGATGGGGACCCCGCTCTTTTCCCTTCACAACCTGCAGGCATGGTACCGGCCGGAGGTCCCGGTGCTGTCCAACCTCTCCCTGGACCTGGCGCCGGGGGAGGTGGTGGGCCTGCTGGGGCTCAATGGGGCAGGGAAAACCACCTTATTAAAGGTGCTCTCCGGCCTGCACCCCACCTTCCGCACCGAGGAGATCTGGTTCCACGGCCACCCGATCCAGCTGCGGGGGCAGGGGTTCAAGCGCTGCCGCTACACCGTGTTTGCCGAGGATCACGCCTTCCCCTACTTCACCTTCCGGGAGTACCTGGCCTATGTGTTTCGGGCCTACCGGAAAACCTGCCCCGATGTCACCGAGCTGGTGCAGGGCTTCCACTTTGCCGACTTTGCGGACGTGCTTCTGAAGGACCTGTCCACCGGCAACCGGAAGAAAGCCTTTCTCATCACCGCCTTTGCCCTGAAACCCGAACTGCTTCTCCTAGACGAACCGGTCAACGGCCTGGACTTTCCCAGCACGGAATACCTGTACCAGCAGATCCGGGGCTACCGGGACCACGGAACCCTGCTGTTCGCCTCCCACATTCTGGAGAGCATCACTTTGACAGCGGACCGGGTCCTCCTGCTGGACCACGGGCAGATCCGGCAGACCCTGGCGGGGGAAGCCCTGCATGCCCCAGATCTCCGGGAGGTGCTGCGGTATGAAGCTGACCTTTGAGGCCTTTGCCCGGCCGCTGTTCGGCCCACGGTACCAGGGGGCGGTGCAGGCCCTTCTGGTCAGCGGCATCGTATTTTTCGGGCTGCGGCTGGCCGGCTTGCGGTGGAGCCTCCCCCTTCCCACCCTCTATCTTCTGGTAACAGCCGGGACTGGGGGCATCCTGTGGCAGTCTTTGGCCGCAGAGGGACGCTCCCCCAACCTGGAAAACCCCTGTATGCTGCCCGTTTCATCGCGGACCTTTGTGTTCTCCTATGTCGCCGCCCTGGGCAGCCATACCCTTCTCACCAAAACGGTGCCCCTCTTGGCGGCCCTGCTGGCGGTTTCGGTTTGGCCGCCTGTGGCCCTTGGGGGGAGCCTTCTCTGCGGGGTCCACGGGGTCCTGGTCACCGCCGCTCTCTTTGTCCAGAGGACCTGGGTTGTGGGTGGACTGTGGGCCGCCGCCGTGGCCGCCCTGCTCCTGTTGGGGGGAACCGGGCCGGGGCTCTTCCTGGGTCTGGCTGCCAGCAGCCTGCTGGCCGGTTGGTGCCTGTGGCACACGGACGGGTACGCCTTCTACCGGCCGGGGGAAGCCCGCCTGCCCCGGCACCGGTTCTCCGGGCGGCCTTCCCTGGGGCGCTACTTGGTCCGGTATCTGCTGTCCCATAAGAACTACCTGGTCAACACCGGGATCCTGTGGGGCATGGCCTGGGTGCTGCCCCTGTTCTTCCGGCAGGTTGCGGGGGTGTGGATGGCCCCGCTGGGGTTTGCCCTGCTCTCCTTTAACACCCCCATGGGAATCCTGCTGTCCTGCGATCCCAGCTCTCAACAGGCCATCCGTTTTCTGCCGGGGCAAAGGCGGACCTTCTGCCTTCCCTATGGTCTGTTCCTCTGCGCCTGCTATCTGGTTGCGGAGGGGTTCTTTCTGGGCAGTTGGCAGCTTCAAATGGGCGGGGTTTCCGGCCCCATGCTGGCTGCCGCCGTCTTCTTTGCCCTGGAAAGCGCCATCCTGACGGTGCTGCTGGAATGGTTCTTTCCCATCCGGAGCTGGAAAACGGAGAGCGACCTGTGGCATCACCCGCGAAAGTATGTGGTTCCTGGGATCCTGCTCTTCCTGGCCGTCCTGGTGGGGGCCCAGCCGGGGATCCTGCCGGTGCTGCTGGTGGGGCTTACCCTGGAAGCGGCCGTTCTCCTGGTCCTCTGCCTCCGAGGGGAACCGCTGCCTTGACCCTCCCCATCAACGGTCCTTTCGCATCACGAAGTTGGTAAGCTGCACGCCCTGGCGCTCCACCGCCTGGGCCCGGACCAAACGATACCCCCGCTGGGCAAAAAAGGGCCGGGCTGTGTAGGAGGCATGGGTGATAATCGGCCCCTGGACCAGGCCTTCCAACCTTTCGCAGAGGGCTGTGGCAATCCCCTGCCGCAGATGGTCCTGGTGGACATACAGCCGGTCTAAGTACCCTGTGGGGGTGATGTCTCCAAACCCCAGCAGGGTCTCCCCCTCCACCGCCACCAGGGCAAAGTGGCCCTGGAAGGACTGGTCCCACGCCGTCAGGTCGCGGTCCTCCGGCGCCCAGGCGTCCAGCTGCTCCTGGCTGTAATCCCGGCAGGCTACGGCATGGACGGTATCGTAAAACAGCGCCGCCGTCCTTTGGCAGTCTGCCGGTGTATAGGCTCTGATCTCCATAGACTCCTCCTCGCTTGGGATGAAACGTCCCCACACCGGTGGTGTGGGGACGTTTGGGTTGGATTGGGATTGGTTCAGTACGGGGCTCCCTGCTCCACCTCATAGGGCCAGTCCTGGATGCCGCCGAACTCATACACCTGGGTGTATCCCAGCTGGGCCAGGGCCGCCGAGGCCGTCTGGCTCCGGTTGCCGCTGCGGCAGTAGACCAAAACGGTGGCGTCCTTGGTGGGGATGGCCTGGGCGGCGGTCTCCTCCGAAATCGTGCCCACGGGCAGCAGGACGGCCCCGGGGATATGCCCACTGGCATACTCCTCCGCCTCCCGAACATCTAAAACCACTGCGTCGGGCGCTTGGTCCATGATCTCCTTGGCCTGCTGGGCTCCAATACGGGTATATCCTAAGTCTGCTGCAGCGTCATTCTCCCCGCTGCCGGCGCAGCCGGCCAGCAGGAGAAGGAGCAGCAGGCAAGAAAGCCAGCCTCGCTTCATCGGGCCGCCTCCTTCCGTACTGCATGCTCTGCGCGTTCCAGCAGCCGCTGCACGGTTTCCACGGCATCGTCGGTCCCGCGGAAACCCACCATGGGGATTTGCCAGCCGACTTCCTCCAATCTGTGGGAAAGGGCTTCCAGGAACACCCCCATCCCCGGGACCTCCTGGTCGTCTTGGGAGGTGGTGTCCACACCGCAGCAGGGGGAGCGGTTGGCGCCGAGAATCCCCACCACTTGGAAGCCGTAGCGGCGGTATTCCAGCAGCTGCGTCATGGTATCCTCCACCAACCGGGCCAGCCGGCGGCTGGGCTCTGCCTGGGCCATGGCCCTGCGGATCCGGGTGTTTTCCACCACCACCGGGCGCTCCGCCCCCTGGGGATCCCCCCGGTCCAGACCTAGGCACAGGAGTTCTGGGCAGGGCAGCTGGACAATGCCCACACCGTGTTCCAACAGATAGGACACCATCTCAGGAAACCCAGCGGGACGGACCGCCGTCCCGTCGGAGATGGCGTTTTGGTTGAGCAGGCAGTGGGCGAGGAAGGCCACTTTCTGACTTCTTCCGTCCTGAAACATCGTCATACCTCCTCCTCCAGCGCCTCCACCAGGAAGGTCACCGGGCGGAATCCATCGTTGCAGGAGAGCATGGCAGAGCGCTTGTTCTTCATCCACCCATCGTAGAAATCCTCCGCCCCGTGGGAGAGGGCCAGAACAAAGGGGGACAAGGTGTCCCAGGCACTCTGGCAGAAGCCGGCCGGCTTTTCCCAACCGTTGGCCAGAAAGACCTGGCCCTCCGTCATGTCACAGGCATGCTGGATGGGGTTTTCATACTGGGCAATCAAGTCGTCATAGCGGGCCACCCGCATGACGGTAATGCGGCACTGTTTCATCGACCGTCCTCCTGGCTGTGATTTTCCTCATTGTACCACATCCGGCCCACGGGAGGCAAGCTGCCCCTTCTCAGGCCCAGTGTTCCACCGCCGCCTGGAGAAAGGCGGCGCAGCCGGGAACGGCCCGGTCATAATACGCAGTGAACCGCGGGTCCTGGGTGTACAGGGCCGCCAGGCCCCGGTGTTTCTCCCCCGCATAGGTTTGCCCCGTGAAGGTCAGCCAGCGGCGGTGGAGGGCCGTAATGGCCTCCCCTTCCGCCCCCTGGGGGGAGCGTCCTGACCGGACGGCCTCCTCCAGCTTCCCCTGGATCTCCTCCCCCAACTGCTTCCATTGGAGGTACTGGTCCTGGGTAAGGGCTTGGACGGCCGCCTGGGCCTGGTCCACCTCCCGGTCCCCGTAACGGTCCCTGGCCTCCCGGCCGTAGGTCTCCTCGTGCCAGGCCACGGCCTGGCGTTTGAAGGCTTCAAATTTCTTGCTGTCTTCCATCGTTTCCTTCCTTTCCATGGCACCGATGGTGGCCTCCACCGATCGGA
Source organism: uncultured Eubacteriales bacterium (assembly GCA_900546255.1). Classification (GTDB taxonomy): domain Bacteria; phylum Bacillota; class Clostridia; order Oscillospirales; family Oscillospiraceae; genus Evtepia; species Evtepia excrementipullorum. Next base: position 36,509 of record URCB01000007.1, read on the forward strand.
TGAGCTGTTCCAGCCGCGCCCGCTCCCCCTGCAAGGCAGTCAGGTGGCTGCGCAAGACGGCCAGACGGTCAAAGGAGGGCTCGTCCAAGCAGGTCCGGATCTGGGCCAGCGCCACCCCGAGGGCCCGATAGTAGAGGATGTCCTGGAGCCGGTCCACCTCCGCCGGGCCGTAGTAGCGGTAACCGTTGTCCGCCACCCGGCTGGGTTTCAGCAGGCCGATCTGGTCGTACCAGCGCAGGGTCCGGGTGGTGACCCCCGCCAGGCGCGCCAAGGCTTGAATGGAATATTCCATCGCAGTGTTCCCTCCTTTGATGGCAGGATACCCTTTGACGCTACGGCAAAGTCAAGGGCTTTTTTCAAAAAGTTTCCGCTTTCTCCGTAAAACCATGCCTGGAAAGCATGGGGGTTATAGAAAGCAAGTATTCGACGGGGGATTCCTCCTTGTAGTATACTAAAATAAAGGAAAAAAGCACAGTACCCACGGAGGTGACTGACCATGAAAAACACGCTACTGGGACGCGCACGCCCCCTGGCCGTGCGCAGTGTAGGCCTCGGCTGCATGGGTATGGTCTCTGCCTATCCCCCCATCCCAGACAAGAAGGACATGATCCGCTTTACCCGAGAGGCGGTGGACCAAGGGGCCACCTTTCTCGACACCGCCGAGGTTTACGGCCCCTATACCAGCGAAGAGATTCTCGGACAGGCCCTGGAGGGGATCCGGGACCAGGTGGTCATCGCCACGAAATTTGGCTTTGCCATCCAAAACGGCCAGTCTGTTGGGCTGGACAGCCGCCCGGCCTCCATCCGCAAAGCTGTAGAGGGTTCCTTGAAACGGCTGGGGACAGACCACATCGACCTGCTCTACCAGCACCGGGCCGACCCCAACGTCCCGGTGGAAAGGGTGGCGGAGACCGTCGCGCAGCTGATGCAGGAGGGAAAGGTGCTCCACTGGGGGTTGAGTGAAGTCTCCCTGCAGACCATCCGGAGGGCCCACGCAGTCCTGCCTCTCACCGCCGTGCAGAACGAGTACTCCCTCTGGTACCGGGAGGCCCAGCGCGACCTGCTGCCCACTTTAGAGGAGCTGGGGATCGGCCTGGTCTGCTTTTCTCCCCTGGGGAGAGGGTACCTGACCGGGACCCTGTCCCCAGACACCCAGTTCTCCGCCAGCGACGTGCGGGCCTCCATGCCCAGGTTCCGCAGCCCGGAGGCTCTGGGAGCCAACCAGGCTATCGTCGCCCTGGTCCGTCAGTACGCCGCGGAGAAGGGCTGCACCCCTGCCCAGTTCGCCCTGGCCTGGCTGATGGCGCAAAAGCCCTGGATCGTCCCCATTCCGGGCACCACCAAACTCCACCGGCTCCAGGAGAACCTGGCTGCGGACCAGGTCTCTTTCTCCCCGGAAGAGCTCTCTGCGGTGCAGGCCGCTTTGGACCAGATCCCCATCCACGGGGCGCGGTACAATGACCAGCAGGAGCGGCTGGTGGAGCGGTAATTCCCCCCCAATAGTTTCCCCGCCCATCCAAAAGGAGGCAATCTGTTATGAAGTACACAATGTTAGGAAACTCTGACCTCCGGGTCTCTCGCATCTGCATGGGGTGCATGGGCTTCGGAGATCCCCACAACGGCCAGCACTCCTGGACCCTGGATGAGGCACACAGCCGGGCCATCCTCCGCCAGGGTTTGGAAGGCGGCATCAATTTCTTCGACACCGCCATCGGTTACCAGAGCGGCACCAGCGAACAGTACTTGGGCCGGGCCCTCCGGGACTTTGCCCGGCGGGAGGAGGTGGTGGTGGCCACCAAATTCCTCCCCCGAACCAACGAGGAGATCGCAGACGGCATCAGCGGCCAGGAGCACATCCGCCGGATGGTGGATAAGAGTCTGCAAAACCTGGGTATGGACTACATCGACCTCTACATCTATCACATGTGGGACTATCAGACCCCGCTGTACGACATCCTGGAGGGGCTGAACCAGGTGGTGAAGGCGGGCAAGGTCCGGTACCTTGGCATCTCCAACTGCTTTGCCTGGCAGCTGTGCAAAGCCAACGACCTGGCCCGGGCCGAGGGGTTTGCCCCCTTCGTCTCCCTCCAAGGCCACTACAACCTGCTGTTCCGGGAGGAGGAGCGGGAAATGGTCCCCTTCTGCCGGGAGGAGAACATCGCCCTGACCCCCTACAGTGCCCTGGCCGGCGGCCGGCTGTCCAAGCACCCGGGGGAGACCTCCCAGCGGCTGGAACAGGACAGCTACGCCAAGGGCAAGTACGACGGCGCAGCGGACCAGGACGCCCCCATTCTCGCCCAAGTGGCTGCCTTGGCACAGGCGCGAGGCGTGTCCATGACGGAGATCTCCCTGGCCTGGCTGCTGACTAAGGTCACCTCCCCTGTGGTGGGCATGACCAAGCCCTCCCACGTAACCGGCGCACTCCAGGCGGTGGACCTGACCCTCACCCCAGAGGAATGTGCCGCACTGGAGGCCCCTTACACCCCCCACGCCCTGGTGGGAGTGATGGCCCAGAACACCCCGGCTGCCGCCCGGGCAGACCATGTGTGGTCCATTGGCACCCAAAGGATAGACTGAACCAGCCGTCCTCTCTTCCCCTTGTCTTTTCCGTGGAACGACCTGCGTCGTTCCACGGTTTTTTCTATTTGGGCACTTCCGTCGGATTCCTGTTTGGACGCCAACATACTGGGATTGGCCTGTCCCCTTCCCACTTAACGAAAATTTCAAGAAAATATAACCAAACCCTGACGGACAGTCCATCCTTTCTCTGGTAGAATGGATAAAATTCACCTTCCCCCTGCAAAATATTTTTCTGCAATCCCCCGAAAATCTGGTTTGGCCTTCGTATCCTACCAGAGACTGGGGGTGGAGGAATGCCCATGACCGCCGTAGAACATGACATTGTCGCCCAGGTCTATGCCGCCAAGGAGGATTCTGGCGCAGCAGACCAGTTTATCCAGCAATATCTGCCCTTTATCCGCAGCGAAACCGCCAAATTCGTGGGGACCGCTCCGGACCACCGCTACGAGGACGAACTGAGCATTGCCATGCTGGCTTTTTACGAGGCCATCCTAGGCTATGCCCGTACACGGGGCGCGTTCCTCCCCTATGCGGCCCGGGCCATCAAAAACCGGCTCATCGATTATACCCGGAAGGAGAAACGTCACCAGAACGTGGTTTCCCTTCACACCCCTTACGGGGAGGAGGAACGGACGTTAGAGGACACCCTTCCCGCCCAAAACGGCCTGATGGAGGAATACGACCTGCGGCAGGCCAGCCAACAGGAGATCCAAGAGTTTGGCGCACAACTGGCACAGTTCGGCCTCACCTTCTCCCAAGTGGCGGACAACAGCCCCAAGCAGGCACGGACCTTAACCGCCTGCCACCGGGTGTTGGACTACGCCCGGCAGACCCCCCAGCTGTTGGACCGCTTTCTGGAGACCCGGCGCCTCCCCATCAAAGAGCTCTCCCAGGGCGCTGGGGTGGACAAAAAGACCATAGAACGACACCGAGCCTATCTGGTGGCCATCCTCCTGGCCTTCACCAACGGTTATGAAATCATCCGGGGCCATCTGTGTCAGATGACCGCAGGGAAAGGAGGTAGCGCATGATGCAGTATCTCGTTCTGGAAACCCATCCAGCCTACGCTGTTCTGCTGGATGAGGAGGGGCGGTTCTTAAAGGCCGCCAACCTCCACTACACCGTGGGGGACCGGGTGACCGAGATTGTGGAACTGCAGCCGGTTCCAAACGGCAACGCCGGCCGGTGGAAGAAGTCCCTGGCCAGCCTCTCCGCCCTGGCCGCCTGTCTGTGTCTGGTGTTCTTTGGGTACTACCAGCCCAACTTCTCCCCCTATGGCACCCTGCGTCTGCAGATCAACCCCGACGTCACCCTTACCCTCAGTGAAAACGACCGGGTTGTGGGCCTGGCCGGCGGAAACCAAGACGGCTGGGACCTGATTGAGGGGTATGACTACCACGGAAAGGACCGGGACACCGCCACCGACGAGCTGGTGGACCGAGCCATTGAGATGGGCTACCTCTCTGACGGAGATACCATCTCGGTCACCGTTTCCAGCGAGGACACCCGCTGGCAGCAGGAAGAGGAGACGCAGATCTCCCAACACTTGGAAAGCAAGTATGGGCAGACCGTCATCATTTCCCTGGGCCCCAAGGAAACCGTCCTGGAGGAGGATGTGGAGGTGACCATTCCCGTTTCCCCCGCTCCCACCGATGGGGACTCCGGCTATAACACCTCAGACTATGGAACCGGAGCCTCTGGCGGAACCACCCAGGGGACCACAGCCCCTCCGCCCACCTCCAGCGGAACCACGGGAGACTCCCACTACGATTCCAACGGAAACTCCAGCTATGACAACGCCTCTGGAAACTCCAACTATGACGACAGCGGTGCCTCCGACTACCGCGAGAGTGACAGCAGCGGCTATCAACCAGAAGGGGGAAATGACTCTTCCTACGATGAACCCCGTTCTGGGGATACAGAAGGCGAAGAAAAACCGTAAATTTTTTCTCTAAGGACCCCGTTTTTCTCCCCCGCCCTCCGTATTCTTCTGGTGTAACCCAAACCGGGGCAGAGACAAAATCCCCCGGGTAGAGAAAAAAACGGAAAAAAATTCTCCCTGGACCCCGGTTTTCCCTCGCTTCTTCCGTACTCTACCCACAGAAACCCATCCAAGGGGAACCAATCCCCCGACAAAAAAAGAGGAGATGAATGGTATGAAAAAGAAGTTCTATGCAAAGGTGTTCTCCCTGGCCGCGATGGCCGCCCTCTCCCTTGCGCTGCTCACCGGGTGTGGGAGCACCCCCTCCGAGGAAACCGCCACGGCCGGGCTTTCGGGCGCTGGCCAAACCCAAGCCGCTGGCACCTTACTGCTCAGTGTCAACCCTGAGATTGAAGTCACCTATGACGACCAGGGAAACGTCACCGCCCTCACCGGCGTGAATCAGGAAGGCAAGGACATCCTGGCCAGCTACACCGGCTTTGAAGGCAAGCCCTGCAAAACCGTAGTCAGCGAGCTGGTGGCCGCGATCAACCAGGCTGGGTACTTCGATGTCACCATCGACGGCCACGAAAAGAACATCGTGCTCAAAGTGGCCCGGGGATCCCAGTACCCCAGCGACGACTTCCTGTCTGAACTCACCGCTGCCATCCAGGCCCTGGTGGCAGCCGACAACATCGGCTCCCAGATGGTCCTGCTGGACGAGGATGACTACGACGACGCCTATGGCGACAAAGGGTATATCAACGCCCAGGCCGCCCAGAACATCCTCTCCGCCCAGCTGGGCCGGGATGACATCCAGTTCGTCGAAAAAGAGTACGACCTGGATGACGGCGATTACGAGGTCGAGTTTGTGCTGGATGGCGTAGAGTATGAATATGAGGTCAATGCCGTCACTGGGAAAGTGACCGAAGTAGAGGTGGACGGTCAAAACGGCAGCACCGATTATGGCGCAGGGTCCGACGGTGTCACGGACTACGGCAACACTGATTACGGCGCAGGCTCCGACGGCGTCACCGACTATGGCAACACCGATTACGGCGCAGGCTCCGACGGTGTCACCGACTATGGCAACACCGACTACGGCGCAGGCTCTGACGGCGTCACCGATTACAACACCGGCAGCGGTGGTGCAACCAACACCGGCGGCGCTTCCACCTCCACCGGCGGCAACTCCGGCTATGGCAACTCCAGCTACGGGGGGAACTCCGGTTACAACAACTCCGGCTACAGCGGAAACTCCGGTTACGGCAACTCCGGCTATGATGACTAACCCTCCCACGGTCTCGTTCCGCCATGAGGATAAGCACCAGATCCACCCCCGGGAGGATCTGGTGCTTGCCAAACGGCTGCGCCTGCTGCTCCCCCACGACCCCTATGCGGGGGCCGACGGATCCTACCGGGTGACCAGCCTGTATTTTGACACCCCCTACGACAAAGCGCTGCGGGAAAAGCGAGATGGGGTAGACCGGCGGGAGAAGTTCCGCCTTCGATACTACGGCACCGACACCGGTTTTCTCCGTCTGGAGAAGAAGTGCAAGGTCCACGGCCTGTGCTCCAAACGCAGTGCCCGGGTCACCCCAGAACAGGTCCAGTCCCTTCTGGCAGGGGATTACGCCTTTCTCCTTCGAAGCGACCATGCCCTGCTGCGGGAGCTGTACAGCAAGCTCCAGGGACAGTGCCTGCGGCCGAAAACGGTGGTGTGCTACGACCGGGAGGCCTTCTTCTACCCGCCGGGCAATGTGCGCATCACCTTGGACCGAAACGTCCGTTCCGGCCTGGGCAGTTTGGATTTCCTCAACCCCCAGGCCCGCTATGTCCCTGTGATGGAGGGGCTCACCGTGCTGGAAGTGAAGTACGATGCCTTCCTGCCGGAACTCATCCGCATGGCTGTGCAAGTCCCCAACCGCCGGGCAGCAGCCTGCTCCAAATACGCTCTCTGCCGCCGCTACGACTGACAGGGAGCGCCTAAGTCAGAGAGAAAAGGAGCGCTTGGTATGACCTTTCAGGATATCTTTCAGTCCAGCTTTCTGTCCCGGGTGAGCAGTGTCTCTCCCCTGGACATGGGCCTGGCTTTGGGGCTGGCCTTCCTGCTGGGCCTGTTCATCTTTTTGATCTATAAGAAGAGCTACAGCGGCGTGATGTACTCCCCCAGCTTCGGGGTAACCCTCATCGCCCTGGCGCTGATCACCACCCTGCTGATCCTGGCGGTGTCCAGCAACGTGGTGCTCTCCCTGGGCATGGTGGGCGCCCTGTCCATCGTCCGGTTCCGCACCGCCATTAAGGAACCCATGGACATCGCCTTCCTCTTCTGGTCCATCGCCGTGGGCATTGTGCTGGCTGCCGGCCTTCTCTTCCTGGCGGTGTTGGGCAGCGCCTTTGTGGGCCTGGTGCTGTGGTGGTTTGCCCGGCGGCGGGGCGGCGAGAGCCCCTATATCCTCGTCCTCCACTGTGCAGACGCCCAAACCGAGGACGCCGCCAAGGCATTGGTGGACAGCGCAGTGAAGAAGTGGAACCTGAAGAGCAAAAGCGTCACCCCCGGGCAGATCGAGCTCAACTATGAGGTCCGTCTCCGGGCCGGGGATGCGGCCTTCGTCAATACCCTGGGAGAACTGGACGGGGTGACCAATGTGGTGCTTGTCTCCTACAACGGGGACTATATGGGGTGAGCCAATGATCGGGCACAGACGCATTGACGCCATCTGCCTGGGGGCCCTGGCTCTGGCCGTGGGCATCGTCCTGGTGTTTTCCCAGGGAGAGCGGCTGGGCATTCAGCCGGCCCATGCCACGCCCGGCTATGTCTCCCGCCTCTTCGACGACCGGCGGGTCCACCAGATCGACCTGCAGGTGGAGGACTGGGCCGCCTTCGTGGAGCACGCCCCGGAGGAGGAATACCTCCCCTGCACCGTGGTCATCGACGGGGAGGAATTCCGTCAGGTGGGGCTGCGGGCCAAGGGGAACAACTCCCTCTCCCTCACAGAGGAGTACGGCCTGAGCCGGTACAGCTTGAAGCTGGAGTTCGACCATTTCCTAGACGGCGGAACCTACCACGGCCTGGACAAGTTTTCCCTGGACGCCTCTTTCCAAGACAACAGTTACCTGAAAACCTACCTGGCCTACGATATGATGGATGCCATGGGGGTGCCCGTCCCCCTGTGCGCCTACGCCTGGGTCACGGTCAATGGGACGCCATGGGGGCTCTTCCTAGCGGTGGAGGAGCCGGAGGAGGCCTTCGCCCAGCGGGTCTATGGCTTGGAGTACGGCCAGCTCTACCAACCGGACTACCGCTCCCTGGAGGAGGAGAATGCCGATGTGGCCCTCCAGTACCTTGGGGAGGACCCGGAAAACTACGACAACATCTTCCGCAATGCCAAGTTTGACTACACTGCCACCGACCAGCAGCGGCTGATCGGCGCCCTAAAGACCTTGGACAGCGGAGAAAACCTGTCCTCCGCCGTCCAGGTGGACCAGGCGCTGCGGTACTTTGTGGTCCAGGTGTTCGTCATGAATTGGGACAGTTACGTGGGGCACACCGGGCACAACTATTTTCTCTATGAGGAGGACGGCCTTCTCTCCATCCTTCCCTGGGACTATAATTTGGCCTTCGGAACCTACTCCCTGGGGATGACCCACCCTATCACAGACCCCAACGTGCTGGTAAACTATCCCATCTACACCCCTGCGCCTGGCGATATCATGGTCTCCCGCCCCCTGTACCACAACCTGATGCAAAACGACAGCTATTTTGCGCAGTATCAAGCCTACTTTGCCCAGTTTCTCACTGATTACCTGGACAGCGGCCGCTGCGAAGCCCTGATCCGGGAAACCCAGGAAACCATCGCCCCCTATGTCCAGCAGGACCCCACCGCCTTTTGCTCCTATGCCGACCATGTCACCGCGGTGGACACCCTCCTGACCCTCTGCCAGCTCCGGGCGGAAAGTGCCCGAGGACAGCTGGAGGGGCGGTACCCCGCCACCCTGGCCCAGAGGGAGGATACCACCACCGCAGGGGTGGATGCCTCGCAAGTCGATCTGTATGCCCTGGGAGATTTTGCAGACTTAGAGGAAGCCCGCCCCCGGCAAGACAGCGCCCTGGAAATGGTCACGCAGCGCACCTAACGGCACCCTTCCCTTCTCTGTGAACGGCCGCCACACCAGAGGTGTGGCGGCCGTTTTTCCCCTTGTCCTAGGGCCCTGCCTTGACCGGGCAGGGCAAAGTATATTATAATCCAAGTATTCTATCATTCTCTCCATGGGAGGCACCCGCCATGGCCCACATCATTCCCATCACCGACGCCAACGACCCCCGGCTGGACGTGTTCGCCCGGCTCACCGAGGCCCAGCTGCGCAACAAGCTGGAACCGGAAAAGGGGGTCTTCATTGCCGAAAGCCCCAAAGTCATTGCCCTGGCCCTGGACGCCGGCTACACGCCCCTGGCCCTGCTGATGGAGGAGCGCCAGCTGGAGGGCCCCGCCCGGGAGCTTCTCCCCCGCTGCGAACCGGCCCCGGTCTACACAGGCGCCCGGGACGTGCTGGCTTCCCTCACAGGCTATGCCCTCACCCGGGGGGTGTTGTGCGCCTTTCGCCGGCCGGCCCTGCCTACGGTGGAGGACGTATGCGCCGGCGCCCGGCGGGTGGCGGTGCTGGAAGGCATCGTAGACACCACCAACGTGGGTGCCATCTTCCGCTCGGCAGCCGCCCTCCATGTGGATGGGGTCCTCCTCTCCCCCACCTGCTGTGACCCCTTCAACCGCCGGGCCGTGCGGGTGAGCATGGGGACGGTCTTTCAAGTCCCCTGGACCTACCTGGAAACCCAGGCCAGCCACTGGCCCCAGGCTGGGCTGGACCGGCTCCACCCCCTGGGCTTTCACACCGTGGCCATGGCCCTCAGCGACCAGGCCCGGTCCATCGACGACCCCCAGCTGCTCACCTGGGAGAAGCTGGCCATCCTCCTGGGCACCGAGGGGGACGGTCTGGCCCATGCCACCATCGCCCACTGTGACGACACCGCCTGCATCCCCATGTCCCACGGGGTGGACTCCCTGAACGTGGCCGCAGCCAGTGCCGTGGCCTTCTGGCAGCTGCGGCCCCGATGATGCCCCGGAAAGGAGGCCCTTTTATGGATGAGACCCAAACCCTGGCCCTTTTGGCCTTCTTTGACGGCCGCCCGGAGGAGGCTGCCCTGGCCCGTGCCCTGCTGGGGGGCATCCTCTTGGCCCTGCCGGAAACTCAGGTGCAGGTGCAAAAGACCCAGATCACCTTGAAGCACCGCCACGTCTTTGCCGCCCTCTCCCTCCCCCGGCGCAGCCGGGACCGGAAGGACCACAAGCTCACCCTTACCCTGGGGTTGGCCCATCGGCTGGACTCCCCCCGGGTGGACATCGCCACCGAACCTTACCCCGGCCGCTGGACCCACCACCTCCTCGTCTCCACCCCAGAGGATCTGGACGGCCAGCTCCTGGCTTGGCTGCAGGAAGCCTATGCCTTTGCCCAATCCAAACGATGACCAAAGGAGGCATACCATGATCCCATTGGATGCTTTGCTGACCGAAGCCCTCCCCTTCTGGGAGGGCCTCTCCCCCCAGGAGCAGCAGCTGCTCCTGGACACCGCCGTCCCCTCTACCATTCCCAAGGGAACCATCACCCACCGGGCCGACCAGGACTGTAAGGGGATCATGCTGGTCCTCGCCGGCCAGCTCCGGGCCTACCTTCTCTCGGAGGAGGGGCGGGAGGTCACCCTCTACCGGGTGCAGGGGGGCGACACTTGCGTCATGTCCTCCTCCTGCCTGATGGACGCCATCGTCTTTGACGTGCTCATCCAGGCCATGGAGGACACCCAGGTGGTCACCCTGCCTGTGACCGCCCTGTCCGCCCTCTCCCAGCGACACCCGGAGGTGGAGCTCTTCCTCTACAAGACCGCCAGCGAGCGCTTCTCCGACATCATGTGGACCATGCAGCAAATCCTGTTCATGGGGATGGACCGGCGGGCCGCCATCTTCCTCTGGGATGAGTACACCCGTCAGGGGCCCGTTCTCTCCATGACCCATGAGGAAATGGCCCGGTACATCGGCAGCGCCCGGGAAGTGGTCACTAAGGTGCTGAAATACTTCGCCCAGGAGGGGATCGTCTCCCTCCGCCGGGGGAAGATCACCATTCTGGACAAGGAAAAACTCCGCCAGTTGGCGGGGTAAGGCAAGGAGGCATCCCCATGGTACGACCCATTATGAAAGACCCCATTTTTCTGGCCCAACCCTCTGCCCCGGCTACGGCAGAGGACCTGCCGGTGGGGCAAGATCTCTTGGACACTTTGGCAGCCCATGCCGACGGGTGCGTGGGCATGGCGGCCAACATGATCGGCGTGTCCAAGCGAATCATCGTGTTCCTCAATGAGGGCGGCCCTTCCCTCATGTTCAATCCCAAGATTCTGAAGCGTTCGGGCCCCTATCACACGGAGGAGGGCTGCCTCTCCCTCCCCGGCCGGCGGGAGACCAAGCGGTACCGCTCCATCAAAGTGGAGTATCAGAACGAGGCCTTCCAGACCCGGTGGAAAACCTTCACCGGCTTTCCCGCCCAGATCATCCAGCACGAGATTGACCACTGCGACGGGATTTTGATTTGACCCGGAGCCTGCCCCTACCATCTGCTCCATGGTCTCTGGAACTTTGTCCTATGATCTCAGAAATTCGGAACCAAACACCGCAACAGCAAAGCCGGGCATCCGCTGGATGCCCGGCTTTGCTGTTTGTCAGGGGAAATCAAAAAGAGGAGCATGAAAAAGAAGGAAGCGACGGCACCTTGGCCGTGCAGCGTTGTTTCATCAAGGACGTGATCCCAACCCCGGCCAGCCGCCCTTTACAGGTACGGGACAGGCGGGACCTCGTCCTGATTGGGGATCCCCGGCTGGACCTGGAACTCCAGTTGCTGGGCGTCTGCCCGACGGCCTAGGCCGTTTTCCTGGCCTGGATCCCCAAATGGTTTGGCGCGGTTGCCCTGCCTTCCACAGGCCATCCCGTCCAACTGTCTTGTAGTATACCATCGGGGTGTTACGAAAACCACCAAGGTTTCTTTAAAGTTTGGTAAAACCCATGGTTTTTTCCCGACCGTTTCCCTGTGATAGGGGGCCTGCGGATAAACTCGCCCGTACCTGGTGCAAAAAGGCCTCCGCCGCCGGGGAAAAAATCTGGTACTTCTTCCATACCAGGTACATCCACGATTCCAGCCGGGGGGCCAGGGGGCGGAAGCAGAGGCGGTCTCCCGCCGCCTTCACCACCCCATCCAGGGTAAGCGCACAGCCCACCCCTTCCTCCACCAATAGGATCAGGTTGTTCACCAGGTTTCCAGTGGAGACGATGTGCAGTTTCTCATAGTCATACCCCAGCCAGCCGGACAGGCCGTTTTCTCCCACCATCTGCCGGGAGACAATGAGGGGGAGGTCCGCCAAATCCTCCGGCCGAACCACCGCCTGCTGGGCCAAAGGATGGTCCCAGCGGAGGAGCAGCCCCCACACATCCGGGCGCGGCAGACGGAGGGAGTCATACTTGCCTACCTCCACCGGCTCAATGAGGGTGCCAAAATCAATGAGGCCCCGGTCCAGCCGCTCGGCCACATCGTACCCATCCCCGCTAAAAAAGTGAACACAGATCCCCGGGTGCCGCTGCTGCACCTGTTCCACTGCCTGGGCAATGGGGCGCATACTCTCGGTCTCGCCCCCGCCGATGTGAATGTCGCCGGTGATCTGCTCGTCGGAGGCACTGACCTCTGCTTTGGTTTTTTCCACCAGCGAGACGATTTCCTCCGCCCGTTTCCGCAGGAGCATCCCCTCCTTGGTCAGGGTGATCCGCCGCTTGCCCCGGTAAAACAGCTGCTTGCCCAGTTCCTCCTCCAGTTCCCGCAGCTGCTTGGACAGCGGGGGCTGGGTCATATGCAAAACCTCTGCCGCGCCGGAAATGGTCTGTTCCCTGGCCACGGCCAGGAAGTAGCGCAGGACACGAACGTCCATACCATCCCTCCTTTCTGTCTCAGGATACTCGATTTTACCATATCTTTCAAGTATATTGCGACATTCTTGATAGGTATTTGCTATTTTTTGTTTCTCTGTTACCCTTTCCCTGTCAGGAGGTGAGGGCCATGCCCCGGCAAAACCCCCAGGCTCTGCTGCAAAACCTGCAAGACGCCGGCTGCGGGGAGGGGCTGATCACCCAGTTCCTCACCCTGTACCAGGCGGGCCAGTACCCCCAAAGCTTTGCCCTGCTGGCCCAGCACCGGCGCACGCTTCTGCAGCGCTGCCGTGAGGCAGAGCGAAGGATCGCCTGCCTAGACTATCTGGTCTATCAAATGGAATCCCGGCACCCTGGTTCCGATAAGGAACCCATCCGAACCATCCATCCCCTCGGAAAAGGAGGCACTACCATGCACGAATCTTTGACCCTCTCCCAGGAATGGGACAAAACCTTCCCCAAAAGCGATCAGGTGGACCACTGCAAAATCACCTTCCACAACCGCTACGGCATCCCCTTGGCTGGCGATCTCTACCGGCCCAAAGAGGGCAGCGGAAGGCTGGCTGCCATCGCGGTGTGCGGCCCCTTCGGTGCTGTCAAAGAGCAGGCCGCCGGCCTCTATGCCCAAGCCCTGGCGGAACGGGGCTTTCTAACCCTGGCCTTTGACCCCTCCTTTACCGGGGAGAGCGGCGGCCTGCCCCGCTACATGGCCTCCCCGGACATCAACACCGAGGATTTTCAGGCCGCTGTCGACTGCCTGTCCACCCGGGAGGATGTGGATCCGGAGAAAATCGGCCTGGTCGGCATCTGCGGCTGGGGTGGCCTGGCCCTGAACACCGCCGCCATAGACACCCGGGTGAAGGCCACCGTGACTTCCACCATGTACGACATGGGAAGGGTCAACGCCAAAGGGTATTTTGACCAGGAAGACAGTGAGGAGGCACGCCACGCCAAACGCCAGGCCCTCAACGCCCAGCGGACGAAAGACTACCAAACCGGCACCTATGCCCTGGGGGGCGGTGTGGTGGACCCCCTGCCAGAGGATGCCCCCTTCTTCGTGAAGGATTACCACGACTACTATAAAACCAACCGGGGGTATCACAAACGTTCCCTCAACTCCAACGGCGGCTGGAATGTCACCGGCTGCCTGTCTTTCCTGAACCAGCCCATCCTGCAATACAGCCACGAGATTCGCAGCGCCGTACTGGTCATCCATGGAGAGAAGGCCCATTCCTGCTATATGAGCCGGGACGCCTTTGCCAACATGATGGACGGCAACCCCTGTCCGGAAAATAAGGAACTCCTTCTCCTCCCCGGCGCAGTGCACACCGACTTGTATGACCGGATGGACGTGATTCCCTTTGACAAGATCACCGCGTTTTTCCGGCAGTATCTATAAAGGCCGCCCAGATTACAATGGGATGAAAGTATTATTGTTCAACGGCAGCACCCGGAACAACGGCTGCACCTACCTGGCTTTGGACCAGGTCGCCCAAACCCTGCGTCAGGCGGGCATTGAGACAGAGCTTCTCCAACTGGGGGGCAAGCCTGTCCGAGATTGCCTGGGCTGCAATCGCTGCGCAGAGAACGGCCAGTGCGTTTTCTCAGAGGACGTAGTCAACCTTTGGATCCGCAAGGCCCGGCAGGCCGATGGGTTTGTCTTTGGATCTCCGGTGTATTTTGCCCACCCCACAGGCCAGATGCTGGCGGTGATGGACCGGCTGTTCTACGCGGGAGGGGATGCCTTTGCCCACAAACCTGCCGCCGCAGTGGTCACCGCCCGGCGGGCAGGTACCACTGCCTCCCTAGATGTGCTCACCAAGCACTTCACCAATGCCCAAATGCCGGTGGTGTCCTCCACTTACTGGAACATGGTATTCGGCCCTGCCCCAGAGCAGGCCGTTCTGGACCAAGAGGGCCTGCAAACCATGCGGAACCTGGGGAGAAACCTCGCCTGGCTCCTCCAATGCATCCAGGCAGGACGGGAGCAAGGTCTTCTGCCCCCGGAAGCTGAGCACCGCGATTAACCCATCCGCTTGCGCAGGTTCAGAGGGTCCCCCGCTTCCTTTTTTCCCTCCATGCAACGGAGCATGCACTGCCTTCAGGGGCACGGCATGCTCCGTTTTCTCTGGGGCGCCAAAGGGTTTGCCTCCACATTGGATACCTTTTAGGCATATTCAAGAATGCAACATGAGTATTTTACATCGTTCTGCCTTCTTTATATCATAAAGGCAGAAGAAAAACCACACCACAAAGGAGGTTCCGACATGACTTCCCTTACCCTCAACAACGGCATTTCCATGCCCCAGCAGGGGCTGGGGGTGTTTCAGATCCCCGATGCGGCAGAATGCCGGCAGAGCGTCCTCTCTGCCCTGGAAACGGGGTACCGCCTCATCGACACCGCAGCCTGCTACGGCAACGAGCGGGCCGTGGGAGAGGCCGTGAAACGCAGTGGTCTCCCCCGGGAGGCGGTGTTCCTCACGTCCAAAGTTTGGATTCAGGACGCGGGGTACGAAAAGACCCTGGCCTCCTTTGAGAAGACCTTGGACAACCTGGGCACGGACTACCTGGACCTCTACCTCATCCACATGCCCTATGGCGACTACCACGGCAGCTGGCGGGCCATGGAAACCCTGCTGCAGGCCGGCCGTGTGCGGGCCATCGGCGTGTGCAACTTCCTGCCGGACCGTCTGGTGGACCTGATCCTCACCCACTCCGTGGTGCCCGCTGTCAACCAAATCGAGCTGCACCCCTTCTGCCAGCAGCAGGCCTTGCGGCAGGTGATGGCCGCCTACCACATCCAGCCCATGGCTTGGGCCCCCTTCGCAGAGGGGCAGGGCAACCTCTTCCACCACCCCGTTCTCTCCGCCATCGGGCAGGCCCATGGGAAAACCCCCGCACAGGTGGTTCTCCGCTGGCTGCGGCAGGAGGGCATTGTGGCCATTCCCAAATCTGTGCACCCCCAGCGCATCCGGGAAAACTGGGATATTGAGGACTTTACCCTCTCCCCAGGGGAGCTGACCCAAATCCGGGCCCTGGACCAGAACCGCAGCTGGATCCTGGATGTGCCCAACCTGACTGAGGTCTACCGGCTGCACAACATCCCCGTTTCCCAGTAAGGAGGATCCCCCCATGAGAAAACCCCTACTTGCCCTGTTCCTGGCCCTTTCCCTGACCCTGGGATTGGCCGCCTGCGGCAGCACCTCAGCACCGGAGGCAAACAATACCGCCTCAGACAGCGCCCCCTCGGAGAGCACACCCCAAACCGAAGCCAGCGGCGGCGTCCTGGTGGCCTATTTCTCCGCCACCGGCAACACGGAAGGGGTGGCCCAACAGCTGGCCGGCCTCCTCTCTACCGATCTCTACGCCATTACCCCGGCAGAGCCTTACACAGAGGAGGACCTGGACTATACCAACCCCAACAGCCGCTCCCAAGTGGAAGGGAGCGACCCCGACGCCCGGCCCGCCCTGGCAGGCGAGGCCCTGGACCTCACAGGTTACGATACCATCTTCCTGGGCTATCCCATCTGGAATGGGCAGGCCCCCAAGCTCCTCTCCACCTTCCTGGAAACCTATGACTGCACCGGCAAAACCATCGTCCCCTTCTGCACCTCCGGCAGCAGCCCCATCGGCTCCAGTGCAGAAGCCCTCCAAGCCCTGGCCCCCGGGGCCCACTGGCTGGCAGGGCAGCGGTTTGCCGCTGACGCCAGCCAGGACACCCTGTCGGCTTGGGTGGACAGTCTGCCCCTCGAATAACCCTCCCCTCTCTTTGGTACCCCATTGGAAACAGGCGCCTGCGTTTGCAGGCGCCTGTTTCTGCCGCTTCCCTTAAGCCTGCACAGCCTCCCGCGCCCGCAGCCGCTGGATATGGGTGGTGAGGATGGTGATACGCTGGGATGCCGCAGGCGGCGCCGACAGGGGGTACGGCGCAATCTCCTGCATCCGCAGCGGGTTCACCCGCCAAGCCCGGAGGGACAGCGTGCGCAGGTTCCGCTCAATGTCGGAGCAGGCACACCCCATCGCATCCGCCACCACCCAGTAGATCTCCTTGGTCACGTTGCGGAGGCGGCTTTCCTTCTCCAAGGCCAGCTGGATGGCACACACCGCCTGCTGATATCCTTTGTAGTTTGGCGTAATCCCCAACGCCTGGAGTTCCTCGTGCATCAAAGCTGTGTCACCCATGGTAAGCGCCTCCCATTTGATAAGGATAGAAAGAGTATACGACATATTTCCCAAAGATGCAGCAGAATCGACATTTTCTTTCAAAGATCGACAGGCGATAGGCAATGCACTCTATTATAAATAATCGAAAACGATGGCCAAATGACCTGGCTTCCTCCGGTCCCCGACAGCTTCCCCAGAGATTTCTCCCCCTTCCGACGGCAACAGGCACCCGGTTCCCTTTGGGCTCATAGGATACAGTGTCCCCGCCTGGGCCCATCCCAGGCCGGGGCAATTGATCCCGAGGAGGAATGTTATGCTTGACAGCCTTGCCCAACTCGCTTTCCCTCTGCAAGCGCTGATTGCCACCCTGCTCACCTGGGCCTTGACCGCGCTGGGAGCCTGCGTGGTGTTTCTCATGCGCCGGCCCAACCAGAACGTGATGGACGCCATGCTGGGGCTGGCCGGGGGCGTGATGGTAGCAGCCGCCTTTTGGTCCCTGCTCTCCCCTGCCATTGACATGGCCCAGGCCCTGGGGATGGTGCCCTGGCTCACCGTCTTTGTGGGGTTTATGGGGGGCGGCATTCTGCTGTTCTTCAGCGACCGGCTGTTTACCAAACTCCAAGAAAAACGGGCCCTGCTTCAGCAGGGCCAGACGCAGGCCGGCCTCAAACGCTGCGCCATGCTGGTCTTTTCCATCACCCTGCACAACATCCCGGAAGGGATGGCCATTGGGGTGGCCTTTGGTTCCCTGGCCTATGGGTTGGAGGGCTCCACCGCCGCCGGGGCCTGGATGCTGGCCCTGGGCATCGGCCTGCAAAACCTGCCGGAGGGCATGGCGGTGAGCCTCCCCCTCCGCCGGGAGGGATACTCTCCCCGACAGGCCTTTTTCTACGGCCAACTCAGCGGCGTCGTGGAACCCATCGCTGCCGTGCTGGGGGCCCTGCTGGTCCTGAAAATCCAGGTCTGCCTTCCCTTTCTCCTGGCCTTTGCCGCAGGGGCTATGATCTACGTGGTGGTGGAGGAACTGATCCCAGAAAGCCAGACCAACGAGAACAAAGATTGGATGGCCCTCTTTACATTGGTGGGATTTTCTGTCATGATGGTATTGGATGTGGCCCTGGGGTAACCTAAGGGCAGAGACCACGATAGGAGGAATCCATCATGAGCGTTCGTTTGAATGAAAATAAGGAAATCGTTGCCAAAATCCGAGAGGGACTGAAGCGGAAGGGCGGCCACTGCCCCTGTAAGCTGGAGGTCTCCCCCGCCACCAAATGTATCTGTCAGGAGTTCCGGGATCAGATTGCCGATCCCAACTACGAGGGGTTCTGCCACTGCCAGCTCTACTACAAATCCAAGGACTGAGTAGGTTGGCATAGTTTTGCCTGGGCGGGCATATCATTCAGACAGTCAACAACTTTGGAGGCGGTCTGAACATGGAACAACAGGAAAACCGAGTGGTTCTGCGAGGAACCGTTGCGGAAGAAGCCACTCTCTCCCACCAAGTGCACGGCATTGCCTTTTACCGCTTTCCCCTGGTAGTGCCCCGCCTATCCGGCCGAGAGGACCGGCTGAACATCCTCTGCCCCCACACCGCCCCAGAGGATCCCCTGCCCCAAGCCGGGGCCTTTGTGGAGGTGCGGGGGGAGGTGCGCTCCTTCAACAACCGAAGCGGCGTGGGCAACCGGCTGGTGATCACCGTCCTGGCCCGGGAACTTCTCTCCAGCGCGGAGGAACCCTGTAACCAAGTGGTCTTAGGGGGTGTGCTGTGCAAGCCCCCAGTCCTCCGGCGCACCCCTTTGGGGCGGGATATCTGTGACCTGCTCCTGGCGGTCAACCGCCGCTACCGCCGGGCAGACTATCTCCCCTGCATCGCCTGGGGCGGGCTGGCCCTGCAGTGCAGCCGCCTGCAAACCGGAGATCCCCTTTGGTTAGACGGCCGGCTGCAGAGCCGCACCTATTTGAAAACCGTTGGGGAGGCCACCCAGGAGCGCACTGCCTTCGAGATCTCCATCACCAGCATAGACCCGCCCGGCGCCCAGGAAGAGAGGGGTTGGGAGGAATCCTTGGGGAAGTAACTGACTGGGGCATTTGTTTACAAATCGGTCACAACTTTCACAATTTATCCATAAGATTCCAATATTTTGGTCACAATTGTCGGGTAGGATATCACCTGTAAGCAGCAGAGACCAAAACTTTCTGACTTACCTTACACACTCTCTTTTCTCTCTCTTTTCTCTCTTTTTAAAAAAGGAACGGCAGCGATCTGGGAAGTCGCTGCCGTCTCTTTTTGTCTTTTGTCCCTCTGGAAAAACACCTTCTCCAGATTGTTACGGGAAAAATCCAACGTCTGGAACATGGGGATATTGCATAAGCTTTCTGTGGCCCCGCTGCACCAAACGCCGGTACCCCAGCAGCTCTGGGGTACCCAACCCCGCGCAATGAATTTTTTCGAAAGAAACTCCAGGAAAAAATATGGCTTCTATACGAAAAAAATGGATGCACAGCGTTGATTTTCGTCATTCTATGTGGTAAGGTGTAGCTGTACAATTTGTCCTTGGCCGAAAACGGTTGCCGAGAGCATCCCCGTTCCCGTGACAGGCGCTTTCTGTCAGGCCAGTTGGTTCTTACCAATCAAAAAGGAGACAAAACCGTCATGAATTTCGAACTGAACGAACAGCAACTTTCCATCCAGAAAATGGCCCGTGAATTCACCGAGAAAAAGGTGGCACCCAAGGTGCTGGAACGGGACGAAACCAGAGTCTATGACGTAGAGCTGTACCAGGAACTCTCCCGGATGGGCTTCATCGGCCTTCCCTACGCCAAGGAGTACGGCGGCCAGGGGCTGGGTTACCTGGAGTACGCCATCGCCATTGAGGAGATCTCTAAGGTGGATCCCTCCCTGTCTGTGTCCTTCTCTGTGGCAACCTCTCTGTACGGCGGCAGCCTGTACTTCTCCGAGGCCACCGATGAGCAGCTCAAGCGCTTCATGCCCCCCGTCATCCGGGACGGTCACCTGGGTTCCTTCGGCCTGACCGAGCCCACCGCTGGTTCCGACGTCAGCGGCATGCTCACCTTTGCCGAGCGCAAGGGGGATGAGTATATCATCAACGGCAGCAAGTGCTTCATCACCAACGGCCCGCTGTCCGACTACTTCTGCGTTTATGCTCTGACCGACCACGAACTGGGCCCCAAGAGCATGGCCACCTTCGTGGTGGAAAAGAACACTCCGGGTTTCTCCATCGGTGCCCGGCATAATACCATGGGCATCCGCAGTGCCATGGTCAGCGAGTTGCACTTCAACGACGTTCACGTTCCTGTCGCCAACATGGTGACGCCTCCCGGCAAGGGCTTCGCCGCCGCGATGAAGACCCTGGACGGCGGCCGCATCGGCATCGCCTCCCAGGCTCTGGGCATCGCCGAGGGCGCCTTCGAAATCGCCCGGAAGTACCTGATGCAGCGGGAGCAGTTTAAGAAGCCCCTGTACAAGAACCAGCACCTGGCCTTCCGGATGGTGGACCTGGCCAACGAAATCGAGATGGCCAAGTACATGGTCTACAAGGCCGCCTGTGACAAGGATGACCACAAGCCCTTCTCCGCCTCTGCCGCCAAGGCCAAGCTCATCGCCGCAGAAACCGCCATGCACGTCACCACAGACGCCGTGCAGATGCTGGGCGGCAACGGCTTCATGAAGGAGTACCACGTGGAGCGCCTGATGCGGGATGCCAAGATCACCCAGATCTACGAGGGCACCAGCGAGATCCAGAAGAACGTGCTGTCCAAGAAGCTGTTTGTGTGATCCCACGGCTCTGCCCCAACTTACATTCGATTCTGCCGCCAGCCCAAAGGGCTGGCGGCTTTTTTGTGGATGCGCAGCAGGTTTTATTTGAGAGAGGACAGGGAAGGGTCCCCACTCGTGCAGCGAGTGGGGGCCCTTCCCCTTCCCGGATGGTTCTGAGAAAACCGATCCGTCATCCATGTTCGGTTATTTGAGATCCTCGTTGTAGATCGCCCGTTCTCCGCCGATGTATTTAGGACGGACCCGGGCAGCCAGTACCATGGCCTGACCCACTCGGTTCTGCTCCAAACGGACGGGCACTGCCACCTTTTTCAAATGCATGCCGATCAGTGTGCCGCCAATGTCCAGGCCAGCATCCGCCCGGATCTCCTCCAGGGCCACGGGATGCTGGAAACCGTGGTAAGCCGCTGTGGCGAAGGAGCCCCCTGCCTTGGGCTGGGGCACCACGTTACAAAGTTCCGCCTGGCCGGCTGCCTCGGCCTCTACAATGATGGCACGGTTCAGGTGCTCACAGCACTGGGCGGCCAGGTAAATGCCCTTGGGGGCCAGGACCTGCTGGATCCCCTCATAGATGGCCTGGCCAATGGCCGGGCTGGAATCGCTGCCCACTGTATGGCCGGTGACCTCACTGGTGGAGCAACCCACCACCAGGATCTGCCCCTTTTGGAGCTTTGCCACCTGGCAGATCTCCTGGGCTGCGGCGGCGGCTTCCTTTCGGATTTCCTCATACATATCCAACACCTCGATGTTTGGTTTCTTCCGCAAAGGCACCCATTCCAGGTACCAAACTGTATTATACCGGAAATTGACCTTTTTCACAGGGCCAAAAAAGAATTTTTTGGCAGGTCAGTTTCCTCCGCCCCCTGTGGGGGCGGAAGGGGGGCCCTGCCGGCGCAGGAGCCGCCGGCGTCGGACCTCCGCCCAGAAGAAGAGGCGGACAATCTCCGAGGCAATGAGGATGCCCACCACGATGCCCAGCGCCATGAGGCCGGTCTCCTTCCCCCGCTGGATCACGGTGGCCATGTCCCCGTTGATGAGGGCGTTCATGGTGTAGTACAGGGACCCGCCGGGCAACAGGGGGATGATGCCTGGGATGAGGAAGATATTCGTGGGGGCTTTCCGCACTCGGGCCATGATTTCCGACCAAAGGCAGATGCCGAAGGACGCCGCCAGGGCGCTGAGGAACACGCCATTCCCCTGGGCAAACACCAACAGATAGAGCAGCCAGGACAGCCCGCCCCCTACCGTGGCCAGAACCAGATGCCGGGGGGCCACATGGAAGAACAGGGCAAAGGCAAAGGTGCCCAGCACGCCACAGACGATTTGCAGGATAGCTTGGTTCATAGAATCTGCCCCCCGATCACAAGCGACACCGCGTAACCCACGGCAATGGCCCCGGCGATGAGCAGCGCTTCAATGAGCCGGTAAACCCCCGTGAGGATGTCCGCGTAAAAAAACTCCCGCACCCCGTTGACAATCACCAGCCCCGGGATGAAGAGCATGATGTCCCCAATCATAATCCGGTCCAAATTGGTGCCAAACCCGATGGCAACACACAGCTGGGCCAGGATCCCGGAGAGGAAGCAAGCCACCGTGGTGTAGATCACCTTGTTCTGCCGGTGGAGCCGGCGGACCTGCTCCATGAGGTAGATCACACCGCCGATGACCCCCGAGGCCACCCCATCCAGCAGTGAGCCGCCAAAAAAGACCCCAAAGGCCCCGGCCCCCAGCATATACCCCAGAAACTCCCGCCAGGACCAGCGCACGGCGGGGCGCTGCAGCACCAAGGGGAGCTGGTCCAGGGCGGGGGTGGCCTCACAGATGCGGCGGGCCGCGGCGTTTAAAATTTCCAGCCGCTCCAAATCGGTCCCCGTTTTCTCGGGGAGAATCATGCAGGTGCTGGTGTAGTGATCCCCCTCTGGGGTTTTCACCGTCACCGCCGCCTGGGTGGCAATAACGTGGGCATCCTGCACCTCCAGGCCGTAGGCCCGCAGGATGCGGGCCATGGTGTTCTCTGCCCGCCAGGCCTCGGCGCCGCATTCCAGCATTTGCCGCCCGATGTTCAAGGTGTATTCCACCAGGGCTTCCCATTCTTTCCTGGTCATAAGGGTCCCCCTTTCTTCCGTGCCCAGGGTTTCTTGTTGGAATCAAGGGTAGCGCAATCGGCGGCAAATTACAAGGGACGAAGCCCACAGAATGGCCCCCTCCCTCAGGCTGGATTTTCATAGAAATCCCCAGCGACAAATCTCATGTTGACAGGGATTGGCAGGCAGGCTACAATGAAACTACTCCCAGCGATGGATAGGTTCCACCCCCGTTTTCTGGAAAGGAGACCTTCTATGCGCACCGACTGGAACCGTGCCCGCTTTAAGGAGACGGGTAAAGCCACTTTTCTGGCCAACTACTGGCCCTTTGTAGGCGTTTTGGCCTTGCTTTTGCTGCTATCTGGGAACGCTGTGGTGTATCAGCTCAACCAGATCACCAATGACCTCATCGAACTTTTCTGGGTCGCCGGCATCATGGAGCCGGTCCCCTTCCTCCAGAGGGTGGAAGTGTACACGGACTGGGTCCCGTCCCTCTCTCTGGGGGCCGGCTTTATCATCGCCCTGCTGGTGGCCTACCCCTATGAAGTCGGCGTGTGCCGCTTCCTGTTAGAGAACAGCGCAGGGAGGGCCGCCCCCTTCTCCCGGGTTGGCTTTGGGTTTCGGGCCAATTATGGCAACGTGGTCCTCACCCAGTTTCTGCGTGCGCTGTTTACCGCGTTGTGGACCCTTCTGCTCATCATCCCAGGGATCATCCGGGGCATTGGGTACTTCGCTGTGCCCTACATTCTGGCGGAGAACCCCAACCTCCCCTGGAGACGAGCCCTCCAGTTGAGTCTCAGCATGACCGATGGGTACAAATGGCGGATCTTTGTCTTCCAGCTGAGCTACCTGGGCTGGTACCTTCTGGATATCTTTACCTTGGGCATCCTCGGCATCTTCTACGTGAGCCCCTACTACTATGCCGCCCAGACGGAGGTCTACCGCCACCTGCGGGAGTGCGCACTGGCAGAAGGCATCGCCACCCCGGAAGATCTCCCCGGCCTTCCGCCCCCCATTCCCCCAGAAAGGAGCTTACCATGAGACGCATTCTCCCTCTTCTGCTCTGTCTCTTCCTCCTGTGTTCCCTGGCAGCCTGCGGGGAGGAACCGGCATCGGACGCCGTCCCCATGCCCACCGACGGTGGGGACGAGGCCCAGATCCAGCTGGACCCCAACGACCCCCTGTCCAATTACCTGGACCTGAGCCAGCTGCCGGCGGAGACCGTCTCGGCCGCCACCCAGACGTTGGACCTCACCAGTGAGAGCAACGGCTGCCAGGCCGTCCTCCAAAAGGCGGTGGGGGACGCCATGACCCTCTACCTCAGCGTAGTGGTCACCTACCCGGAGGGGGTGGATCTGTCCGCCTCCCTTCCCCTGGCGCAGACCAGCGGCAGCGGTTCCTATGGCACCACCAGCGTGGTTGTAACAGAGGGAACCGTCACCGACCCCGGGCAGATGCCGGCGGAATCTGATCTGGAGGGGCTGTCTGGCGTGGGCCTCCAAAGCAGCCAAATGGGGGACCATACCCTCCAGTACCTCATCACCCTTCACTTCCAGGACGCCGTGCTCACCCCCGGCCGGGATGTGACGCTGCTCTTTGCCGACCAGCTGGGGGACAACACCCACCTCTTCCACTGGACCGTGGAGAACCAAGCCCCGGTGCAGCAGGCCGAGTTGGCCGCGGAAGACGGCACCGTGGTGGGCACAGGGGTGTTCTCCCCCTTCGCCGCCTGCTTGACTTTCCCAGACGGCAGCCTGCTTACCACAGAGGCCGACCGGTTGCTGGAAGAGTTGGCCTTCCTAGACCAGGCAGAGGCCCCCCTCCCCGCCTTCCAGGGGACCGCCATCACCGGCGGCGGCACCAGTGCGCCTGTGATTTTGGAGGCCCAGGCCTTCGTCCCCACGATGCCAGAGGAGATTCACGCAGTGCAAATCGGCACACAGACCTTCCAGGTCCACTGGACCGGCAACCCATCCTGACCCTATGCAAACCGGAGGGCATCCCCCTCCGGTTCTTTTTATCCTTCGTTGCCGTTTCGATGCACTTTTGTGGTATCCTGCGGCTGCTTTGACAAGGAGGAATCTTGATGCCAAACATTCTCATCGCCGAGGACGAGCGCCCCATTGCCGACCTCATCCGCATGACCCTGAAAGGGGCCGGCTATCGCTGTGACTGGGCCCCAGACGGGGACCGGGCCGCCGACCTGGCCGGGGCTGGGATCTACGACCTGGCCTTGGTGGACGTCATGCTCCCCGGGAGCGACGGGTTTGCCCTGCTGGAATACTGCCAAACCTTGGACCTGCCGGTGATCTTCGTCACCGCCCGGGGCGCGGTGGCCGACCGGGTCCGGGGCCTTCACGCCGGGGCGGAGGACTACATCGTCAAACCCTTCGACGCCGCCGAACTCCTGGCCCGGGTGGAGACGGTGCTGCGGCGGTTTCACAAGACGGAAGCCCTCATCACCCTGGCGGGGGTCACCGTGGACCCCCGGGCCCGGCAGGTGTGGAAGGATGGGGAGGAGATCGCCCTCACCCCCAAGGAGTACGACCTGCTCCTCCTCTTCCTCCGCAACCCCAACGCCGCCCTGTACCGGGACACCATCTATGAAAAGGTGTGGGGCGGGGAGCTGGCCTACGGCAGCAAAACGGTGGACCTCCACGTCCAGCGCCTCCGGAAAAAGGTGGGCTGGGAGGAAACCCTGCGGGCCGTTCACAAGGTGGGCTACCGGCTGGAGGCAGAACCATGAGCTTCCGTTGGAAAACCGCCCTGTGCATGGTCTGCCTGGTCTCCCTGCTGTTTGGGGTGGGCAGCTGCGCGCTGATCTCCCTGTCCTTCCAAACCGCCTTGGCCCGGGAGGAGGCAGCCGCCCGGGCCTCCTATGACCTGCTCTTCCGCACCTTGCAGATGGTGGAATCGGTGGAGGTCTGGTCCGGCCCGCAGGACGCAGCTCAGGCCATCGCCCAGCTCTCCGCCCAGGGGAACCAATCCTGGGCCGCCCTCTCCCTGGAGTCCGACCAGAAGACCTTCCTCACCCAGGGCACCATCCCTGAGGGGTTTTGGGATCTCAGCGGTCTGGTGGACCCGTCCCACTATGCCCAGTCCGCCTTTTCCTACCAGGGGCGGCACTATCTGCAACTCTCCGGGCAGCTGGAGGTCCAGGGGGAGCCTCTGCTCCTCAACGTGGCCTACGACATCTCCTCCGTCTACCAGACCCGGCAGCAACAGCAGCAGGCCCATGGGAGGATTTTTCTCCTTCTGTTTGCCGTCTGTGCAGGGCTCTCCTATGCCATTGCCCGGATCCTCACCCGGCCGTTGGACAAGCTCGCCCACACGGCCCAGCAGCTGGCCGCCGGGGACCTGTCCTGCCGGACGGGCATCACCTCGGCCGATGAGATCGGCGCCCTGGCCCGGGAGTTTGACGCCATGGCCGCCCGGCAGGAGGAGCACGTCGCCGCCCTGCAGGCCACCATGGAGGGGCAGGACCGGTTCATCGGCAGCTTTACCCACGAGCTGAAGACCCCCATGACCTCCATCCTGGGCTATGCCGACCTCCTCCGCCGGGGAACCCTCTCTCCCGAGGAGCAGGCCAGCGCCGCCGACTACATTTTCTCCGAAGGAAAGCGCCTGGAGCGGCTGTCCCTGAAACTCCTGGACCTCTACCTGGCCCAGCACCAGCAGCCTGCCCTGGTCCCCACCGCCCCGGGGGAGATCCTCCAAGACCTGGCCGACCACTTGGCGCCAGGGCTGGCCCGGGAGGGCATTGCGCTCTCCGCGGAGAGTGAGCCCGGGGCGTGCCTGCTGGAGCCGGACCTGTTCCGCTCCCTGCTGTTAAACCTGGTGGACAACAGCCGGAAAGCCCTGGAGAAGGGGGGCCGGATCGCCCTGACCTGTACCATGACGGGAACCGGCTGCCGCCTCACCGTGGAGGACAACGGCCGGGGGATGCCCCCGGAGGTGCTGGCCCACCTCACCGAGGCCTTTTACCGGGTAGACAAGTCCCGGGCGCGGGCCCAGGGGGGCGCCGGGCTGGGGCTGGCCCTGTGTGAGCGGATCGCCGTGCTCCACAGCGGCGCCATTCACTTTGCCAGCACCCCCGGCCAGGGTACCACCGTCACCGTTTCCCTGGAAGGAGGCCGCCCATGAAACCCGTCCGTTCCCTTGCGCTGCTCCTGCTGGCCTGCACCTTGGTGGGCATGGGGTTCTTCCTGCCGTGGCTGGGGGCCGCTTGGCAGGACGCCGCCATGGAGCAAACCACAACCCAATACGAGGTTACCCCTCTGCTGGACAACGACCTGTCCAGCCACTTGAAACTGGTGGCCAATGGATACACCGTGTTCGCACTGTCGGAGGCCTCCCCCCGGCTGTCCCCTGCCCAGACGGAGACCGCCGCTGTGGCCGCCCTCTACGATATGGATAACCTGGGGCTGACCTTTCTGGGGCAGGACCATCTGTTCTCCCCGGACACCTGGCAGTTCTCCTCGGCCAGCCCCTTTGTGGCCATGGGCAGCGGCAGCCCGGACTATGAGATTGCCACCAATGCCGCGGTCAAAGTCTCCCCAGAGACCGCCCTTCCCCTCAAAGACGTCCAGGAGAGCGATGCCTCCCCCGCCGACACCACGGTGGCTGTGTTCTGGACCTGCACTTTCTCCAACGCAGAGAACGACGGCGCAGAACTGACCCTTCTCCTGGATGACGACACCGGGAAAATGCTCTCCTTCATCTACTCTGTCTACTCTGCCCCCACCCCCTCCCCTGCCACGGAGGAGACCGCCGTGGCCATCGCCTTCTCCATGGAGGATGCCCAGCGGATGTGCGACTTTTGCCAGGCGTACTACGGCACCGGCGCCGGGGGCTTTGAGGAACCTCTCGCGCTGGCCCCTGCGGGGTATCTGCTCCCCTTCGTCAATGCCCAGGGGGAACGGATCACCCTCTCCCTGAGCACAGACGTTCATCAAGACCCGAACATGTCCCAGGACCATTTTGTCCTCGCCTTTAACGACCTGCCTTCCTATGACGTTTCCTCCTAAAAAGGATGCCGTTTCGATGGCAAACCGTAGGAAAACAGAGGCCGAAACCTGCTACCTTGGAACCATTCCAAAGGAGGTGAGCAGAGCATGGGGAAACACATCATTTGGGTCCCCCTGGCCATCCTGGCCGCACTTTTGGCGGTGCTGCTCTGGTTGGGATTCCAAGCGCACCCCCAAGACACGCCGGAGTCCTCTCCCGAAACCACCGCCGCCCCCCAAGAGGACCAGGCTGCCCCCCCAGACCCCACCGACTGGCGCCTGATGCTGGTCAACCCCTGGAACGCCCTCCCCCAGGGGTACCAGCCGGAACTGGTGACGGTGGAAAACGGCTACCAGGTGGACCAGCGCTGCGCCAGTGAATTGGCCGCTATGCTGGCGGACTGCCGGGCCGCAGGGTACCGCCCCGCCATTTGCTCTGCCTACCGCACGCAGGAGAAGCAGGCCGCCCTCTATGACACCTTGGTGCGCAAGCGGATGGCCCAAGGCCTCTCCCAGACGGAGGCACAGAAACAGGCCGCCACGGAGGCGGCCGTGCCCGGCACCAGCGAGCACCAGCTGGGGCTGGCCGTGGACCTGGTGGACGCCAGTTACCAGGTCCTGGACGAGGCCCAGGCCAGCACCCCCGCCCAGCAATGGCTGATGGAGCACTGCTGGGCGTATGGGTTCATCCTGCGTTACCCCGCCGAGAAGCAGGACATCACCGGCATCATCTATGAGCCGTGGCATTACCGGTACGTGGGCCGGGACCATGCCCAGGCCATCCGGCAGTCCGGCCAATGCCTGGAAGAGTTCCTCCAGGCCGAGCACCCCTGAGCAGCACAAGGCCTCCAGACCAAAGGTCTGGAGGCCTTGTGGGCTAATCCCGGCCCGTTTCCCCCGTCAGAGGGCAAAGAGGGTGATCTCTGTGGGATAGAGGGGGGAACTGTTGTAGCGCAGGTAGAAGGTGTATGCCTCTGAGAGGGCGTGGATCATGCGGGGGATCTTCCAAAGGTCCTCGTTGTTGTGGTACACCGAGAAGAGAAGCTTGGGATGGTCCCGCAGGATGTGGTTTTTGGCCCCTTGCAGGGCCTTTTGCTCAAAGCCCTCAATGTCCGCCTTGATCATGGTGATGGGCTCGGGAATGTCCGTGTCCAAGGTGGTCACGGGGACTGCCGCCCCGGTTTCGTGCCCCAGGGTGTTGGAGGAGGCGCTGGTCTGGTGGTTCACCAGGGATAAGGTCCCCTCGGCATCCCCCACGCCCTTCTGGCGGCACACAACATCCCGATACGGCGCCAGGGTCTCCTGGAGGATTTGGAAGGTCTCTGGCGTGATCTCATAGCAGTAGATCCGCTGATAGCAGTCCTCCCCGTAGTTTTTGAGGTAGGAGAGCACCGTGTCCCCGGTGTAGGCCCCCAGGTCCACAAATACCTCCTCCGGGGTGCAAGTCACCAGGTCCAGGTCAAAGTAGTCGTCAAACAGGCTCTCCTTGGTCTGGGCCGTGGTGATGAAGTCGTAGCGATACCAGTTGCTGAGAATGGCATACAGCGTTTTTTTCGAGCGGTAATCCGCCAGGTGGTCGTACAGCCAGGCAAAGTCCTGGATGTGGTGGAACAGGGCTGCCCCCTTTCCCTCAATCTCCTCATAGATCCCCTGCTGGGGGTCCAACCTGCCCCAGTAGTTGAACTGATTGAAAAAGTCCATGCAGCTTTTCTGAATGGCATAGGGCACCTGGTCAAAGTTGGCCCGAATCCGATGGTAGAGTTCCTTCTCGCTGAGCCCTTGGATCTCCGACACCAGGGCGGCAAACTGCCGATCAATCTCATTCATGTACGCAGACTCCTCTCTGTCCCACAGATTGCTTTGCTTCACATCAGTTTTGCCCCGGCCAGCACCAGCAGCATCGCACCGCTGACCCAGGACAGATCCATCCGTATCCCTTTCGTCATCCGGTCCCCCAACCAGCGGCCCAGGAGGATGGCCCCCACCCCCATCAGGAAGGAGAGGAGCACCGCCTCTCCCACAGGCGTCTGCCCCAGGCCAGCCCCGATGCCCACCGTCAGGCTGTCCAGGGACAGGGCCACGGCCAGGGCCGCCGCCTCCCCCAGGGACAGGCTGCCGGAGCGGTCCTGGTCGGCCTGTTCCGGGTTGGCATAAATGTTCAGAATGACCCGAAGGTGAAAGGCAGAAAACTGCCACTCCTTGTGCAGGTCCCGGTGCCGGCGGATGAGGGCTTTCAGGGAGCTGTCAAATATCTTGACGATCCCCAGCCCTGCCAGCAGCAGGAAGCACAGAATCGGAAGGCTGCCCTCCGGCAGGTAAGGGGCCAGGACCCGGCCCACCAGCAGGGAAACCCCCAGCATCCCGCTGCAAATCCCACTGACGAAGGCCACCGAACGGAGCGGGATTCGGATGTGGTTGGCGCCATAGGAAAAGCTGGCCACAAACGCGTCTACCGACAGGGCCGTGACCAGCCATCCCGTCTCCAGCAGAGAAAAAAGCACCGTCTCCATTTCCAGCCACACCCCGTCTCTTTTTTCTCCATGGTATGCAAAAATCCACGGTTTTGTGCCTGCCCTGGTTCAAACGAGAAAAGCCCCCGTACCCATGGGATCCATGGGTACGGGGGCCTTTGCGGGAAGTCAGTTCAGGAAATCTTTCAGTTTTTTGGAGCGGCTGGGGTGGCGGAGCTTCCGCAGGGCCTTGGCCTCGATCTGACGGATCCGCTCCCGGGTGACGTTGAACTCCTTGCCCACCTCTTCCAAGGTGCGGGTGCGGC
>URCB01000008.1 GCA_900546255.1 uncultured Eubacteriales bacterium
TCCAGGGCGGAGCCCTGGTGTTCTTTCCCCCGGCTTTCTTCCAAAGAAAGCCGGGCCCCCGCCCGGGGCCGGGCGGGGAACCACGTCGCAGGGTTCAACCTGCGAGAGTCCTAGCGGGACTGTCTCCCGAGACAGAACAGCCCGTCCCCTCCCAGTGGGCGAGGGTCCTATTACCGCCGTCTTTGGATCTCGTCCAGCAGATGGGCGGCCACCTGGTCCTTCCCCATCCGGGGCAGGGCCAGCTCCCCCTCCCGGGTGATGAGGGTGACCACGTTGGTCTCCACCCCGAAGCCGGCGCCGGCGTCCTTGAGGTTGTTGGCCACAATCATGTCCAGGTGCTTGCGCTCCAGCTTGGCCCGGGAGTTGGCCACCATGTCCCGGGTCTCCATGGAGAACCCGCAGACGAAGAGGCCGGGGTGGCGGTGCTGGGCCACCCAGCCCAAGATGTCGTCGGTGCGGGCCAGGGGAATGGAAAGGGCATCGTCGGACTTCTTCATCTTGTCCTGGGCCACGGTGGCCGGGCGGTAGTCCGCCACGGCGGCGGCCTTGATGAGGATGTCCGTCTGGGGCAGCAGATCCTGCACCGCCCGGAACATGTCCGCCGCCGTGGTCACCGGCCGGGTGTCCACGAAGGGGACCAGGGGCAGGCTGGTGGGGCCGGTGACCAGGGTGACCTGGGCCCCCCGGAGCATGGCCTCCCGGGCGATGGCATACCCCATCCGGCCGGAGCTGTG
Source organism: uncultured Eubacteriales bacterium (assembly GCA_900546255.1). Classification (GTDB taxonomy): domain Bacteria; phylum Bacillota; class Clostridia; order Oscillospirales; family Oscillospiraceae; genus Evtepia; species Evtepia excrementipullorum. The sequence continues at coordinate 735 of URCB01000008.1, forward strand.
GTTGGTGAGGAAGCGCACCGGGTCCAGGGCCTCCTGGGTGGGGCCGGCGGTCACCGTCACCCGCACCCCTTGGAGGGTCTTAGGCCGGGCCAGCTCCCGGGCGATGTGATCCAAGAGGACCTCCGGCTCGGGCATCTTTCCGCTGCCCACCGCCTGGCAGGCCAGCAGGCCGCTGTCCGGGGGGATGATCTGAAAGCCGTAGCGCTCCAGGGTCTTCAGGTTGTCCTGGGTGATGGGGTTTTCCAGCATGGCGGTGTTCATGGCTGGGGCCACCAGTTTTTTGCACTTGGCCGCCAGGACCACGGTGGTGAGCATATCGTCGGCAATGCCGTGGGCCAGCTTGGCGATGACATCCGCCGTGGCCGGGGCAATGAGGATCAGGTCCGCTGCCGTGGCCAGGGAGATGTGATGGATGTCGTAGGGAAAGTTCCGGTCAAAAGTGTCCACCACGCAGCGGTGGTTGGTGAGGGACTCGAAGGTCAAGGGGGTGATGAACTCCGTGGCATTCCGGGTCATCACCACGTGGACCTCCGCCCCCGCCTTCCGCAGGGCAGAGGCCACGTTGGGGATTTTGTAGGCGGCAATGCCGCCAGAGACGCACAGCAGTACACACTTTCCTTGCAGGTGTTCCATGGTTTGTTCGCTCCCATCCTCCCGCCGCGCCGGCGGGCTTGTTGTTTCCCACCGTCTGGGGCGGGGGCTGCTCAGGGCATCTCCCGAAGCAGGCCGTGTTTTTCATAGTTGGTTACCCGGGTCACCCGGTTTTCCTCGTCCACAAAAACCACCGCAGGGTGGTGGCCCTCCTGGATCTCCTGGGGGGTCACTTGGGCGTAGGCCATGAGGATGACCTTGTCCCCCACACTGACGCACCGGGCAGCCGCCCCGTTGAGGCAGATCATCCCCGATCCCCGGGCTCCCGCGATGGTATAGGTCTCAAAACGGCTGCCGTTGTCGATATCCACCACTTGGACCTTTTCGTACTCCAAAATCCCCGCTGCCTCCAGCAAGTCCAAGTCCACGGTGATGGACCCTACATAGTGGAGCTCTGCCTGGGTCACCGTCGCCCGATGAATCTTTCCCTTCAGCATTTCTACCGTCATGTCACAGTCCCTCCGCGATAAAGTTGTCGATGAGTCGAGTCTTTCCCAGGTACACCGCCAGGGCGACCAGCACAGTGCCCCGAAGGGTGTGCACCGGTTCCAGGGTCTCGCTGTCCACCGCTTGGACGTAATCGATACGGGCCAGGGGCTGGGCCAGGAGGCAGGCCTTCATGGCCTGCACCAGCCGGTCCCCGTCTCGTTCCCCTTCCGCCACCAGCTTTTGTCCCAGGAACACCGCCTGGGACAGCACCCGGGCTGCCTGCCGCTCCTGGGGCGTTAAGTAGGTGTTCCGGGAAGACTTAGCCAGGCCGTCCGGCTCCCGGACAATGGGGCAGCCCACCAGTTCCACCCCATAGCCTAGGTCTCGGACCATCCGCCGGAGGATCAGCAGCTGCTGGGCGTCCTTCCAGCCGAAAAAGGCTTTGTCCGGGGTGACGATGTTGAAGAGCTTGGCCACCACCGTGCACACCCCCCGGAAATGGATGGGTCGGGTTTTCCCGCACAGCTGCTTTGGCATCTCCGAACAGACCTCTACAAAGGTGGCCGCCCCGGCAGGGTACATCTCCTCCACCGAGGGGTGAAAGACCAGATGGCAGCCGTGGTCTTCCAGCAGGGCCCGGTCCCGGGCAAAGTCCCGGGGATAGGTCGCCAAATCCTCTCCGGGGCCGAACTGGGTGGGATTGACAAACACCGAAGCCACCACCCGGTCACACCGGCGGGCAGCCTCCTCCACCAAACTCATGTGGCCCTCGTGAAGGTATCCCATGGTGGGCACCAGGCCCACGGTGAGGCCCGCTCGTTTCCAAGCCGCCACCTGGGTCCGAACTTCCCCAATGGTCTCTGCGATCTCCATCGTGTGCCCCCCCTTTCAGATGACCGCCGCCGGGAAAGCGGCGTTGTTCTGTTCCAGACGGGCCAACACGTCATCCCCACAGTCACTTTGGGCATAGGTCTCACCGACAGCGGGGAAGGCCCCTGCCTTCACCTCGCGGTCATACGCTCGAAACGCCTGGGTCATGGTCTGGCCCACCGGCGCAAAACACCGCACGAACTTGGGTACCTTATCCCCGTTCAGGCCCAGCATGTCTTGCCAGACCAGGACCTGGCCGTCGCAGCCCGCTCCGGCGCCGATGCCGATGGTGATGATGTCCAGCTTCCGGGTGACCAGGGCGGCCAGCTTGGGGGGCACGCACTCCAGCACCACGGCAAAGGCTCCCGCAGCCTGGACGGCCAGCGCGTCGGCCAGCAGGGCGGCAGCCCCGTCCTCCCCCTTGCCCTGGACCTTGAAGCCTCCGAAGGCGTGGTAAGATTGGGGGGTCATCCCGATGTGGGCGCACACCGGGATGCCCGCCCCGGTGATGGCCCGGATCTGCTCCTGGATTCCCCGGCCCCCTTCCAGTTTCACTGCGTCTGCGCCGGTCTCCTGCATGATGCGCCCGGCATTGGCCAGGGCCTGCTGGGGCGAAACCTGATAGCTCATAAAGGGCATGTCTACCACCACGAAGGCTTGGCGGCAGCCCCGGGCCACACTGCGGCCATAGAGGATCATCTCCTCCAGGGTAACGGGGAGGGTGTCGGCGTAGCCCTGCATGGTCATACCCAAGCTGTCCCCCACCAGGACCATGTTCACCCCGGCCTGGTCCATGAGGCAAGCGGTGGTATAGTCATAGCAGGTTAATTGGGAGATTTTTTCTCCTCGGACCTTCATGGCCGCCAAGGTGACAACGGTGTTTTGTTTCATGGGTTCGATCCTTTCTCCAGTAGGTCTGTCACAGGCTGATAGTCCCTGTCAGGGTGCTTTTTTCGGGCCAGGTCCACCAGGGCCACCGAAGCAGCCCGGTACAGCGCCCGGGCCGGCCCTGCCGGCAGGCAGGCCAGGTGGCGGGCGATAGTAGCCCCGTCCCCCCGTTCCACCGGCCCGGTGAGGGCCGCCACAGGCCCCTCTGCGCATAGATGGCGAAGGTTCGCCTCCATGAGCGGGGCCAGGGCCGCCAACGCCTCCTCCTGAGAAAAGCCGCAGCGGGCCAGGAGGGTCACACTCTCCCCCACCAGGGCGCAGACCAAGTTGCTGGCCATGGCGCAGGCCGCGTGGTAGGCCGCCTTCTCCCCGCTGGGGATGCGGCGGACCTGCGCGCCCAGGGCGGTGAGCGTCTCCTCCCACCAAGGCAGGTGAGGGCCTTCCCCCTCCAGGCAGAAAAAAGCACCCGACAGTTCCCGCCACGCGGAGTATTTTCCGCTCACGGGGAACAACGGGTGGATCGAATAGTAGCTGGCGCCGGGATGCCCAGGGCCGGGAAACCCCTCCCGGGCAGTGCGTGCGCCACTGCAATGACAAAGTTGCTTCCCTGTCAGGTCAAGGTCCCCCAGCCCCTGATAGACTGTGGGGATCGCTCCATCTGGAACGGTGAAAAAAATCGCGTCACTGGCCGTAACCAACGCTTCCGCCGTGGGGAAGCACCTTGTGCCAGTCCACGCCGCCGCCTCCTGGGCCGATTCTCTGTGCCGGCTATGATAGCCGGTCACCGGAATGCCGCCCTGGACAAACCATTTGCCCAGGGAGAAGCCAACTTTTCCCGCTCCAAGAAATCCTATCTTCATCCGATCACCTTGCCTTTCCCGGTCAGGGTGACGCGATGGGGGTCCGTGCCAGAGCAGCGGACCTGCAGGGAACATGCCGGTACAGTTTCCTATTCGGAATACCATCCGTTTCTAGCCCACCTTTTCCGGTGGACCAACGCGGCTATTGTATCATCCGCCTTTCCAAAAGTAAAGGGGGGCAAGCCCCCCTTTACCCTGGCAGATGCGATAAGATTTTCCAGCCGTTCCCGCTGTGTTTCTGCCTATTTCCCTAAATTTTTTGTCCCTTGGTCCCCCTGGGCCGCCCTTCGCTCCCCTCCCCGGGATAGCGCCGGAAGAGGCGTTCGGCAAAGCCCGTAAGGGCTTTGGCACTGCTGTGCCGGAGGAACCGGGGGTCCAGATCTCCCAAACGCACCCGGTCCAGGTTGTCCGCGTCCTTCAGCAGGCGGGTGAGTTCCAGGGCCCGGGGGAGGTTCTGGGGGTGAAAGGAGGCCACCACCGCCTCCATCTCCCGGTCCGGCCGGGCGTGGGCGGTCACCGCCGCCTGGAGTTCCTGCAGGGCCTCCCCTGTCTGGCCGGTGAGCTCGGCCAGGCGCAGGGCCGACCGGGCGCCGTGGTCCACGTCGTACCCGTCAAAGGTGCGGCCCACGTCGTGGTAGCTGGCCGCCCGGAACACCTGGCGGACCATCCTCTCCCCCACCCCCTCGCCCTGGCACACCAGGGCCGAGAGGAGAAGCACCCGGTGGATGTGGGCCGGGCCGTGGATGGCGCTTGGAAACAGCGCCTCCTCCTGCAAGGTGTCGTAGGCCTCCAGCAGGAGGGGGTAGTAGACCCACCCTTTCAGCCGTTGGATGCGCCCGCGATCCTCGCCCCAATCTGCCTGGTTCAGCAGGCGCACCATGGGAGACTCCTGCACTGCCCTCGCCCCTTTCCTTCGTCAATGGTGGTATTATCTTACCCCAGAACGCCTCTTGTCAATGGGAGGGCGGAGATTTTCTGCCCCGTCCTCCCCAAAACTCTCCCGGAGCAAGGCCGCGCCCCCGTACCGCAGGCACCGCAGGAGCCGCTGCTCCCCCCGCTTCAGGGTGCGGGAGACGGTGGTGCGGTCCACCCCCAGCTGGGCGCCGATCTCCGCCATGGTGTAGTTTTCGTTGTAGTAGAGAAAAAGGACCTGCCGCTGCCGGCGGGTGACCTCCTCCCGCAGGGCATGGCCCAGGGCGTGGCGCAGACGGAGCAGCTCCGCCCCATTGTCCTCCGCCATGAGGCGGGTGTACACCAGCAGGTCTGGGCTGGTGATCCGATGTCGCCTATAGCGTGTAGCGCGCATTGCGGCGGTACCCCCTCTCATAGTAGTGTTCCAGAAGGACCGCCAGGTCCCGGGTTTCCCGCCAGATGGTTTGGAGGGTTTGGATGCGCAGCGCCATCTGGTCCCGGGCTGCCCCGTGGTCCAGGGTGTCCTGGGTCTGTTTCAGTGCCTCGATCCGTCCCTGCAGCACCTGGGCCTGGGCCCGGTACTCCACGGACATCTCCTGTAAGGTCATAGCATTCTCCTCTCGTTGTCGGTTCCGCCGGCGGCATTGGGGGCACAGCCCTGCCACCGCCGGCGGGTCATAGGTATATTGTTCCTGGCCGCATTGGGCGCAGAAAAAGCGGGGGGGCTCCTGCTGCCGGTCCCGGAAGGGAACCGCCCCCGCTGGCGCCTTTCTCCCTCCCACACTGCTTTGTGGCAAAAAAGTCCTCCTTTTTTAAAAAAGTGCTTGACAAAACGCTTCCCGTCTGATAGACTAATCTTCGCTGCGGACGAGCAAGTACCTGTGCTGGTGTAGCTCAGTTGGTAGAGCAGCTGATTTGTAATCAGCAGGTCGGGGGTTCGAGTCCGTCCACCAGCTCCAATTTCATACGGAGGAGTTCCCGAGTGGCCAAAGGGGGCAGACTGTAAATCTGTTGTCGACGACTTCGATGGTTCGAATCCATCCTCCTCCACCATCCCTCCAATCCAGATGTCTGGGTTGGAGGGATTTTTTGTTTCCCCAGACTCCTTTCCCTTAGGAGGCCCCCGTTCCAAGGGATTTTGCGGGTTCAAAAATAGAACATATGTTCTATTTTTAGCATAGCAGGTCCCCACCTATTTGTCAACGGACAAGGCCCAGCGCCCCCATCCCCCACTCCCCTTTCTGGGACTGGGTCTGCCCGCCCTCCAGAAAAAAGCGTAAAAAACGGCCCCTGTCTCCGGCGGCGCTGCCGCGCCGGAGACAGGGGCCCAATCTCCCCCATCACCGATGGGAGGAGAGGTATTCTTTCAGGTAGAGAATGCCTTGGCGGTACCCGTCCAGCCCCAACCCCATGTAGGTCTTCAGGCAGGCCAGCCGGGCATAGGACACCTGGCGAAAGTCCTCCCGCTTGGACACGTCGGAGATGTGCACCTCCACCGCTGGGATCTGTACCGCCTTCAGGGCGTCCAGGATGGCCACGCTGGTGTGGGTGTAGGCGGCGGGGTTGATGACGATGCCGTCAAAGGTCCCCAGGGCCTGCTGGATCTTGTCCACAATGGCCCCCTCGTGGTTGGACTGGAAGACCTCCACCCCGATGCCCTCCTGGGCGCAGGTGTCCTCCACCAGGGCCACCAGGGCGGCGTAGTCCTCCTTGCCGTAGAGGTCGGGCTCCCGGATCCCCAGGAGGTTCAGGTTGGGCCCGTTAATCACTAAAATGTTCATAGGCTTCCTCCAACTTCTGGGCCACCTTCTCGGCCGGGCCATCGTTGGCCACGGTGATGTCCGCAAAGCGGCGGTACATGGGCAGACGGATGGTGTACATGTCCTCCAGGCTCCCCTTCAGGGAGAGGGGGCGCCCCTTCTTCGGCAGTTTGGACAGGGCCCGCTCCAGGAAGAAAATGGCGCCGTTTTGGTGGAGGTGGGGGTAGTTCTCCGGCCGGGTGACGCACCCCCCGCCGGTGGCAATCACCAGGCCCGAGGATTTCCCCAGCTGGGCCAGAAGGGCGGTCTCCTCCTTGCGGAAGGCCTCCTCCCCATAGTGGGTGATGTACTCCCCCACGGGCATGTGCAGGACCTTCTCCAGCTCTGCGTCGGTGTCCACGAAGGGGCGGTCCAGCTGGGCGGCCAGGGCCCGGCCCACGGTGGACTTGCCGCAGCCGGGCATGCCCACCAGGATGCGGTTCTCCTTCCGCCCCCGGAGGGTGCGGTAGACCTCCTGGGTGCGGATGGCGGAGATGACCTCCCCGGTGAAGAGCTGGGCGGCGCACCGGGCCTGCTCCACCAGCATATACAGCCCCCCCAGGTTGGGGATGTCCAAGGCCTCCGCCTGCTGGAGCAGGGCGGTGCGGAAGGGGTTGTAGATGAGGTCCAGCACCCCCTCGCAGGCGGGGAACTGGCGCAGGTCCACCGGGGCGGCGGCGGTGTTGGGATACATGCCCACGGGGGTAGCGTTGACGATGACGGCGGCGTCCTTGTGCCGCTCTAGGTTGTCGTAGTTGTCCTCGCCGCTGCGGGAGATCACCACGACCTCCCCCGCCCCCAGCTTCCGCAGGATGTACTGGACCGAGAGGCTGGCCCCGCCGGAGCCCAGCACCAGGCACTTGCGCCCCAGGATGCGCACCCGGCTCTTCCACACCATGGCCTCGAAGCCCGCCGCGTCGGTGTTGTCCCCCAGGAGGGAGCCGTCCAGCTGCTTGAGGACGGTGTTCACGCTGCCGATGGCGGCGGCGGCCGAGGTGAGGTCGTCGCAGATGTCCATCAGGGTCTTCTTATAGGGGATGGTGACGTTGAGCCCCTGGAAGTCCCGCACCCGGAGGAAGTCCCCTAGCTTGTCCGGCGGGATCTCAAAGAGCTCGTAGTCGTAGTTTCCGAACAGGGCATGGAGCTCCGGGGAATAGCTGTGGCCCAGTTTTTCTCCCAACAGTCCGCAGCGCATCAGATCACCTCACTGTAACTTCCGAGATACTGGAACTCCTCGCACACCGAGGACAGGTCATCCACCATGCGGATGAACTCGTCGGAGTACACCGACGTCTCCAGGTCAAAGTAGAACATGAACTCAAACTCCCGGTCGGGGAGGGGGCGGCTCTCCAGCTTGATGAGGTTCAGCCCCAGGGCATAGAACCGGGCCAGGATCTGGTACAGGGAGCCGGGCCGGTGGGGCAGAACCACCATGAGGGAGGTCTTGTCCGCCCCGGGATAGATCTCCAGCTTCTTGGAGATGCAGATGAACCGGGTGTAGTTGTTGCCCCGGTCCTGGATGTCGGCGGCCAGCCGCTCCAGGCCATAGAGCTCCACGCAGCTGTAGGAGCAGATGGCGGCCACGTCGGTGCGCTCGGACTGGGCCACGGCGGCGGCAGCGGCGGCGGTGTTCTCACAGGGGGTGACCTTCACGTCCTTCCCCAGCTTTTCCAGGTAGCTGGTGCACTGGCTGATGGCCTGGGGGTGGGAGAAGATCTCCTTGACGTCCTCCATCCTGGTGCCCTTCTTGGCCACCAGGTTGTGGTCGATCTTCAGCCGGGTGGAGCGGACGATCTTGAAGCTGCTGTGGCGGAGCATCAGGTCGTAGATCTGCTTCACCGAGCCGGCGGTGCTGTTCTCCAGGGGAAGCACGCCGTAGTCGCAGAAGCCGTTCTCAATGGCGGAGAAGACGCTGTCGAAGGAGCCGAAATACATCACCTGGGGGTGCTTGAAGAACTTCTCGCAGGCCAGCTGGGAATAGGCCCCCTCCACCCCCTGGCAGGCCACCGTGGCGGAGGGGGGGAAGAGCTTGGGGGTGGTCTCGATGGCGGTCTCGATCTCCTTCCGCAGGGCGGAGGGCTGGGGGTTCACCGCGTGCTGGTACCCCCGGCTGATCTCAAAGAGCATGGACCACAGGGCATAGCCGTACTGCGCCAGCTCCGGGGGGAGCTTGGACGCGATGTCCGCCAGCTTCTCCCGCTCCCGGGCGGGGTCCAGGGTGGGCAGGCCCTGCTCCTTCTTGGCCTGGGCCACCCGGGTCACCACGTCCATCCGCTGGGCGAAGGCCTTGACCAAGGTGTCGTCGATGGTGTCGATCTCTTTCCGCAGTTGCTCTAAGTTCATGTTCTCTCGCTCCTTTTCTGCTGCTCCAGCAGCGCGTCGTATACGGCGATGGCCGCCGCCGCCTCCACGCAGGGCACCGCCCGGGGGACGATGCAGGGGTCGTGGCGGCCGTGGATCACTAACGTGGTATTCTCCCTCCGGGAGAGGGACACGCTCTCCTGGGGCTGCCCGATGGAGGGGGTGGGTTTCACCGCCGCCCGGAAGAGCAGGGGCATGCCATTGGTGATGCCCCCCAGAATCCCCCCGGCGTGGTTGGTACGGGTGCGCACCCGCCCGGCCTGGTCGAAGTAGAAGGGGTCGTTGTTCTGGCTGCCCCGGAGGGCGGCCGCGGCAAAGCCGGCGCCGAACTCCACCCCTTTCACCGCCGGGATGGCGAAGGCCAGCCGGGCGATGCGGTTCTCCATGCCGTCCAGCATGGGGTCCCCCAGGCCGGCGGGCAGGCCCAGGACGGCGCACTCCACCACGCCCCCCAGGGAGTCCTGTTCCTCCCGGGCCTGGGCGATGGCGGCCTGCATGGCCTGGCCCGCCCCGTCGTCCAGGACGGGGAAGGGTTTCCCCCCCGGGGCCAGCAGGGCCTCCCCGGTGAGGTCCACCGGGTCATAGCCGGCGTCGGGAATCCCCCCCACGGCGGCGATGTGGGCCCCCACCAGGATGCCTTTCCGGGCCAGGATCTGCTTGCAGATCCCCCCGGCGATGCACAGGGGGGCGGTGAGCCGCCCGGAGAAGTGGCCGCCCCCCGCCACGTCCTGAAAGCCGCCGTACTTCACCTGGGCGGTGTAGTCGGCGTGGCCGGGGCGGGGGATGTCCCGGAGGTTGTCATAGTCCCCCGACCGGGTGTTGGTGTTGCGGATGAGGGCGGCCAGGGGGGCGCCGCAGGTGTACCCCCCCGCCAGGCCGGAGAGGATCTCCGGCCGGTCCCCCTCCTTCCGGGTGGTGGCCCAGGGGCCCCGGCCCGGGGCCCGACGGTCCAGGAAGCTCTGCAGCTCCTCCAGGTCCACCCGCTCTCCGGCGGGCAAGCCGTCCACCGTCACCCCGATGGCCGGGGCGTGGGATTGGCCAAAGATGGAAACGGTCAGCTGACCGTGGTAAATACTGCTCATGGTAATGTCCTCATTATTATGAAAGATCCAGGGGCATCCGTCAAGCGGATGGAAGGATTTCCTGGCGTTTGTCCCCTCACGGCTCCAGGAAATCCTCCACTTTTTTCCCCAGGGCCCGCAGGTCCCGCCAGAATGTGGGGTAGGACTTCTCCACCGCCTGGGCCCCGGTGATGGTCACCGGCCCCTCGCAGGCGCCGGAGGCCACAGCGGCGGCCATGGCGATGCGGTGGTCCCCGGCGGCGTCCGCCCGGCCCCCCGGCAGGCGGGGCCGGCCCTGGATCACCAGGCCGTCCTCCGTCACCGTCACGTCCCCTCCCAGGGCCCGGAGGGCCCGGGCGGTGGTCTCCAGCCGGTCGGACTCCTTCAGCCGCAGCCGGGCCGCCCCGGTGATGGTGGTGGTACCGGGGACAGCGGCGGCCACTGCCGCCAGGACGGGGACCAGGTCGGGGATGTCCCGGGCATCGATTTCCACCGGGCGCAGGGGGCCGCGGAAGGCGGTCACCCGGTCCCCGGTGGCCCGCATTCGGGCCCCCATCCGGGCCAGGACGGCGCACACCGCCTTGTCCCCCTGGGGGGAGGCCAGGTCCAGGCCGGTGACGGTGACGCTCTCCCCCCCCAGGGCCCCCAGGCACAGCCAGGGGGCGGCGTTGGACCAGTCCCCCTCCACCTGGACCAGGGCCGGGCCCCGGTAGGGGTGGGGGGAAACCGTCCAGCCCGTCTCCCGCTCCCGGGGAGCCACCCCGAACCGGGCCAGGGCCCGGAGGGTGAGGTCGATGTAACTGGCGGACTCCCGGGGGCCCGTCACGGCGAGGGTGCTCTTCCCCGCCAGCAGGGGCAGAGCGAAGAGCATCCCGGAGATGAACTGGGAGGACACATCCCCCGGCAGGGTGTATTCCCCCGGCCGGAGCTGGCCCTGGATGGTGAGCACGTTGTCCCGGGGGCGGAGATGGATCTCGCATCCCCCGGCCTCCAGCTGCTCCGTCAGGGGCCCCATGGGCCGCTGGGCCAGCCGGCCGGCCAGGTGGAAGGTGGCCTGGGCCCCCAGGGCCCCCGCCACCGGCAGGAGGAAGCGGAGGGTGGAGCCGCTCTCCCCGCAGTCCAAGTGGCAGGGGGCGGGGGCGTCCCCCCGGTCCAGGGGGGTCACGTCATACCCCCCCGCCCGGGGGCGGATGTGGGCCCCCAGGGCGTTCAGGCACCGGACGGTGGCCTCGATGTCCTGGGAGGTCTGGGGGCAGACCACCTGGACGGGGCGCTGCCCCAGGGCGGCGCAGATCAGCAGCCGGTGGGCCGCCGACTTGGAGGGCACGGCGGCCAGGGTGCCCTCGGCACAGCCGGGCTGAATGGTGACGGTCATTGCCCCAACCCCCTTTCGATCCAGGTCTTCAGCTCTCCCACCGGAACGGGGACCAGCTGGCTGCGTCCCCAGGCGGTGGGGACCACCAGGGAGATGGTGTCCCCCGCCCGCTTCTTGTCGGAGAGGGTCTTTTCGTAGAGGTCGGCGGCGGCGTAGTCGGTGGCGGTGGGCAGGTGGTACCGGGCCAGCAAGGCCTCCAGCCGGGGCAGGACCTCCGGGGGACACAGGCCGGCGGCCACCGCCCCCCGGGTCACCAGGGTCATGCCGATGGCCACCGCCTTGCCGTGGGAGATCTGGTAGCCGCTGCAGGCCTCCACCCCGTGGCCGATGGTGTGGCCCAGGTTCAGCAGCTGCCGGGCCCCGGTGTCAAACTCGTCCTGCTCCACCAGGTCCCGCTTGTGGGCGATGCACCGGGCGGTGACCCCCTCCGGGTCGGCCCGGAGGTCGATGGTCTCCAGGGTGTTCAGCAGGCCGGCGTCCCCGATCATGCCGTACTTGATGACCTCGGCGCAGCCGTCGGCAAAGTCGGCCTCGGGGAGGGTGTCCAGGGTGTCCAGGTCGCAGAGGACGGCCCGGGGCTGGTAGAAGGCCCCCGCCAGGTTCTTGCCGTGTTCCAGGTCGATGGCGGTCTTGCCCCCCACGGAGGCGTCCACCGCCGCCAACAGGGTGGTGGGCAGCTGGAGGAAGGAGACCCCCCGGAGGTAGGTGGCGGCGGCAAACCCGGTGAGGTCCCCCACCACGCCGCCCCCCAGGGCGATGAGCCCGTCGGCCCGGGTGAGGTGGGCCTGGGCCAGGAACTCCAGCAGGTTCAGGTAGGTGGCGCCGTTCTTATGCGCCTCCCCAGCGGGAAAGACGAAGGGGTGCACCTGGAACCCCGCCCCCTCCAGGCTGGCCTTGACCTGGTCCAGGTAGAGGGGGGCCACATGGGTGTCGGAGACCACCGCCGCGGTGCGGCCCTTCCACAGTCCCGCGGCGGTCTGGCCCACCGAGGCCAGCAGCCCCCGGCCAATGGTGACGTCGTAGGCGCGGGAAGCGGTGACGTGTACCCTGGTCATTTCCCGTCCACCTCCTCCTTGATCCGGCGGCCCTCGTCCAGCAGGCGGCAGAGGGTGGGGAAGTCCTCGTCCTCCAGGGCCTGCTTGTACTGGTTCAAATTGCCGATGAGGGTGTCCAGCTCGAAGAGGAGGTTCTTTTTGTTCTCCAGAAAGAGCTCCGCCCACATGGAGGGGTTGAGCCAAGCCACCCGGGTCAGGTCCTTGTAGCTGCCGGCGGAGAAGCCGTCGTGCTCCCGGGCGGTGGGGCTTTTGATGTAGGCGTTGGAGATCACATGGGCCATCTGGGAGGTGAAGGCGATGCGCTGGTCGTGCTTGTCCGCCGTGGTGATGGACACCCGGCCGAAGCCCACCGGCTCCAGGAGCTTTTTCGCCCGGTCCAGCAGACGGATGTCGTCAAAGGTCGGGGGCACCAGGACCATGGGGGCCCCGTCAAAGAGGTCGGCCCGGCTGTACTTAAAGCCGGAGAAGTGGGTCCCCGCCATGGGGTGGCCCCCCAGGAAGGGGAAGCCATACTGTTCCGCCAGGGGGAAGACCTTCTGGCACACCTTCTCCTTGGTGCCGGCGCAGTCGATGACCATGGTGTGGGGCTGGATCTTGGGCGCCAGCCGCTCCATGTGCTCCACCACCGCCTCGGGATAGGTGGCCAGGAGGAGGAGGTCCAGCTCCCCCAGCCGCTCCTCCGTGAGGGGGGCGTGGATGGCCTGGGCGATCTGGGCAAACTCGGTGATGGACCGGTCCGTGTCCCACCCCAGGACGGTGACGGAGGGGTCCCGGCGGTAGGCCTTGGCCAGGGACCCGCCGATGAGCCCTAAGCCGATGATGCCGACGGTCATTCCTGCATCGCCTCCCGAATCCGGAAGATTTTCCGGGCGGTCTGGGCAAACTGCTCCGGGGTGAGGGACTGGGCCCCGTCACACAGGGCGTGGGGGGGATCGTTGTGGACCTCGATCATGATCCCGTCTGCCCCGGCAGCGGCGGCGGCCATGGCCATGGGCTCCACCAGGTAGGCGTGGCCGGTGCCGTGGCTGGGGTCCACCACCACCGGCAGGTGGGTCAGCCCCTTCAGGACGGGCACCACCGACAGGTCCAGGGTGTTCCGGGTGTAGGTGGACTCATAGGTGCGGATGCCCCGCTCACAGAGGATCACGTTCTCGTTGCCGTTGGCCATGATGTACTCCGCGCTCATGAGGAGTTCCTTGATGGTCCCCGCCAGGCCCCGCTTGAGGAGGATGGGCTTGTTGGTCTTGCCCAGCTCCTTGAGCATGTCGAAGTTCTGGGTGTTCCGGGCCCCCACCTGGATGACGTCCACCTCCTCAAAGAGGTCCAGGTTGCGGATGTCCATGAGCTCGGTGACGATGGGCAGGCCGGTGGCCTTCTTGGCCTCCAGCAGCAGGCGGATGCCCTCGGCCCCCAGGCCCTGGAAGTCGTAGGGGGAGGTGCGGGGCTTGAAGGCGCCCCCCCGGAGGAAGGCCGCCCCGGCCTTCTTCACCTCCTGGGCCACGAAGGTGATCTGCTCCTCGGTCTCCACGGAGCAGGGGCCGGCGATGAGGGCAAAGTGCCCCCCGCCGATGGCGGCGGGGCCGGCCTGGATGACGGAATCCTCGGGATGGAACTTCCGGTTGACCGCCTTAAAGGGGTCGGACACCCGGGTGACAGACTCCACAATGTCCAGGCTCTGGATCATCTCCATGTCCACCTTGGCGGTGTTGCCGATGAGGCCCAGGACGGTCTGGTACTCCCCCTTGGAGACGTGGACCCCTAAATTCTGCTCCTCCAGCCAGTGGATGAGGTGCTGGGTGCGTTCCGGCGAAGCGCCGGGCTTCAAGACTGCGATCATACGACATAACTCCTTTCTCGGTTTGCCTCACGCCGCCCTTCTGGACGGCGCTTGCAAAATAAAAACGCCACACAGATGGAAATCTGTGTGGCGTGGGTGATCTTCGTTTCGGAAAGACCCCATGAATATTATCCAGCACAAATTGCCATTACCCTATTCCCTTGGAGGTCATAAAGTAATAGTAGGTAAAGGCGAACTGGTTGTGGCTAACGATAACGGACTTCATGGGAAGGTCCTCCTGCTATACGGTTTACCATGTACATTCTATCACCCTTTCCCTACCCCGTCAAGAGGTTAGTTCAGCTTATTATATCATAATTTTAAGATTATATTAGAGGCGGTTTGGGACATTCCCACAAGGCCCCCCTTGAACCAAAGCGCCCATCGTAGTATCCTAGAAACGACCATTGCAGAAAGGATGCTTTTTATGGAAACAGGATTTTGGATTTTTATGCTGGTGATGGACTTTCTGCTCCCCCTGATCATGGTGGTGTTCGGCAAACTCTTCCAGCACTGCCCCGAGGAGATCAATTCGGTCTTCGGCTACCGCACCCGCCGGTCCATGGCCAGTCAAGAGGCCTGGAACTTTGCCCACCACGCCTGCGGCAAACTCTGGTTCCGCTGGGGTCTGGTGCTGCTGCCGGTGACGGTGGGGCTGATGCTCCTGGTGTGGGGGCGGGACACCGGCACCGTGGGCCTCTTCGGCGCCGTGGTGATGGTGGTGCAGCTGGCGGTGCTGTTGCTGTCTGTGGCGGTGGTGGAAAACGCGTTGAAGCGGACCTTTGGTGAGGGCAGGTAGCCAGAGTAGGTTTCCCTTTTCCGATTCCCAAGCGATCGAACTCACGATATTTTCTTTTATCTTATAAAAAAGTTAAATTCCAATCAAACAGGGATTTCCGTAGTCACACTTCAAGGCTGTTGAAATCCCTTTGTTGTTAGGAGCAGAAACATGGTATTCAGCAGTTTCACCTTTTTATTTCTATTCTTCCCGTTGCTGTTGATTGTGTATTTTTTCCCGTTGTTTCGAAAGCGGTCTATACGGAATGGGATCTTACTTGTGTTCAGCCTAATTTTCTATAGTTTTGGTGGCTGGCGGTTGATGCCAATCATCCTTCTGTCCATTGCTATGAATTACGTCTTCGGGCGTTTGGCTGACGCAGAACACGCGCAACGTGTACGCAAAGCAGCCGTAGTCGCTTCCGTCGTCTGCAATCTTCTCTTACTATTTGTGTTCAAGTATCTCGGTTTCACCACAGAAATGCTTCACCAGTTGTTTCCTGGAATTCCAGTGGCGGAACTCGTGCTTCCTATTGGGATCTCTTTCTATACGTTCCAAAGCCTGAGTTACACCATTGATGTCTTCCGGGGTGAGGTAAATGCTGAGAAAAACATCCTTCGACTAGCGCTTTATATTGCGCTGTTCCCTCAACTGGTAGCAGGGCCTATCGTTCGATACACCACCATCGAAGGGGAATTACGTCACCGGAAGGAAACCTGGGAAAATTTTGAGCAAGGCATTTCACGCTTCCTATTTGGTTTCGCGAAAAAGGTCCTTTTGGCCAATACCTTTGGTCAGGTCGCAGATGGGATTTTTGGCCAGAATCCAGATCAGTTGGCCACAAGCGCAGCTTGGCTTGGCGTAATAGCCTATACTTTGCAAATCTATTTCGATTTTTCCGGTTATTCTGACATGGCCATTGGTCTGGGTTGTGTTTTCGGCTTCCATTTCCCAGAAAACTTTAACTACCCTTACATTGCAGCGTCGGTCAAAGATTTTTGGCGCAGGTGGCATATTTCCCTAAGTTCTTGGTTCCGAGATTATCTGTATATTCCGTTGGGCGGAAACCGTGGTTCCAAAGGCAAGCATATCCGTAACCTTCTCATTGTCTGGGGCCTGACAGGTTTTTGGCACGGAGCCGCATGGACCTTTCTTTTGTGGGGGCTATACTATGCCGTACTGCTCATCGGTGAGCAATATCTTTGGGGGGATCTCTTAAAACGGCTGCCTAAAGTAGTGCAGCATGGTTACGCCCTGTTCTTGATCCTCCTTGGCTGGTTGATTTTCCGGTCCACGGATCTGCACCAGATACAAACATTTCTCTCTATCCTGTTCGGCGCCGCAGGGACAGGGGGCTGGGACCACCAAACAACTTACTATTTATTGGAGTTCCGTTGGGAGTTTCTCTTTGGCATACTTGCGGCTTTACCGCTCAAAAAATATGTCATCCGTTTGGCCGAAAATGGTTCCCACCCAAAAGCAGGCACATTCCTGCTCACTTGGGGAAAACCTGCTCTGGCATTGACCTTAGGCGGTTTGTCCGTCCTTTCCCTGGTTAGCACAGGGTATAACCCGTTCATCTATTTCCAGTTTTAAGGAGGGTCTGCATGAAATACGTGTCACGGATTCTTTTTATCGGCGGATTCCTTTTCGCTCTCTTTGCAATTCCTCTGGTGACCCTCTTAAAACCGGTGGAACAGATCTCTATCTATGAGCAAAGGACTCTGGCAACTGCTCCGACATTTTCTGGTCAAGGCGTATGGGACGGCAGCTACTTCAACGAATGGGAGACCGTCCTGTCAGACCACATTGCGCTGCGAGACACCATGCTGAAAGCGCACACCCGCTTAGACCTTCTTTTGGGACGACCAGTCGTCAACCAAATTGTAACCACAGAAGACAAATTACTTCCCTTTTTCAGCTTCACCTACTGGGACTTGTCTGCGCTTTCTGAGGACGCGAAAAAAGCTGCCCAAGACTATCAGGCATTGAACGAAGCCATCCAATCCTATGGTGGATATTTCCTCTATGTAGGACTCCCACAGCATAACACATACTTTTCCTCCAGCTACCCCGAGTATTTAGACAGCAGGCAGTGGCAGACCACCGTGATCCGCACCGAGTTTTCCTCTGCCATGGCGGAGGCATCGGTTCCGTTCTTAAATATGACGGAGCAATACCAAGCCATGGGAAACCCTGAAAACTACTATTTCAAAACAGATCACCACTATTCCTATCTCGGCGCCTACGCTGCCTACCAAACGATTTTGGAGATCATCCACGCACAAACCGGGTGGGACATCCCCGTCATGGAAAAAGAGGATCTCATCTGGGAAACCCTTCCCAACCCGTTTTTGGGAAGTTCAAACCGGAAACTATATGGGTTATTCCCCACGGATGACAAAGTAGAAATCGCCTATCCCAAAACCGAGATTCCTTTCTCCAGAACGGACAACGGCAACCCCGTGCCTGCACAACTCTATACCATTCCAGAACAAGAGGATGCCACGGCAAACTATACGACATATATGGGAGGCGATATTGGGGAAACCATTCTGCAAACCAACCGCCCATCTCTAAAAACTGCCCTGATTGTTGGCGACTCTTTTACCAATGCCTTGGAAACCCTTCTCTGGACCGGATTTGACGAGACCCGAAGTTTAGATTATCGGCATTACAAAGGGGAATCCTTGATCGACTATGTTCAAACCTATCAGCCAGATGTTGTCCTGATCGTGCGAGACGAAAGCCTTTATCTATCTCTAGAGGGCAACGGCGCCGTTTTTTAACCCTTTTTTCGACTTTCATTTTCTCAAGGAGTGAGGATTCCATGCAATATCTACGCACCAAGAAGGCCGTAGCCACGGCAAATCCCACAGAAAGGAAGTGATGCCATCCCACAACACCTAGGAGGAACAAAACATGTTTGACATTCCAGACCCCAACACGGTCTTTCCCAACGAATACAAGACGTCCTGTTTCCTGAAAAACGTCATCACCGCCCCCAACATCCACGTGGGGGACTACACCTATTACGACGACCTGGAACACCCCACGGAGTTTCAGCAGCGCAACGTCCTCTTCAACTACCCCGCGTTTGGGGACCAGCTGATCATCGGCAAGTTCTGCGCCATCGCCGCGGGGACAAAGTTCATCATGGGCCCCGCCAACCACCGGATCAGCAGCGTCACCACCTACCCCTTCCACGTCTTCGGCGGGGTGTGGGCGGAGAACACCCCGCCCCACCTGGACCAGCTCCCCCGGAAGGGGGACATCGTGGTGGGCAACGACGTGTGGATCGGCCGGGAGAGCGTGATCCTCCCCGGGGTGACCATTGGGGACGGGGCCATCGTGGCCGCCTACTCCGTGGTCACCCGAGACGTGCCCCCCTACACCCTGGCCGGGGGCAACCCCGCCCGGCCCCTGAAGCCCCGGTTTGACCCGGAGCTCACCCAGCTGCTCCTGGCCTTCCGGTGGTGGGACCTGCCCTCGAAGGAACTGGCGGCCACCTTGCCCCTGCTCTGCGAGGAGGACCTAGAGAAGGTGCGGCAGGTGCTGCGGGCCCGGGTGGGGCAAACGTAAGCCCCATCCTGTGGAGAAAAACCATCAAGACCACCGGTTTTCCCGGTGGTCTTGATGGTTTTTAGGTGGGGTCTTTGGGGATCTGTTCCTGGTTCGTGTCTTCTGTCTCGTCCGGTTTCTTGTCCTGGTCGAGGATCTCTTCAAAAATCAGGGCCAGGGGCAAGCCGGAGGCTTCGTCCATAGCGGTCTCCTTTCCCCTCAGGTCATCTTCTCCTGCTTCACCTTTTTGTCGATGACGTGCCGGGAGGCCAGCTCGTCCCGGACCTCCTCCAGGCTGATGCCCAGCTGGAGCATGAGGACCATCACATGGTAGGCCAGGTCGGCGATCTCGTAGATGGTCTCCTTCTTGTCCTCGGCCTTGCCGGCGATGATGACTTCGGTGGACTCCTCCCCCACCTTTTTGAGGATCTTGTCGATGCCCTTCTCAAAGAGGTAGGAGGTGTAGGACCCCTCCTTGGGACTCTCCTTCCGGCCCTGGAGCATGTCCATGAGGCCCTGGAGGGTGAAGGCGGTGTTCTCCTCGCTCTCGAACAGGGGGTTGTGGAAGCAGGACTCGGCGCCGGTGTGGCAGGCGGGCCCCTCCTTGTTCACCCGGACCACCAGGGCATCGTAGTCGCAGTCGGCGGTGATGTCGATGATGTGCTGCACCGCCCCGGAGGTCTCCCCCTTCCGCCACAGCTCCTGGCGGGAGCGGCTCCAGAAGTAGGTGCGCTCCTCCTTGATGGAGATGTCCAGGCTCTCCTTGTTCATGTAGGCCAGGGTAAGCACCTGGCCGGTGGTCCCATCCACCACGATGGCGGGGATGAGGCCCTTCTCGTCAAACTTCAGTTGTTCCATGGTCTGCTTGTCCAGCATGGCTTTTCTCCTTCCCAATCGTCAGCGCACGGGGATGCTGTGGTCCCGCAGGGTCTGTTTCAGGTGGGGGATGGCAATCTCCCCAAAGTGGAACACCGAGGCCGCCAGCCCCGCGTCCACCCCAGGCAGGGTCTGGAAGAGGTCCACAAAGTCCTGGACCTTCCCCGCGCCCCCGGAGGCGATCACCGGGACCTTCACCGCCTGGCACACGGCGGCCAGCATCTCCAGGTCAAAACCCCCTTTGACCCCGTCGGTGTCGATGGAGTTGACCACCACTTCCCCGGCGCCCAGGTCCACGCAGTGGCGGATCCAGCCGATGGCCTCCATGCCCGTGTCGTCCCGGCCCCCCCGGGCAAAGACCCGGAACTGGCCGTCCACCCGCTTGACGTCTGCCGACAGGACCACACACTGGCTGCCGTAGCGCAGGGCGGCCTGGCGGATGAGGTCGGGGTTGCGGATAGCCCCGGAGTTGACGCTGACCTTGTCGGCCCCGCATTTCAGGACCCGGTCAAAGTCGTCCAGGGTGTTGATGCCCCCGCCCACGGTCAGGGGGATGAAGACCCGGCTGGCCGTCTGGCGCAGGATGTCGGTGAAGAGGCTGCGGCCCTCGGCGGAGGCGGTGATGTCGTAAAAGACCAGCTCGTCGGCCCCGCTCTTGGTGTAGTACTCCGCCAGCTCCACCGGGGAGTTCACGTCGTGAAGGCCCTGGAAGTTGACCCCCTTCACCACCCGGCCGTCCTTCACGTCCAGGCAGGGGATGATGCGTTTGGTGATCATAGCTGCGCTCCTTTCCCCAGGGCAATGGCCTGGGCCAGGTCGATGGCCCCGGTGTAATAGGCCTTGCCGATGATGGCCCCGGCCACCCCGGCCTCCTTCAGGGCCCGGATGTCCTCCAGGGAGGACACGCCTCCCGAGGCGATGATGTCCATAGAATACCGCTGGGCCAGGGTGCGGTAGAGGGCCCGGTTGGTCCCCTCCATGGCCCCGTCCCGGGAGATGTCGGTGCAGATCATGGTGCGCACCCCCAGGGCCTGCATCTGGTCAAAGAAGGTCTCCCAGGTGTTCTGGCTGGTCTCCAGCCAGCCTTTGATGGCCACCTTGCCGTCCTTCAGATCGGCCCCCACGGCGATCTTGTCGCCGTACTGGGCCACCGCCTGGGCGGTGAAGTCCGGGTCGGTGACGGCGGCGGTGCCCAAAATCACCCGGCTGGCCCCGGCCTCCAGGTACCGGCGGACGGTGTCCATACTGCGGATGCCGCCCCCCACCTCCACGAAGAGGCCGGTCTGGGCGGCGATCCGTTCGATGGTGGGCAGGTTGGTGGTCTGGCCGGTCTTGGCCCCCTCCAGGTCCACCAGGTGGAGGTGGGTGGCCCCGGCGGCCTCAAACTGCGCCACGGTGTGCAGGGGGTCGGCGTCGTAGACCGTCATCTGGTTGTAGTCCCCCTGGTACAGGCGGACGGCCTGGCCCCCGAAGAGGTCGATGGCAGGCAGAATGATCATCTCACCAGCTCCCTTCGCAGAAGGTTTTCAGAATGGCCAGGCCCACGTCCCCGCTCTTTTCCGGGTGGAACTGGCAGCCCATCACGTTGCCCCTGGCCACGGCGGCGGTGAGCTGGGCCCCGTACTCTGTGGTGGCGATCACCGCCGGGGCGCAGTCGGTGGCGTAGTAGGAGTGGACGAAGTAGACGCAGTCCCCCTCCTCCACCGAGGCCAGCAGGGGGTGGCGCACCCCCCCGGGGAAGTGGAGGGCGTTCCATCCGATGTGGGGAATCTTATAGTCGGCGGGGATGACCCCCTCCATGGGGACCACCTTCCCCGGGATCAGGCCTAAGCCCTTCCAGGTGCCAAACTCGTGGCTCTCCTCAAAGAGCAGCTGCATCCCCAGGCAGATGCCCATGAGGGGCTTGCCGGCGGCGGCCTCCTCCTGGATGACCCGGTCCAGCCCGGTCTGGCGGAGCTTGGCCGCCGCGTCGGCGAAGGCCCCCACCCCCGGCAGGAAGAGCTTATCCGCCTGGCGGAGGAGGGCCGGGTCGCCGGTGACCACCGGCTGCTGGCCGATGGCCTCCAAGGAACGGCAGAGGGAGAAGAGGTTCCCCACGCCGTAATCAATCACTGCAATCATACGAGACTTCCTTTCGTGGAGGGGATGTCGTCGTCCCCCGTGAGGGCCACCGCCTGCTTCAGGCTGCGGCCGGCGGCCTTGAAGACCCCCTCCAGGATGTGGTGGCTGTTCTCCCCCGCCACCTTTCGCAGGTGGAGGGTGCAGCCGGCTTTCCGGGTGAAGGCCAGCCAAAACTCCTTGGCCAGCTCTGTGTCAAAGGTGCCCACCTTGGCCGTGGGCAGGGCCACGTCCCAGCAGAGCATCCCCCGGCCGGAGAGGTCCACCGCCCCCAGGATGAGGGTCTCATCCATGGGCAGCAGGCTCTGGCCGAAGCGCTCCACCCCCCGCATCTCCCCCAGGGCCTGGGCGAAGGCCTGCCCCAGGCAGATGCCCACGTCCTCCACGGTGTGGTGGTCGTCCACCCAGGTGTCCCCGGTGCAGGTGACGGTGAGGTCAAACTTCCCGTGGCGGGCAAAGCCGGTGAGCATGTGGTCGAAGAACCCCACCCCGGTGCGGATGTCATAGCGGCCGGTGCCGTCTAGGTTCACGGTGAGGGTGATGTCGGTCTCCCCGGTTTTCCGGGTGACTTGGGCTTGGCGCATCAGGCTCCCTCCTCCTTTAAAATGGTCTGGACCACCGCCAGGAAGGCCTCCATCTCTGCCGGGGTGCCGATGGTCACCCGGTTGTAGGCGGCGATGGCGGGGTCGGAGAAGTGGCGGATCAGAACCCCCTTCTCCTTGCACTTGCGGTACAGGGTCTCCCCGGCCACCTTGGGGTGGGTCACGAAGAGGAAGTTGGCCTGGGAGTCCGGCAGGGTGAAGCCCAGGGCCCGGAGGGCCTGGGCAGTCTTCTCCCGGGTGGCCATGATCTCCCGGGCCTTCTCCCGGAAGTACCCGTCGGAGTCCACCGCCGCCTGGCCCAGCTTCAGGGTGAGGCGGTTGACGTTGTAGGGGTTGGTGGAGTACTTGAGCTTCTCCAGGTCCTGGATCAGGGCACGGCTGCCCAGGGCGAAGCCCAGCCGGGCCCCGGCCATGGACCGGGACTTGGAATAGGTCATCACCACCAGGAGGTTTTCATACCTCTGGAGCAGGGGCACGGCGGAGTCCGCCCCGAAGTCCACGTAGGCCTCGTCCACCACCACCACATGGTCGGGGTTGGCGGCCACGATGGCCTCCACCTGGTCCAAGGGCAGGGCGATCCCGGTGGGGGCGTTGGGGTTGGGGAAGACGGTGAGTTTCCCCTTCCCCTGCATCCCCGCCACGTCCAGGGTGAAGTCCTCCCGGAGGGGGACGGTCTCATAGGCCACTCCGTGGAGGTTGGCAAACACGGGGTAAAAGCTGTAAGTCAGGGCGGGGAACACCGCCCCGTCGGCCCCGAAAGCCATGAAGGCGAAGTTCAAGATATCGTCCGACCCGTTGGAGAGGAAGACCTGCCCCGCCTCCACCCCGTAGAGTTCTGCCAGCTTGGCCCGCAGGGCGGTGCCCTCCGGGTCGGAGTACAGCCGCAGGTCGGCCAGGTCCTGCTCCGTCAGGGCCGCCAGCACCGCCGGGGCGGGGGGGTAGGGGGACTCATTGGTGTTGAGTTTGATGTACTGCCGGTCCCGGGGCTGCTCCCCGGGGGTGTACGCCTCCAGCCCGGCGTACTGGGGGTGGAGGAAGCGGCTCATTTCGTCCCCTCCGCCACCTTGGGGTCAAAGCGGATGTCCACGCTGCGGGCGTGGCCGGTGAGGCCCTCCTTCTTGGCGAAGGTGGACACGGAGAACTGGGCCTTCTCCAGGGCGGGCTTGGTGTAGTAGGTGTACTGCATCTTCTTCACAAAGTCATCCACCGACAGGGGGCTGGAGAACCGGGCGGTGCCGCTGGTGGGCAGGGTGTGGTTGGGTCCGGCAAAGTAGTCCCCCAGGGCCTCGGGGCAGTTGCGGCCCAGGAAGATGGAGCCGGCGTTGCGGATCCTGTCCAGGTAGTCGAAGGGCTGGTCCACGCAGACCTCCAGGTGCTCCGGGGCGATCTCGTTGGCGATGTCCACCGCGGTGTCCAGGGACTGGGCCACAATGATCTTGCCGTTGCGGTCGATGGAGGCCCGGGCAATCTCCTGCCGCTTGAGCTTGGGCAGCTGCTCCTCAATGGCCCCCTGGACCGCCAGGGCCAGGTCCTCACTGTCGGTGACCAGCACCGCCGAGGCGTTCTTGTCGTGCTCGGCCTGGCTGAGGAGGTCTGCCGCCACGATTTGGGGGTTGCAGGCCCCGTCGGCGATCACCAAGATCTCACTGGGGCCGGCCACCATGTCGATGCCCACCTGGCCAAAGACCTGCTTCTTGGCCTCGGCCACGAACTGGTTGCCGGGGCCCACGATCTTGTCCACCTTGGGCACGCTCTCGGTGCCGTAGGCCAGGGCGGCCACAGCCTGGGCGCCCCCCACCCGGAAGACCCGGTCCACCCCGCAGACCCGGGCGGCGGCCAGGATGTTGGGGGGGATCTTCCCGTCCTTCCCCGGCGGGGTGACCATGCACAGCTCCTTCACCCCGGCCAGCTTGGCGGGGATGGCGTTCATCAGAACGCTGGAGGGGTAGGCCGCCGTGCCCCCGGGGACGTACAGCCCCACCCGGGCCAGGGGGACCACCTTCTGGCCCATGAGGATGCCCTCCTCGTCGTTGACCAAAAAGCTGTTGCGCACCTGGTGCTGGTGGAAGGCGGCGATCCGCTCGGCAGCCCGGTAGAGGATGTCCACCAGGGTGGGGTCGGCAGCCCGGAAACCCTCCTCCAGGGCCCCGGCGCCCACCTCCACGGTGGCAATCTCCACCCCGTCAAATTCCTGGGTGTATTTCTTTAAGGCGGCGTCTCCGTGGGCCTTCACGTCGGCCAGGATGGCCCGGACGGGTTCGGCCACAGAGTCCACCGGGTCCTCCCGGGCGAAGATTTTGGCCCGGTCGGTGTCCGCTTCTCTCAGAATGGGTATCATTTCTTCTCTGCCTCCTTGGCGGCCACCTGGGCGGTAAGGCCCTCGTAGAGGGTCTGGATGGCCTCGTGCTTAAACTTGAAACTCACCTTATTGGCGATGAGCCGGGCGCTGATGGGGACGATGGTCTCGATGGGGGTCAGGTCGTTCTCCCGGAGGGTGGTCCCCGTCTCCACGATGTCCACGATGACGTCGGTGAGGTCTAAGATCGGTGCGATCTCAATGGACCCGTGGAGGCGGATGATGTCAATGTCCCGGCTGCGGGCGGCGTAGTAGGTCCGGGTGATGTTGGGAAACTCCGTGGCCACCCGGAGGGTGCGGTCCGGGTCGTCCCGGAAGCCGTTCTTGGCGGCCACGCACATCCGGCACTTGCCCACGTTCAGGTCCAGCAGCTCGTAGATGTCCGGGCCGTACTCCAGGAGGATGTCCTTCCCGGCCACCCCCACGTCGGCGGCCCCCCGCTCCACGTACACCGGCACGTCGGAGGGTTTTACCCAGAAGTACCGCACCCCGGCCTCCGGGTTTTCAAAGATCAGCTTCCGCTTGGGGTCCAGCAGTTCCTCGCAGGGAAAACCTGCCTGGGCGAACATGGCGTACACCCGCTCCCCCAGCCGGCCCTTGGGCAGGGCCACGTTGAGAAATTCCTTCATGCCTGCTTCCCTCCTCTCAGGTCCAGGGTCTCCTTCCCCTGCAGCCCCTCGGCCTGGCGGCGGGCCAGGGCCCGCTTCCCCTGGCCTGCCAGAGCGGCCAGACGGCGGGTGAGGGCCTGCAGGTCGGTGGTGTCATCGTAGAGCACCAGCACATCTGCGTCATACTGGGGCCGGGCGGGGCCCAGGCGCTCCAGCTCGTTGAGGTAGATGGCAAAGCCCATGGCGCCGCATCGCTTGCCCATTTTCTCTACCATTTTATCATATTGCCCGCCGGAGAGCACCCCCGCCGCCAAATTTTTTAGGAAGCCCCGGAACACCAGGCCGCTGTAGTAGTCCATGTCTCCCTCTACGGAGAAGTCCAGGTAGACCTTATCCCCCAGGCCGTTGGCCTTTAACAGGGTGCAGAGGCTGCTGAGCTCCTCCCAGGCTTCCCGGGTCTTTTTTCCCCCTACGCACAGGGGGGCCAGCTCCGCCAGGACGGTGTCCATGGTGCCGTAGGTGGTCACCAGCCGCTCCAGCAGGGCCTGGACGGTGCCGCTGAGGCCCTTCCGCCGGCAGAAGTCCCCCAGGGCCGCCAGGTTCTTGGCCCGGACGGCGGCCATGACCTCGGGATAGTCGGCCTCCTCCACCCCGGCGGCCTCCATGAAACCGGACACCAGCCCCACGTGGGACACGTCCAGCACATAGTCCGGGCTGATGGCCGCCAAACTCTCCACCGCCAGGGCGATGACCTCGTAAAGGTGGTAGAGGTCCAGGTCCCCGATGCACTCCAGGCCGGTCTGGAGGATCTCCTGGAAGGCCTCGTCCCCCTTGCCGGAGCGGTAGACCGTCTCGTTGTAATACACCTTCCGGGGGCCGGCCTCCCCCTCTCGGGTGTTTTTGATGATGGAGAGGGTCACGTCCGGCTTCAGGGCCATGAGGACCCCCCGGGCATCGGTGAAGGTGATCATCCGGTCGCTGACCAGGAAGTCCTTGTTGCGGACGTAGAGGTCATACTCCTCAAACTTGCTCATCTTAAAACGGCGGTAGCCGTACTTCTCATATAACCCCCGCAGGCGGTACATGGTCTGCTCTTCGCTGCGCAGGATGGTCCAGTCCAGTTCCATGGCGTGGTCCCCTTTCTCTTGGTTATTTAGTATATTATCACACTACTTTGATAAAGTAAAGGGCGGAAGTCCCATTTTCCCCCTCGGGGTCGAAAAAATTTTCCCCTCCGCCGGCAGAACCCCTTTGTGCACTTTGTCCGGCGGGGCAGCCCAGCTGGCCCGGCTCACGTTCCACTGCCCCCTTCCCCCCTGCCCGCCGATGTGGTATCCTAAAGAAAAAACACCGTAGAGGGGGCCGCCAAGCTGCACCCCCTCCGGGAAAAGGAGGTTCCCCATGCGCTATCTTAACCCGTCCGACATCCGCCAGGCCCTCTCCTATGAGGAGATGATGGCCGCTGTGGAGGAGGCCTTCCTCCTCTTTGCCCAGGGCCGGTGCGCTATGGCAGACCGGTCGGCGCTGACCCAGGGGTCCACCACCCTGGCCACCATGCCCTGCTTCGCCGGGGGGTATGCTGCCACCAAGCTCCTCGCCTCCTGCCCGGACAATCCACGCCGGGGGCTCCCCTCCCTTTACGGCACCGTCCTGCTCAGCCAGGGGGACACCGGCCAGCCGGTGGCCCTGCTGGAGGGGAACACCCTCACCGCCCTGCGCACCGGGGCCATCGGCGGCCTGGCCGCCAAGCACCTGGCCCGGGAGGATGCCGCCACCGCCGGCCTGGTGGGCTGTGGGATTCAGGGGCTCCATCAGCTGACCTTCCTGTGCCAGGTGCGGCCCATCCGCACCGTCTACCTGTACAACCACGGCAGCAAGGACCTGGGGCCCTTCTGCCGGCAGCTGGAGGCCATGGTGGCCCCCAAGCCGCTTGCCATCGAGCTCTGCCCCGACCCGGACACCCTGCTGGCCAAAAGCGACATCGTGGTCACCGCCACCCCCGCCAAGTCCCCCCTCTTCGCCGACGACCCCGCCCCCTTCCGGGGCAAGTGCCTCATCGCCATCGGCTCCTGGCAGCCGGACATGCGGGAGATTCCCGAGGCCATCTGGTCGGCCACCCAGGAGGTCTTTCTGGAGCTCCCCTTCGCCTGCCAGGAGAGCGGCGACCTGTGCCAGCCCCTGGCCTCCGGCGCCCTAAAACCGGAGGGCCTGCGCTACTTCGGGGACTACCTTCTGGCCAAGCAGGCCGGCGCTGCGCCGCCCCTCCCCCACACCCGGTATTTCAAATCCGTGGGCATGGCGGTGTTTGATGCCATCGCCGCCCGGAACGTCTACCTGGCCGCCCAGGCAAAGGGTCTGGGGCAGGTCCTGGCGTGACCTGCCTCACCCACCCGGCGGGCGGGCGCCAAAAATCTCCCCCAGGATTTTTTGAAATTTTTGACCTTCCCCCATTGACAAACCAGGGGGTTATCCGCTATCCTGTAGGAAGTGAAAATTCAATATCGACACGCGATGAAGGGAATATGCCTTTTCTGTCTCCATCCCAGAGAGCGGCCGTTGGGTGCAAGGCCGTATGGAGCGAGCTGGCGTCTCACCCCGGAGTGTGAGCTATTTGAGTGGGCGTTGTTGGACGCCAATAAGAGTGGTACCGCGGAAGCTGTTTGGCCTTCGTCTCTTCTGGTGGAGACGAAGGCTTTTTCGTCGTCTCCGCCCCTTTCTCCAACAAAACGCCGCATCCGCGGCCATCCCACCATGAAAGGAATGGACCCACGCCATGAAAAACTACAACAAGTACCGCCCGGGATACTACATGCCCCCGGAACCCTGCCTGGACTGGATGCAGAAGGAGCGCCTCACCCAGCCCCCCCAATGGTGCAGCGTCGACCTGCGGGACGGCAACCAGGCCCTCATCACCCCCATGAACCTGGAGGAGAAGCTGGAGTTCTACCGCCTGCTGCTGGAGGTGGGCTTTAAGGAGATCGAGGTGGGCTTCCCCGCCGCCTCGGAGACCGAGTACGAGTTTCTGCGCACCATCATCGAGGACCACCTGATCCCTGAGGATGTCTCCATCCAGGTGCTCACCCAGTCCCGCCCCCACATTATTAAAAAGACCTTCGATGCCATCAAGGGCGCCAAAAACGTGGTGGTCCACCTGTACAACTCCACCTCCTTCGCCCAGCGGCAGCAGGTCTTCCGGATGAGCGAGGACGAGATCGTGGACATCGCCGTGTCCGGGGCCAAGCTCTTTGACGAGTACGCCGCCAAAATGCCGGAGACCAACTTCCGCTTCGAGTACTCCCCCGAGAGCTTCACCGGCACGGAGATGGAGTTCGCCCTGCGGATCTGCAACGCCGTCATCGACGTGTGGAAGCCCCGGCCGGAGCGGCAGGTGATCATCAACCTCCCCTCCACCGTGGAGATGTCCATGCCCCATGTCTATGCCCAGCAGATTGAGTACATGAGCAAGCACCTCCATGACCGGGAGAACGTCATCGTCTCCATCCACCCCCACAACGACCGGGGCACCGCCGTGGCCTCCGGGGAACTGGCCCTGCTGGCCGGGGGCCAGCGGATCGAGGGTACCCTCTTCGGCAACGGGGAGCGCACCGGCAACGTGGACATCATCACCATGGCCATGAACCTCTTCACCCACGGGGTGGACCCCCAGCTGGATTTCTCCGACATGCCCAAGATCGTGGAGTGCTATGAGCGCCTGACCGGTATGTCCGTGGGGTACCGCCAGCCCTACTCCGGCCACCTGGTGTTTGCCGCCTTCTCCGGCTCCCACCAAGACGCCATCGCCAAGGGGATGCACTTCCGGGAAGAGCGGGAGGAGAAATACTGGACCGTCCCCTACCTCCCCCTGGACCCCCACGACGTCAACCGGGAGTACGAGACCGACGTCATCCGCATCAACAGCCAGTCCGGCAAGGGGGGCATCTCCTACATCCTGGAGCACAACTTCGGCTACGACCTGCCCAAGGAGATGGCCACCGAGGTGGGCTACTTCATCAAGGGCATCTCCGACCACGCCCACAAGGAGCTCACCCCCAGCGAGATCCTGGTGGCCTTCCAGCACGAGTACCAGAACAAGGACGAGCCCATCGCCCTGCAGGACATCTCCTGGCTGCGGGAGGGGGGCTCCACCGTGGCCGACGTCACCCTGGCCATCGGCAGCCAGCTCTTCTACCTCAGCGCCCGGGGCAACGGCCCCCTGGACGCTGTGAGCAACGTGCTGAAGATCGCCAACCCCGACATCAAGTACCAGTTTGTGGACTACGAGGAGCACGCCTTGGAGACCGACTCTGACTCCCTGGCCTCGGCCTACGTGGTCATCGCCGACGACGAGGGCAACCACTACTGGGGCGTAGGGGTGGACAGCGACATCACCATGGCCTCGGTCTATGCCCTCATCACCGCTGTGAACCGGGAGAACAAGGTCAAGCAGTTTATCCCCACCCACGACTGAACCCCCGCCGGGTTCCACATCCATCGCAACTTCAAAAGAGGAGGTTTTTCCTATGGGAATGACAATGACGCAAAAAATCCTCGCTGCCCACGCCGGCCTGCCGGAAGTGAAGGCCGGCCAGCTGATCCGGGCCAAGCTGGACATGGTCCTGGGCAACGACATCACCTCTCCCGTGGCCATCCGGGAGTTTGACAAGGAGGGGTTCACCGGGGTCTTTGACAAGAGCAAGATCTCCCTGGTGATGGACCACTTCACCCCCAACAAGGACATCAAGGCCGCCGAGCAGTGCCTGCAGTGCCGCACCTTTGCCCAGCGGTTTGACATTGACAACTTCTACGACGTGGGCCAGATGGGGGTGGAGCACGCCCTCCTGCCGGAAAAGGGCCTGGTGGCCGCCGGGGAGTGCATCATCGGCGCCGACTCCCACACCTGCACCTACGGGGCCCTGGGGGCCTTCTCCACCGGGGTGGGGTCCACCGACATGGCCGCCGGCATGGCCACCGGGGAGACTTGGTTCAAGGTCCCCGAGGCCATCCAGGTTCACCTCACCGGCAAGCTCCAGCCTATGGTCAGCGGCAAGGACGTGATCCTCCACCTCATCGGCCTCATCGGCGTGGACGGGGCCCTGTACCAGAGCCTGGAGTACTGCGGCGACGGCGTGGCCGCCCTGTCTATGGACGACCGGCTGTGCATCGCCAACATGTCCATCGAGGCCGGGGCCAAGAACGGCATCTTCCCCGTGGACGACATCACCCGGGCCTACCTGGACGGCCGGGTGAACCGCCCCTACACCGCCTACGAGGCCGACCCCGACGCCGAGTACGTCCGCACCGTGGAGATTGACCTTAGCACCATCGAGCCCACCGTGGCCTTCCCCCACCTGCCGGAGAACGCCCACCCCATCTCCGAAGTGGGCCAGATCAAGATCGACCAGGTGGTCATCGGCTCCTGCACCAACGGCCGGCTGGAGGACATGGCCGTGGCCGCCCAGATCCTCAAGGGCAAGAAGGTGGCCGACCATGTGCGGTGCATCGTGATGCCCGCCACCCAGCACATCTACAAGGAGTGCATTGAGAAGGGCTACCTCACCACCTTCATCGACGCCGGCTGCGCCGTCTCCACCCCCACCTGCGGCCCCTGCTTGGGGGGACACATGGGGGTCATGGCCAACGGCGAGAAGTGCGTGGCCACCACCAACCGCAACTTCGTGGGCCGCATGGGCGGCATCACCTCGGAGATCTACCTGGCCAGCCCCGCTGTGGCGGCCGCCTCCGCCGTGGCCGGCTACATCGCCGACCCGCGGAACTGACACCTGGGAGGAGGAAGAAACCCATGAACGCAAAAGGATTCGTACACAAATACGGGGACAATGTGGACACCGACGTCATCATCCCCGCCCGCTACCTGAACATCGCCGACAAGAAGGAACTGGCCACCCACTGCATGGAGGACATCGACAAGCACTTCGTGGACGTGGTGAAGGCCGGGGACGTGATGGTGGGCGGCTTCAACTTCGGCTGCGGCTCCTCCCGGGAGCACGCCCCCATGGTGATCAAGGAGTCCGGCATCTCCTGCGTCATCGCCAAGACCTTCGCCCGGATCTTCTACCGCAACGCCATCAACATCGGCCTGGCCATCCTGGAATGCCCCGAGGCCAGCGAGAAGATCGAAAACGGCGACGAGGTCACCGTGGACTTTGACACCGGCCTCATCACCAACGCCACCAAGGGGGAGACCTACCAGGCCAACCCCTTCCCGGCCTTCATCAAGGAGATCATCCAGGCCGGCGGCCTCATGGCCGACATCAAGAAGAGACAGGAGGCGTAAGGGAAGATGGAATACAAACTTGCGGTCATCCCCGGCGACGGCATCGGGCCGGATGTGATTGAGCAGACCCTGCTGGTGCTGGACAAGGTGGGGGAGAAGTTCGGCCACACCTTCCACTACCACAAGGTCCTGGCCGGCGGCTGCGCCATCGACTCCACCGGCGGCTGCCTGCCCCAGGAGACCATCGACGTGTGCAAGGCCGCCGATGCGGTCCTTCTGGGGGCTGTGGGCGGCTGGAAGTGGGACAACCTCCCCGGCGACCAGCGGCCAGAACGGGCCCTGCTGGGCCTGCGGAAGGCCCTGGGGCTCTTCGCCAACCTCCGCCCCGCCCTGCTCTTTGAGCAGCTGGCGGATGCCTCCCCCTTAAAGCCCGAGATCCTGGCCGGCGGCCTGGACATCGTGGTGGTGCGGGAGCTCACCGGCGGCATCTACTTTGGCGAAAAGGGCTTTAGGGACACCGACCTGGGCCCCGCCGCCTACGACGTGGAGCAGTACGCCGAGGAGGAGGTCCGCCGCATCGCCAAGGTGGCCTTCGACATGGCCATGAAGCGCAGTAAGCACGTCACCAGCGTGGACAAGGCCAACGTGCTGGAATCCTCCCGCCTGTGGCGGCGGGTGGTGGCCGAGGTGGCCCAGGACTACCCCGAGGTCACCCTGGACAACCTCTACGTGGACAACGCCGCCATGCAGCTGGTGCGCAACCCCCGGCAGTTTGACGTCATCGTCACCAGCAACATCTTCGGGGACATCCTCTCCGACGAGGCCAGCCAGATCACCGGCTCCATCGGCATGCTGCCCTCCGCCTCCCTGGCAAAGGGCAACTTCGGCATGTACGAGCCCGTCCACGGCTCCGCCCCGGACATTGCCGGCCAGGACAAGGCCAACCCCATGGCCACCATCCTCTCGGCCGCCATGATGCTCCGGTACACCTTCGGCCTGCTGCAGGAGGCCGACGCTGTGGAGAACGCCGTGAAGGCCGTGCTGGACCAGGGCTACCGCACCCCCGACCTCTTCGCCGGGGAGGGCACCCTCATCGGCACCGCCGAGATGGGCCGCCGGATCGCGGAGGCGATTTGAGCCGGCGCACTGCTGTTTATCCGATTCAAAAACACCGCCCGGACGATTCCTCGTCCGGGCGGTGTTTTCACTTTTTCTTTCCTCCCTGGAGCACAGCAACCAGGCACCCGATCCAAGCGACCCCCAGCAGCGACGCGCTCACCAGGAGCAGGGCCACAAACCCCGCAGCTTGGGTGATGGCCGCCCCCACCAGGGACAGCAGGGTCATGGCAAACAGGACCCCTGTGAGCACATCATACATCCTGGCCTTGGCCTGGCGGCTACGGTCCTCCGCCTGCGCCTGAGCAGCCTCCCCCTGGGAGAGGCTGCCGGTGAGGCCCCCCACCCCAAACAGGAGCAGCAGCCCGCCCAGCACCAGCAGTTTCCCGTCAAACCCTGTCACGCCGATGGTAACCAGGGCCACTGCCCCCACCGCCAGTTCCAGCAGCGCGGCCAGGAGGCCCTTCCGGTGAGATGGTTTCATCCCTTTCACCCTTTCTGCAAGAGTTTTCTTTCTGTCCCCCATGCTAGCAAATGGGCCTGCCGCTGTCAAGGCCAGGCCTATGGGTGGGTTTCCTTCTATCGTTTTTGGTTAACCTTGGCAAATTCCCACGGGAATGTCCGGTTTTTCCTCGGTATGACAGAAAAAACTTGCTTTTTTCGGAATTCCCCTGTATATTAGCAGAGATATGCAATCCATTTATTCATTTCCAGAAAAAGGAGGTCACTCCATGAAACGCCATACCGCGGTTTCCCTTGCCGCAACCTTTACCCTCTTATGCTGCTCCATCCTCCCTGTGGGCGCCTACGACATGGGCTCCCCGGAGGAGCCCCTCCGCCTGAGCGCCGGCCTGTCCCACACCGTCTATGTGGACGAGACGGGCACCCTCTGGGCCTGGGGCAGCAACCAGGCAGGCCAGCTGGGCACGGAGACCCAGGAGACCAGCACCGACCTGGAGGGCAACCCCATCCCCTACGCCAGCCAGCCCTTGGCCGTGATGGAAGGCGTGGTGTCCGCCAGCGCCGGCGCCGACTTCACCGTGGCGCTGAAAGCCGACGGCACCCTGTGGACCTGGGGCGGCAACGACGAGGGCCAGCTGGGCACCGGCACCACCGAGGGTTCCACCACCCCCGTCCAGGTGCTGGACCAGGTCACCGCCGTGGTGGCCGGGGACTACCACGTGGCCGCCCTCCGCACCGACGGCACCCTCTGGACCTGGGGGGACAACCTCTACGGCCAGCTGGGGGACGGCACCTACACCAGCCGCCCCACCCCGGCCCAGGTGATGGAGGGGGTCACCACCGTGGCCGCCGGGGTGGGGGCCACCGCCGCCATCTGCACCGACAGCACCCTGTGGACCTGGGGGGATAACCTCTTCGGCCAACTGGGGGACGGCACCCAGGACAGCCGCCCCACCCCCCAGCAGATCCTCACCGACGTCTCCGCCGTGAACCTGGGGGGCTACCACGCCGCCGCCATCCGCACCGACGGCACCCTCTGGATGTGGGGGAGCAACATCGACGGCCAGCTGGGCACCGGCCAGGCCACTGAGGTGCTGCAAACCCAGCCCGTCCAGGTCCCCTTGAACGGTGCCGTGCTGGCCGTGGCCGCGGGAACCGGCCACACCGTGGCCATCCTGGAAGACGGCTCCCTGTGGGTCTGGGGCCGGAACGACCAGGGGCAGCTGGGACTGGACCCGGACACCGCCGCCCTGGTTCCCCAGCCCACCCAGGTGACCGAGGCCACCGGCGCGGTGGACGTGGCCGCCGGGACCTATCAGACCGCCTGCCTCCTCTCGGACGGCACCCTGCTCACCTGGGGAGCGCAGCGCCTGCTGGGCAGCGGCTCCGTGGAGGCCTGGGCCGAAACCGCCACAGAGGACACCACCGCCCAGGTCACCCTGTCCCAGGAGGCCGGCTGGGCGCCCTGGGCCGTGCTGGCCGGGTCCGTGGTCTGTCTGCTGGCCGCCGGCCTGGTCACCCGCCCCCGCCGGGATTGAGTTTCGCTTCTTTCCAAAGTTTCGGGTTTCTCTTTACTTTTGCATCAAAAGGGAGTATACTTGCTTGCACAATCTTGCAAATCAATGGGAGGTCTCTGCCATGGAACTCTTTCGCCCTGCCGGTCTGCTCCAGGCCGACCCCGACAGCCGGGACTGGACCCGGGACCACGGCTATGCCCAGGTCAGCTCCTTTCCCTTTCCCCCGCTGTACTTAGGGGACGACCTGGCCCAGTTGGCCGAGGAGGACCCAGACCTGGCCCCCTTCCTCCACCAGTGCCTGCTCCAGTTTGTCAACCATGAGTACGGCCACCTGTCCTCCCTGGACTTGGTGGAAAACTTCCTCAACCGGGACGTCCACCAGAAATCCACCTGGATGCGGGGCAACTACCCCAGCCCCCGGTGGGGAGAGATTCGCCTGGAGATCTTCTATGACATGGGCCTGTTTCACCGGGAGGACACCGCCCCCCGCGCCTTGGCCCTGGAACAAAGCAGAAAGGAAAAAGCAACCCGCCCGGAAGAGAACCCATGAAAGATCGTCTGCTCCAACTCCTCTTAAAAGGCCACACCGTACAGGACGCCATCGCGTTTTGGGAACTGTTCCGCCGGGGCCGGTTCCACGCCTTGCTCCTGGAACCCACCGCCAATACGGTGACCCAGCTCTTTCGGTACGTGATCACCGGCGTCTCCTCCTTCCTGGTGGATTTCCTCCTCCTCTTCTTTCTGGAGGCTGCGGGGATGCACTATCTGCCCGCGGCGGCCTGTTCCTTTACCGCCGGAACGGTCTGCAACTTCCTGCTCACCAAGTTTTTCGCCTTCAAGTCGATCAACGCCACGGTGGGGCCGGCGGTGGAGGTGCTGGTGTTCTGCGCCATCTCTGTGGTGGGGCTGCTGCTGACGGAGCTGCTGATGTTCCTCTTCACCAGCCACCTGCACGTTTACTTCATGGTCTCTAAGCTGATCAGCAGCATCCTGGTGTTTTTCTGGAACTTCCTGGCCCGGAAATTCATCCTCTATCCCGGAAAGATCCATGAAAACGTGTAATTCCCCCCACGGCAAAACCGCCCACCTGCGCAGGCAGGTGGGCGGTTTCTCGTAAAGCGTATCAGATCCAGTCCAGCTCCCCCCGGTCCAGGATGGCCTGGCCGGTGGCGGCGTCCACCAGGCGGAAAGCCCCCTGGCCGGGGCCGGTCTGCCACAGGTGGAGTTCCACCGGGGTGTCTGGATAGAGGACGGTTTTCATCGCCCCGTACATCCGCCGCAGCCTCTCCGGCTGGCCGGGGAAACACTGGCCGATGGCCAGCCGGCAGGCATAGCCAAAGGCGCACAGGTCGTGGACGAAGGGGCCCTGGAGGCCCCGGCGCTCCGCCACGGCCCGGTCCACATGGACCAGGTTGGTGTCCCCGGTGAGGCGGTAGAGCAGGTGCTGGGCCACCCCGATGTGGTCCCGCGCCACAAAGTCCGGCGCCCGGTCCGGAATGCGGCTGGCCCGCCGGTCCATGGGCTGGCCGCCGTACCCCCCCAAGGTGGGGAAGAGGGTGGTGCACCGGTTGGTGCACAGCAGCACGCCCCCCTCATCAAAGACCTCCACCTGGGACCGCACCGCCATGCCCCGGCCCTCCCCTCGGTCAAAGAGGTCGGTGAGCACATCCCGGTAGACGAAGGACCCCTTCCCCGCCGGGATGGGGCGGTGGTACAGAAATTCGTAGTCCAGGTTCACATAGGACTGCGCCGGCTGGAGCAGCTCCTCCACCAGCACCGGGACCGCCCGGGGCCGGGGAAACTGCGGGGTGACGTTCACCGCCCCCCAGTAGGGCAGCACCCCGAAGGTGGGGATGACCTGCATGTCTTTCTCATAGGTGTACTGGGGCTCCTCCCCCGTGGCCCCCACGGCCAGGGCGTACAGGGCACAGTCCCGCCAGGTGTAGGCCATGGTCCGCCACTCGGTGGCCAGGCCCTGCAGTTGCATCTCTCTCTCCGTCATGGTTGGTTCCCTCTCTCCTCTAAAAATGTCCGCATGGCTGCCAGGCGCTTTTCCGCCACCGCCCGGCCCAGGTCGTACACCGCCTGGATCCGCGCCCGGTTGTGGTCCACCCGCTTGATGTCCAGGGGGGCCTCCGGGCGGATGACAAACACCTCGCCCCGGCGCTCCTTCTCCCGGATGGCTGCCGTGGTCTCGTTGTACACGTCCTGCCGCCGGGCCAGGGTGTCCAGCAGGGCAGGGTAGTCCCGATACACCTTCCGCATCAGGGGAAGGGCCTTGTTCTTGGTCTTGACATAACCCATGGGCTGGGTGAGGATCACCACGTTCCGATCGTACCCCTGCCCCTCCAGGTAGGCCAGGGGGATGGAGTCGGCGATCCCCCCGTCCAGCAGGTCGTAGCCCCCTACGGACACGATGCGGGCGGCCAGGGGCATGGAGGCCGAGGCCCGGAACCAGTCCAGATCCTCCTCGCCCCCCTCCAGGCAGTTGTGGTACACCGGCTGGCCGGTGTGCACGTCGGTGCCCACCACGAAGAAGTCCATGGGGTTTTCCCGGTAGGCCTGCTTGTCAAAGGGGTCCAGGCGGTCGGGAATCTCCCGATAGCAGAAGTCCGCCCCGAAGAGGTCCCCGGTGGTCACCAGGGAGCGGAAGCTGCTGTACCGGGGATCCTTGCAGAACCGGAGGTTGTACCGCAGCACCCGCCCCGGCTGGTTGGATTTATAGTTGCACCCAAACACCGCCCCGGCGGACACCCCAATGGCCCCGTCAAA
Organism: uncultured Eubacteriales bacterium; assembly: GCA_900546255.1. Lineage (GTDB taxonomy): Bacteria > Bacillota > Clostridia > Oscillospirales > Oscillospiraceae > Evtepia > Evtepia excrementipullorum. Next base: position 37,834 of record URCB01000008.1, read on the forward strand.
GACGATCCCCGCTTCCATCATCACATCGATGACGCCGGCGGTAAACAGGCCCCGCATGGCGCCTCCTTCCATGACCAAACCACGTTTCACGGGCATCTTCCTTTCTTTGCGCAAGTCTGTTCCTTATCCTATCACCATCGGGGGGATTTGTAAAGGCGGCCCCTTCAGCACCCTTGTGCAGATGGGCATAATTTTCTAAACTTTGTGAAAAAAATTTTATAAAACGCACAAATCCTTGTGGACTTTTTCCCCGTCCCCTGCTATAATAGGGAACAGGAAGAGTACGTCCGGAACCCATCCCCCTCCAGACGGCTCCCCTGGAGGAACCTTTCGCCGGACAGATCCCATCCACCCCTTTCGTTTGACCCTTGGAAAGGAGGTCAAATCATGTTGTACTTTTGGATTTTAACGGTGATCCTCTTCGCTTTGCCCGTGCTGCTGGCTGTGCTGACGTGGAACCAGTCCCAGGCAGAGGCCAGGGCCTGCGTGGTCCGGTGGCAAGTCATTGCCTCCATTGTCTACTTCCTGGCCACCAGCCCCATGAATCTGACCACCGACACCATCTTCGTGATCCTTCTTCTGGGCGCCCTCATCGCCGCCACCGCGCTTCTGGTGCGGCATTACAGCAGCCACGGCTACCGGCCCTTCTGAGGGACCCCTCTTCTTAGGAAAGGAGGTCCTCCATGTTCGAGATGGATCTGTTTCCCTGGGGAGCCACTGTGGCGCTGTGGATCCTCCCCATCCTGTTCACCATGTACACCTGGCGCCGGCCTTGGGCGGAAGCCCTGGAGCGGACCGTTCGTTACCACTTCATCGCCTCCGCCATCTACCTGGGAATCGGCGTCTTTTCCGGGGCGGAAGGCATCGTCGCCTATGGGCTCTACTGGCTCATCTCCCTTGCCATCCTGGGTGCGGCCCTGTTCCTTCGCCACACCGCCGAGAACCGAAATCGCAATGGATTCTAACACAGATACAGGTCCCCGACCTGCCAGCAACGGCAGGCCGGGGACCTGTCTTTTCAGGAATAGAGGGTAAACTGCCGCTTGTCATAGTCGATGAGCCCCTCGGCCTTCATGTGGGCCAGCTCCCGGGTCATGGCGGAGCGGTCGGCGCAGAGGTACTCCGCCAAGGCAGTGCGGCTCATGGGGACGGTGAAGGTCCGGCTGCCGGCGGCCTCCGCCTGGCGGGCCAGATAGGTGAGGAGTTTCTCCCGAATGGTGGTGCGGGAGGTGACCTCCAGCTTTTCCACCAGGGCCACGTTCTTCTCCGCGATGAGTTCCACCATGTTCTCGATCATCCGGTGGTGGAACCGGCACACCAGCTTGCAGGCGTGGAGGATCCGCCCATAGTCCAGCAGCAGCACCCGGCTGGCGGTGCGGGCCTGGTAGGCGATGGTGCGGTTCTTGGCCTTGATGCAGGTGTAACTCTCCCCAAAAATGCTGCCCACCGGCAGGACAGACAGGAGGGACTTTTTGCCGAAGGAGTCCTCGCTGATCATCTCCACCTCGCCCTCCAGGACCACCCCCATGAGGGGATGCTCCCCGGGGCTGCTCATGATGAAGCCCCCCCGGCGGGCCGCCACCTCCCGGGCGCTGAGACAGCCCAGCATGGCCTTCAAATCCTCGGGGGTGATGTTGCGGAACAAGGGGCTGCGCTGCAGTTCTTCCAGATTCATGGTGGAACACCTCCTGGCACAGGGTGGATGGTTTCTTCCAGTGTAAATTATTTTCTCCTGTGATGCAACTGCAACAGGTAATTTTTTTGCGGTCTGCTATGGTTACAGATAGAATACGATAAAGGAGGACCCCCCTATGGTACACAACATGTATAAATCCAAGCGCCAACTCTCCGATGCCGATACCCTGGAACTGCTCAAGAAAGGCGACCACGGCACCCTGGCCGTCCAGGGGGACGACGGATACCCCTATGCCACCCCGGTCAACTACATCCTGGTGGGGGACAAGCTCTACCTCCACTCCGCCCCCTACGGGTACAAGATCGAGTGCCTCCAGCGGGATCCCAAGTGCTGCTTCACCGCCATCCTCAGCACGGAGATCATCCCCAGCAAGATCACTGCGTCCTTTGAAAGCGTCATCCTCACCGGCCAGGCCGTCTTCGTAGAGGACCCGGCAGAAAAGCGCACCGTGATGGAAAACTTCGTCACCCAGAAGCACCCCGGCTACGAGGAACTGGGCTTTCGAATGATCGAAAAGCAGCTGGACAAAACCGCCGTCATCCGCATTGACCCCATCTCCATGACCGGCAAGGCCTACCTGGGCTGAGCCCGCCAAACCACAAAAAAGCGAGCTGCAGATGCAGCTCGCTTTTTGCGGTTAGAGTTGTAAAATCGCCCGGGCCACCTGGAAGTAGATGAGCAGGGTGACCACGTCCACCACGGTGGAGATGAAGGGGCTGGCCATCACCGCCGGGTCCAAGTGGATCCGCTGGGCCAGCAGGGGCAGCAGGCAGCCCACCACCTTGGCGCACAGGACGGTAAAGACCATGGTCACACAGATGACCGCAGCCACCATCACCGTAACCCCTTCGTTGTGCAGGAGCATCCGATCCACCACCAGGAGCTTGACAAAGTTACAAGCTGCCAGGGTAGCGCCGCACAGCACCGCCACCCGGACCTCCTTCCAAACCACCCGTAAGGTGTCGGAAAACTCCACCTCGCCCAGGGACAGGCCGCGGATCACGGCCACGGAGGCCTGGGTACCGCTGTTGCCGCCGGTACCTGTCAGCATGGGAATGAAGGCGGTGAGGGCCGCACAGGCAGCCAAAGCATTCTCATAACTGGTGAGCACCATGCTGGTCAAGGTGGCGGAGAGCATCAGGATCAGCAGCCAGGGAAACCGGGATTTCCAGGTTTCCAAAACCCCCGTGCGCAGATAGGGCTTGTCAGAGGGGGCCATGGCGGCCATCTTTTCAAAGTCCTCGGTGGTCTCTTCCTGCAAGACGTCGATGGCGTCGTCCACGGTGATGATACCCACCAGGCGGTTCTCCTGGTCCACCACCGGCAGGGCGCTGAAGTCATACTTGGTGAACATCTGCGCCACGCTCTCCTGGTCCTCCAGGGTGTTGGCTGAGATCACGTTGGTCTCCATGATGTCCTGGACCACGTCGTCGTCATCCGCCAGCATCAGGGTACGCAGGGAGATCATCCCGATGAGCTTCCGGTTGTTGTCGGTGACGTAACAGGTGTAGATGGTCTCCTTGTCCACCCCCACCCGGCGGATGCGCTTGATGGCCTCCTCGGCGGTCATGTTGGGCCGGAGGCTCACATACTCCGTGGTCATGATGCTCCCGGCGCTGTCGTCGGGATACTTCAAGATCTCGTTGATCATCTTGCGCATCTCCGGGTCTGCCTGCTGGAGGATGCGCTTGACCACATTGGCGGGCATCTCTTCCACGATGTCCACCGCGTCGTCCACGTAGAGTTCGTCGACGACTTCTTTCAATTCATTGTCGGAAAAGCCCTGGATGAGCAGTTCCTGGGCCTCCGGGGCCATCTCCACAAACGTCTCTGCCGCCAGTTCCTTGGGCAGCAGCCGGAAGAGCAAGGGGAGCTTATCCTGGGGCATGTCTTCAAAGACAGCGGCCACGTCCACCGCGTTCATGGTGACCAGGATGTCCCGGAGGGTGGTATATTTTTTGCCCTCCACCAGGGCGGCCAGGGTATCCCCCAGCGTCACGATCGTTCTTTCTGCCATTGGCATCTCCTCCCAGCTTTTTTCGTTTCAAGACGCGCAGCGTCCAGTTTCTGAGCAGGAAGTAAGACACGCCGGCTGGGCCAATCATTCCCTTATGGAGAGCCAACGGACGCCCCCGGTCCCGGTTCGTCCATCAGCCCGCAACATCGGCCTGCCAAAGTGCCGTTACTACCGCCAGCGTCCATTGTTTTTCACCTCACTTTGATTTCAGATCACAACAAGAAAGACTTCCTTTGGAAATCCATTCTTTATTATATGGGCCCAGAAAAAGTTTGTCAACCAGAATCCTTGCCCCGAAAGCGCCCTTTCCTTCAGCGGGTTTCACCAAGGCCGGCAGGCGCCGGCCCCTCCCGCCCACCACTTTTTTGCAACTCCCTCTTGACAGAAAAGTTAGCTTATGCTAATCTTTAGATGGTTACGAGTTAGCGAAAGCTAATTCACGAGATCGAAAGGAGTGTCCCACATGAAAAAAGCAACCATTCTCTTTGGCAGCACCACCGGCAACACCGAAATCGTCGCCGATAAAATTGCCGAAAACATGCCCGACTATACCGTCCAGGTCATCTATGTCACCGACGCCAAGGACGACGCCGCCGTGCAGGAAGCCGACCTGGTGATCTACGGCTGCTCCACCATGGGGCTGGGAGAGCTGCAGGAGGATTTTCTCCCCTACTACAAGGATCGGATGACCCCCGCCCTGCTCAAGGGGAAGAACGTCGCCGTCTTCGGCCTGGGCGACAAGGAGAACTATGAGGATTACTTCTGCTGGTCGGCAGACCTGCTGGCCAAGAAGGTAAAGGAGTGCGGCGCCAACCTGGTCTGCGACCCCCTGAAAGTGGACGGCGAACCCGATGACAACGAGGCCGCTGTGGTGGCCTGGGCCAAGGCGCTGTAATCCCCCCCAACCTGCCGCTGAGCAAACCACACGGGTTTCAATTCCGACCTCTTTTCCAAACGAATCCCACCCTACCGTTTGCGCGGGCCTGCCCTATGCCGTTGGCATCTGGCAGGCCCGCGCAAACGCTGGTATCAAAAGGGCTGGTCCTGGCCCTGCCTTTCCCGTCTTTTTGGGGAAAAACGGTACGTCTTTGAAAATTTTTTTGGCTTTTTTCTCAAAACCCCTTTGAAATTCTAAAATTTTTTTGGTATACTAACTGTAATAAGTGGCTTGACAGCGCATCGTTCCGCTTGTTGGGCCTCTTTTTTATCGAACTCCCGTCCCTGGAGGGGCGATACATTTCTTTTGGAAGGAGGACCCAATCATGGCAGAACCATACCGAAAGGGCGAGTATGTCCGCTACTCCTGCAACGGAGTCTGTCTGGTGGACGACATTCGCATGGACACCCTGGGCAAAGAAGCGCCCAAAGAGTTTTACATCCTGAAACCTGTCAGCAACCCGGCCTCCACCATCTTTGTCCCCACCGCCAGCCAGGCGCTGGTAGACAGAATGGCCCGCCTGCCCAACCAGGAAGAGTTGGACCAACTGATCCTATCCACCCGCGACAAAGAGATCCCTTGGATCGAGGACCGAAAGGTCCGTCTGGCCAGCTTTCAGGCCATCATCAAAACGTGCGATCTGCGGGACCTCATCTGTCTGGCCGTCTGCCTCTACCAACGCCAACGGACTCTCTCCGCCGTCGGCAAGAAGCTCGGCTCCTCCGATGAAACCATCCTCCACCGCACGGAGGCCCTCATTGAAAACCAGGTCTCCTTCGTGCTCCAGGTGAGCACGGACCAGGTGAGCGGATACATCCGGGAAAAACTGACCCCCTGACCCGCAACCCGACCCGCCGCACACAGGTCTTCCCAACAAACAGCCGCCCCGGCGCTTCTGCGCCGGGGCGGCTGTTTGTTTTTCTATCTTGCTTACTGCATCAGGCCGCACACCAGCTCGGCGTACCGGGCGGGGTCGGGCAGGGGGAAGTCGGCGATGATGAGGGCCTGGTTGTAGAGGATCTCCACATAGGCCGCGGCCTTCTCCTTGTCGCCCGCCTGGAAGGTGTTGCACAGGGCCTGGAAAGCGGAGGAGTCGGGGTTGATCTCCAGCACCTTCTGGGCCTGCATGGGGAAGTCCCGGCGCATCTTGCGGAAGTACTTCTCCATCTCCAGGGAGACGGGGCCCTCGGCGGTGAGGCAGACCGAACCGCTCTGGAGGATCTTGGACAGGCGCACCTTGGCCACCTGGTCCTTCAAGGTCTCCTGGGCGAAGTCCAGCACGTCCTTGTGGTCCTTCTCCGCCTGCTCCACGTTGGCCTTCTCCTCCTCGGTGACGGGGAGGGCGTTCTCGTCGGCCACGGAGACGAAGGGCTTGCCCCCGGCGTTCTCCAGCATCTGCAGGACGATCTCGTCCTCGTCCACGGTGAGGTAGAGGACCTCGTAGCCCGCCTTCAGCACCCGCTCGGCCTGGGGCATCTTGGCGGCGTGCTCTACGGAGTCGGCGCAGACGTAGTAGATCTTCTCCTGGGACTCGGGCATCCGGTCCACATACTCCTGGAGGGAGGTAAGCTTGTCCTCCTTGGAGGACCAGAAGAGCATCAGGTCCCGGAGGGTATCCCGGTTGTTGCCATAGGCGTTCATAAGGGCGTACTTAAACTGCATCCCGAAGGCCGCCCAGAACTGTTCGTACTTCTCCCGGTCGTCCTTCATGAGCTTGACCAGCTCGCTCTTGACCTTTTTCTCGATGTTGTTGGCGATGACCTTCAGCTGCCGGTCGTGCTGGAGCATCTCCCGGGAGATGTTCAGGGAGACATCGGGGGTGTCCACGATGCCCTGGACAAAGCTGAAGTGGTCGGGCAGCAGGTCAGGGCACTTCTCCATGATCATCACCCCGGAGGAGTAGAGCTGCAGGCCCTTCTTAAAGTCGGTGGTGAAGTAGTTCATGGGCACCTGGCTGGGGACGTACAGCAGGGCCTTGTACTCGATGGTCCCCTCGGCGGCGATGTGGATGGACAGCAGGGGATCCTGCCAGTCGCCGAACTTGCCCTTATAGAAGTCGTTGTACTCCTCCTGGGTGACCTTGCTCTTGGGGCGCTGCCAGATGGGGACCATGGAGTTGATGGTCTCCCACTCCTTCACCTGCTCGTACTCGGGCTTGTAATCCTCCCCGGCGTCCTCGGGCTTGGGCTTGGGACGGCTGTGCTCCATCTCCATGCGGATGGGGTAGCGGATGTAGTCGGAGTACTTCTTGATGAGGTTGGACAGGGCATAGGGGGTCAGGTACTCGTCATAGTTCTCCTCGTCGGCGTTGGCCTTGATGGTCATGATGACGTCGGTGCCCACGGTCTCCTTCTCACAGGGCTCGATGGTGTACCCGTCCACCCCTTCAGACTCCCACTTCCAGGCGGTGTCTGCTCCGTAGGCCTTGGAGATCACGGTGACCTTGTCGGCCACCATGAAGGCGGAGTAGAAGCCCACGCCGAACTGGCCGATGATGTCCAGCTCGGCGTCGTCGGCGTCCTCGGTCTCCTTCTTGAACTGGAGGGAGCCGCTCTTGGCGATGGTGCCCAGGTTGTTTTCCATCTCCTCCTGGGTCATGCCGATGCCGTTGTCGCTGACGGTGAGGGTACGGGTCTCCTTGTCGGGGACCACGACGATCTTGAAATCGTCCCGGTTCAGGCCCACCTTGTCGTCGGTGAGGGCCCGGTAGGCCAGCTTGTCGATGGCGTCGCTGGCGTTGGAGATGATCTCCCGGAGGAAGATCTCCTTATGGGTGTAGATGGAGTTGATCATCAGATCCATCAGCCGCTGGGACTCGGCTTTGAACTGCTTCTTTTCCATGGTATGAAAACGCCTCCTGTATCCAATAGGGTTAGCACTCTAACCCTCTAAGTGCTAACCCTATTATGCTACGCCCGCACAAAAAATGCAAGTCCTTTTGCAAATTTTATCACTTTCCATAGGTTGGTGCTAATTTCCCCGGGGTTTTTGCCACAGTTTGCGGGGTTAGGTCTCGCTCTCCCCAGCAGCTGTGGTGGTCACCGGTTCCACCGCCGGGACTTTTTCCACCGGCAGGGTGCGCTCCGGCTCCGCAAGGACCCAAAACTGGGTGACCTCTGTGGAATCGGCGGGCAGGTCGGGGTTGGGCTGGAGGGTGTAGAGGTGGTAGTTCTCCCCCTGGCGGAGGAGGGCGTACCAGAGGTCCCTCCCCTCGTCCCGGTAGAGTGCCGGCTGGTCCCCCTCTGCCATGCCGGTCTGGAGGGTCCACAGCAGGCCCAGGATCTCCTCCTGGGAAAAGACCTCCATCCGCTCTGCCCGGTAGTTGACATAGGTGTAGTCCCCAGGGTCAAAGCCGAAGGAGAAGAACACCCGGTCCCAGGCAGCCTGTTCCGTGGCCTCGGGGTCCCAGTTGTCCGGCACCGCCGTCCCCTGGCCCAGGGGGACCACATACCCCGCCACCTCCACCGCCGAGACGGTGGTGAGATCCAGGGGGGTGCGGAAGGTGGTGCTCCAGTTCTTGCCCCCGCCGGAGGCGCTGCCGGCCCGCCGGGCCATCCCCTGTCTGTCCAGGAGGTAAGCGTTGGGGAGGGCCATCCCGTTGATCTCCTCCAGCTCCAGGTGAGCCCCTTCGGTGAAGGCATAGGACAGGGAGAAGGGGGTGAGGGTCACGGACCCCACCGCCTCCCCGGCGGGATTCTGAACGGTTCCTTCCAGGACGGTCCCCTGGTTTTCCGGGGTCCAGGTGACCTGCGCCACCTCCTGGGTCAGGGAGGTTTCATCGCTGACAAAGTCCCCCACGGACAGGCGCAGGTCCCCCGCCGGCCAGGCGGTGTCCCGGGAGAAGTAGGAGAGGTAGGTGATGGTCTGCCTCTCCTTGTCCAGGAAGGCGGTTTGGACTCTGCCGCTGTGGGCGGTGCTCTCCTCCACCCCCTGGAGGGTGACGGTCTGGGGGCCGAACCAGCCCTCCTCCCCGTCGGGGAGAATCACGGTGCCCGCCAGGGTCACGTCGTAGAGGACGTAGAGCTCCCGGTCATTGCCCAGGGTCTGGCGGACGTGGAGGGTGAGGTCGGTGCCCCGGTCGGTGACGTCCACGTCCTGGATGCCGGGGGCCAGGGTGGCTGCCATGGTCTCGTCAATCTGGAGCTGCTGGGCCATGGTCTCGTCAATCTGGAGCTGCTGGGCCATGGTCGGGTCCAGCTGGGCCTCCCCCTGGGCCGAACAGCCGGCGGCCAGGGCAAGGAGGAGCAGAAGGCTGAGGGAGAGTAGGATGCGTTTCATACGGGTCACTCCTTTCTCAGGCGGGGCAAGGGGTGGTACCACGTCGGGTGCGCAGGCCCCTTACAGACCGGGGGCTTCCTGGATTGCCGTGCAAGCACTGTGCTTGCGCGGAAAAACCGCGTTCAAATCGCAAAAACGAAACGGAAAGCGGGGATCAGTAAAGCAATCTGGTACCCGCCAAAAGCCAGGGAAGCGATGCCCACAACGCGGAACGCAGCTGCCAGGCCCTTCCGCCCTTTCTCCTTGGCAAGGTACCCGCCCCCCCGAAGCAGCAAAATGCCGGCCAAAACCTGTAACAGCACACCAAGGATCGAAATCCCCAGCGCAGCAAAGGTGAGGGTTGTGCTCATCACAACGGGACCATTGACCAAAATTCCATCTTCGTAAACCATCGTCATCCTCCTGATTGAGAATCCTTTCCTTTTTGGGTCTCTTTCCGCGGTCTTTCCTCGGCAGGGCAGGGGCAGGATACAGCAAAAGCCACAAGGAGAACCGACCCTTTCCCGGGCGCTTTTGTTCAGTTTCATTATGCCGGACGGCGGGGCGGTTGTCAAGGAAAATGGGCGGGGCGGGGAGGGGTTTTGGGGGGTGAAAGGGGCCCGCGCCAGGCGGCGCGGGCCCCTCGGGGAAATCTTAGGTTGTTCTCCTGGACTGCCAGGCTCGTTTCAACCCGTGCCACCCGCCCTCCAGCAGCACCGCCACCAGCAGGGACAGCCCAAAGGTCGCCAGAAACAGCAGCAGCATCCCGGACATACCCAGCTGAAACCGCGGGAACTGCCGCAGGAAACAGAGCACCAGCACGTGGTTATAATAGATCCCCATAGAGTATTGGGACAGGAGGGCGGTCCCCCGCGCCAGGAAGGGCACCCGTTTCAGCTTCTCCCAGGCCGCGATCCCCCAGAAGAACATCAGCAGGACAAAGGCCATCTGGTCCGGGCGGATGGCATGGAGCACTCCGATCCTGCTAGAGACCGCGCTGTACAGGACTGCGAACAGTACCCCACACACCAGGATGCTCCCCCCATTTCTCCGACACAAACGGGTAATTTTCGCAAAATCCACCTGCTGCAGGCACATGCCCGCTACAAAGTAAAAGCACCAGAAGGGGAAAGCCAGCCAAAGGAACGGGTTGGGAAGATCGGGCATCAGATCAATGCTGTACAGCGCATACCACCCCTGGAGCAGAAGGGTCACCGCCAGGGACCAGAGAGTCCCCTGCACCGGAGCCTTACGCACCCACCGTTTTAAAAGAGGGTAGAGCACATAGCCCTGGGCCACAATAGGGATGAAATACAGATGGGGTGCCGCTTGCCCGGCGAGGAAGTTCCGGAGCTGCCTAGACAAGTCCCCCAGCTGTTCCAGCCACATCCCAAGGTCAAAGCCGCAGTTGGCGTACTCATAGACCAGCACCCAGACCAGATAGGGTGCCAGCACGCGGCTGGCCCGCCGCTTTAAGAAGGCTCTGTAAGTCATCGGCTTGTCTCCAATGCCTAGGGAATAGCCGGATAGAAACAAGAACAACGGTACACTGAACCTGGACGCCTGATTAAGAAACAGCGCCAAATTCATACCTAAGAAGGTAACGTGGCTCTCAGCAGCGATGTAGGTGCTGGTTACATGGATCAGCATGACAGCCAGCATAGCTAAATCGCGGAGAAAATCCAAGGCAGGGCGTCGGCAAGTCGACATATTTACCTCCCTTTCTCCAACATACGAAGAGGCCTGAGGGCATTCCCCAGGCCTCTTTGGCAGTTGGGCGCTTTGGCTTTCTTAACTATGCCGGATGTTAAAAATATCATTATAGGTGGTATAACTCAGCGAGATCTTGCTGCTGGACACCTTCCAAGCACTTGCCATTCTTGCCGTACCAATTCCCCAACTGACATAATTACTTCTATTATACAGCTGGCAGTTGGTAATCTGACCACCGGTCATATAGGTGCCATCAGATTGGTTATCCGTTCCCGTAGGTACCAAGGAAGCGAAGCGATAATACCGACACATGATTTTCCCTCCACTGGAAACCAGATTTCCAGAAGACACCGTAATATTCCGGTTGAACGCAGTCCCTACATTACTACCTGACGCATTTACAAACTGAATGTACATAGCCACCGTAGTGGTGTTGATCGGTTTAACCACCATGATTGCGTTTGTTGCAGAGCTAGGAGCTTTATACGCTTTAAAAGTTGTAAATGTATGTCCCACATCATAAATATAGGGGAACCAACCATCGCCTTCATTACACAACCCCATATCAATGCCATGCTGCGAGCCGTAAATTCCAAGAGAGACATATCCATTTCTAGCTCCGTTGTTGTTTTTAAAACCTGTCGGTAGCTTGATGTTAGCAAACGCCTCACTGTAAGCAGAGCTGTATCCGGAGAACGCATAGTAATGCGCCCCAACTCCTTTTTCAGTAAACAAAGGACTACCCTTTAGAACCACAACATCATCAATAGCATTGGTTGAAATAGGATTCTCTTCAATGAACCCCGTCGTCGTTTTGGGAAGGTTTTCCGTAATGGTCTCGCCATCATAATTCATGAGCTCCTGGTCATTGTTAACTACTGCACCATCCAGTTCACCTACCTGAGTAAGGCGAGAAGATTCCTCTGCGTCTACCGCTCCCACAGGGATCGCCAAAGGAATGGCAACACAGAATGCCAAAATAATCGACATAAGACGTTTCCTCGTAATCGTTTTGGTTTCCATAAGTTGAGCATATTGTTTCATCTCTATCCCTGTTGCATCATAAGCCTATCATTTTCGCTCTGTCTCGTCAAGGAAAATGTTTGTTAATAACATGTTAAATGTTCGAGAGGGCTCATAGTATTTCTCCTTCTCTCAGGCTATTTAATTGAAGCCGTCCCCCTGGGCCTGGAACAGTTCCTCCACCCGCTGCCTCAGGGCGGGGTGGCCGGCCAGGTCGGGGTCCTGGGCCAGCAGGGCCCGGGCGGCGGCCTGGGCCTGGTGGAGCAGGCGCATGTCCCCCTCCAGGCTGGCCAGCTTCAGCTGGGGCAGGCCGTGCTGCCGGGCCCCGAAAAAGTCCCCGGGGCCCCGGAGCTTCAAATCCTCCTCGGCGATGACGAAGCCGTCGTTGGTGGCCGTCAGGGCCCGGAGGCGCTGGCGGGTGGTCTCGCTGCGGCTGTCGGAGAGGAGCACGCAGTAGGACTGCCACTGCCCCCGGCCCACCCGGCCCCGGAGCTGGTGGAGCTGGCTCAGGCCGAACCGGTCGGCGTCCTCGATGATCATCAGGTTGGCGTTGGGCACGTCCACCCCCACCTCGATAACGGTGGTGGAGACCAGGATGTCCACCTGGCCGGCGGCGAAGGCGGCCATGGTCTCCTGCTTGTCCTTGGGCTTCTGCCGGCCGTGGACGATGGCCACCCGCAGGTCGGGGAAGACCTGGGTCTGGAGCCAGCGGCCGTACTGCTGGGCGGCCTTCATCCCCTCCGGGTCCTCCTGGTCCACCGCCGGGCAGACCACATACACCTGCCGCCCCTGGGCCACCTGCTTCCGGGCAAAGGCGAAGAGCCGCTGCCGCTTGTCCCCGTGGACCAGGTAGGTGGCCACGGGGGTGCGCCCCGGGGGCAGCTCGTCCAGCACCGACAGGTCCAGGTCCCCGTAGATCATCAACGCCAGGGTCCGGGGGATGGGGGTGGCGGACATCACCAGCACATGGGGGTGGAGGCCCTGCCCCCCCTTGGCCGCCAGGGCTGCCCGCTGGCCCACCCCGAAGCGGTGCTGCTCGTCGGTGATCACCAGGCCCAGGCGGGGGAAGTCCACCCCCTCGCTGAGCAGGGCGTGGGTGCCCACCAGCAGGTGGGTCTCCCCCGCCGCCAGGCGTTCCCGGCAGGCCCGCTTCTGGGGGGCGGTCATGGACCCGGTGAGCAGGTCCACCACCAGGCCGGAGCCCGCCAGCAGGCCCTCCAAGGTCTTGGCGTGCTGCTGGGCCAGCAGCTCCGTGGGGGCCATGAGGGCGGTCTGGCAGCCGTTTTCCCAGGCAAACCAGGCGCAGGCCGCCGCCACCACCGTCTTGCCGGAGCCCACGTCCCCCTGGAGCAGGCGGTTCATGGGGGTGGGCTGGCGGAGGTCGGCCCCCGCCTCCTCCACCGCCCGGCGCTGGGCCCCGGTGAGAGGGAAGGGCAGCCGGGCGGTGAAGGCCCCCAGGTCCTGCCGGGGGAAGGGGGCCGCCTGCTGCCCCTGCCGCCGCCCCCGGATGCGGGTGAGCCCCAGGTTCAGGCAGAAGAGCTCCTCAAACATCAGCCGCCGCCGGGCCCGGGCCAGGGCCTGCCAGTCCGGGGGGAAGTGGATGTCCCGATAGGCCGCCTGGACGGGGGCCAGGTCATACTGCCGGCGGAGGTCCTCCCCCAAAGGTTCCGCCACCTGGGGCAGGCAGGCCAGGGCCCCCCGCACCAGGCCGGTGAGGAAGCGGTTGGTGATCCCCGCCGTGAGGGGGTAGACGGGGAAGATCCCCCCGGTGAGGGCGTTGGCCCCCTCCCGCTCGAAGGAGGGGTTCACCATCTGCCGCCGGTACCCCTCCCCGGTGACCTTGCCGTAGAACACATAGGTCTGGCCGGTCTGCAGGGCCTGGCGGACGTAGCTCTGGTTAAAAAAGGTGAGGGCCAGCTGGCCGGTGGCGTCCACCACCCGGCCTTTGGTGAGCTCCATCCCCCCCCGCACCCGGCTGGTGCGGAAGGGCTCGGCCACCACGGCGGCAAAGCACACCGGCTCCTCCAGGGGGAGGGCGGCGATGCTCTCCCGGAGGGTGCGGTCCTCGTACTCCCGGGGGAAGTAGGCCAGCAGATCCCCCACGGCAGACAGGCCCAGCTTGGCCAGGGCCTTGGCCCGGGCCTGGCCCACCCCGGGCAGGGCGGTGAGGGGGGAATGCAAGGTGAGATCCATGGGGGAAACCTCCTTTCTGGGGAAACCGCCGCCGTCTGTGGCGGAAAAACAACCACTTATGGAAAAAGGCATGACAACCGCCCCCCTTTCCGGTACACTGTTCCTGACCGGAACGAGGAGGTGCCGCCATTGGAGATCCAAGTCAAGATTGACCCCGCCTGCCGGGAACCCAAGGTCCTGGTCTGTACCCACGCCATGACCGACGAAGTCCAAGCCATCCTCCAGGCCTTGGCCCAGGCCCCGCCCCAGCTGCTCCCCGGCTTCCGGGAGGGCACCCTGGAACTGCTGGAGCCCCAAGACCTGCTCCGGGTCTATGCCGCCGGCGGGAAGGTCTTTGCCGTCACCCCGGCGGGGGAGTTCCAGCTCCGCCTGCGGCTGTACGAGGCGGAGGCGCGGCTGGACAAGACGGTGTTCGTCCGGATCTCCCACTCGGAGATCATCAACCTGCGCAAAGCCAAAGCCTTTGACCTGCGCCTGTCCGGCACCATCTCGGTGCGGCTGGCCGACGGGAGCGTGTCCTACGTCTCCCGGCGGTACGTGGCCAGGATCAAACAACTCTTAGGGGTGTGAGGTGACTGCCATGAAGAAAGAAGCTCTGCTCCGCGGCCTGCTGGGGGTGCCGTTGGGCATCGCCCTGGGGCACATCATCTCCCTGCTGGCCTCCCTGGGCCTGGCGGGGGGAGAGTTCTCCCCCTGCGTGCCCTCCCTGGTCCAGGCCATGGGCAGCGAAGTAGCCGCCGTGGCCCTTCAGACCGGGCTGTCCGGCCTGCTGGGGGCGGCCTTTGGGGCGGGGTCAGTGGTCTGGTCCCTGGACCACTGGAGCCTGGTCAAGCAGACGGGGGTGTATTTCCTGATCGGCTCCCTGGCCATGCTCCCCATCGCCTACCTGGCCCACTGGATGGAGCACAGCCTGCGGGGCATCCTGGGGTACTTCCTGATTTACCTGGCGATTTTCGCGGGGATTTGGGCCATCCAGTACCTGACCTGGCGCCGCCGCATCGGAAAGCTCAACCAAAAACTGGAATAATATCTCTCTCCTCAGGGCGGAAGCGACGGCTTCCGCCCTGCTTGCCTGCCATTGTACCACAATCCGCCCCCGGTTTCCACTCACCCGAAGAACAGCCGCACCGTGAGGCTGGCGAAAAAGAACCCCGCCAGATCCGCGCACAGGGCGGCGGGGACGGCGTAGCGGGTCCGCTTGATCCCCGCCGCGCCGAAGTAGACGGCGATGGTATAAAAGGTGGTCTCCGTGGACCCCAGCATCACCGCCGCCGTGCGCCCCACCGCCGAGTCCGGGCCGTAGGTGGTGATAAGCTCCGACCCCACCCCCAGGGCAGCGCTGCCGCTGATGGGCCGCACCACCATGAGACCCACCGTCTCCGGGGGAATGCCCACCTTCTCCAGCACCGGCCCCAGGGCCTGGGCCGCCAGATCCAGGGCCCCGGAGGCCCGGAGCATGGCCACCACCGTCAGCAGCGTCACCAGGGCCGGCAGGATCCGCAGGAGGATCTCCAGCCCCTTGGCCGCCCCCTGGAGCAGGGCCTCGTACACGTCCACCTTCTTGGCCATGCCGTAGCAGGAGACCCCGGCGATGATCCCCGGCACCAGCAGGTCCAGCACCAGCTGCATGGGCTCCCCTCCCCTCAGTCCCGCCACAGGCGGGCCAGGAGTTTGGCCGCCCCGATCCCCGTGAGCACCGACAGGGCGGAGGTCACCCACACCGCCGGCAGGATGTCAAAGGGGGTCTGGCACCCCGCCGCCATCCGCACCGCCGCCACCGTGGTGGGGATGAGCTGGATGGAGGCGGTGTTGCACACCACCAGCATGCACAGGCTGTCCCCCGCCACCCCGGGGGTGCGGCGGCTCATCCGCCGGGCGGCCTCCAACCCCAGGGGGGTGGCGGCGTTGCCCAGCCCCAGGAGGTTGGCCGAGACGTTGGCGGCAATGGTGTCCATGGTGCCCCGGTCCCTGGCAAAGTCCGGGAACAGCCGCCGCAGAACGGGGTGGAGGAGCCTTGCCAGCTTCTCTGCCAGCCCGGCCCGCTGCATCACCTCCATCACCCCCATCCACAGGCAGAGGACCCCCGCCATGGAGATCCCCAGCTGGATGGCCTCCCCTGCCCCCTCCAGGGCCGCCGCAGCCAGTTGGCCCTGGTTGCCCAGGGCCAGGGCACAAAACAGGGACAGGGCCGTCATCCCTGTCCAAATCACCGTCATCGCCATGGCAATGCCTCCCCCTGCGCCCCATGCCGGGGCGGTTCTCTCTCCAACCTATGTCCACCGGGCGGGAATCATGTCCCCCAGCCCTGCGCCCTTTTTCCCCGAAAACGACAACTTTCGATTGACTTCCCAGGTCAGTTTGTTATAATCGAGATAAATTGATGTGTTTTTCGTCGATTCTGGCTTTTTTTGCCAGATTTTCCGAACCCTTCCCCTTTCCCCGACAAGAACACAGAAACAGAGAGAGAAAATCGCCAACTGACGTTGAAAGGATGTGCTTGACCATGAAGTCAACAGGTATCGTGCGCCGGGTGGACGAGCTGGGCCGCATTGTGCTGCCCATTGAGCTGCGCCGCACCCTGAATATCGCGGAAAAAGATTCCCTGGAAATTTACGTGGATGGGTCCTCCATCATGCTGAAGAAGTATCAGCCCGCCTGTATTTTCTGCGACAGTGCAAAGGACATTACCGTCTTCAAAGGCAAAAATATCTGCGCCAGCTGCCTGCAGGAACTGCTGCGGAAGTGAGTGACCGCCCTTTCGTCTCCGCATAACTAGGAAGGCCGTACCTCAAGAGAGGTACGGCCTTCCTTTATGGTTCGAGTCGATCTTTTTATGGGGCAGGCTGGTTGGCCACCGCCAGGTCGTAGAGGGCTTTCCGGGGCAGGCCGCAGCGGCTGGCGGCCTCCTTCACCGCGTCCCGGGTGGACCACCCCTCCCCCCGGAGCCGGTTCACCAGGGCCAGGCCCTCCTCCAAGGTAGGGGGCTCCTCCTGCTGGGGGGCCGCCCCCTCCACCACCAGGACGAACTCCCCTTTGGGCGGGTTCTCGGTGTAGTGGGCCACCGCCTGGCCCAGGGTGGTCCGCAGCACCTCCTCGTGGAGCTTGGTGAGCTCCCGGCACAGGGCCACCCGCCGGTCCGGTCCGAAGGTCTCCGCCAGGTCTTTTAAGGTGGCCAAAAGCTTGTGGGGGGCCTCGTGAAAGAGCATGGTCCGCGCCTCCCCCTGGAGGCTTTCCAGGTGGGCCCGGCGGTTCTTCTTGTTCATGGGGAGAAAGCCCTCAAAGGTAAACCGCCCCGTGGGCAGGCCGGACACTGCCAGGGCATTGACGAAGGCGCAGGCCCCGGGAATGGCCACCACGGGGATTCCCTGCTGGGCGCACTGGGCCACCAGCTCCTCCCCCGGGTCGCTGATGGCGGGGGTGCCGGCGTCGGTGACCAGGGCGCAGTCCTCGCCCCCCAGCAGCCGGGCCACCAGCTCGTCGCTCCGGCCCTGGCCGCTGTGGCGGTGGTAGCTCACCATGGGTTTCTTCAGCCCCAGGTGGTTCAGGAGCTTCACCGTCACCCGGGTGTCCTCGGCGGCGATGAAGTCCACCTGGGCCAGGGTGTCCGCCCCCCGGGGGGAGAGGTCCCCCAGGTTTCCAATGGGGGTGGCCACCAGATATAGGGTTCCTGCCATGGCAGTTTCCTCCTTTACGGTTCCATTTGATAGTGGACGGGCAGCACCTCCAGCCCTGGGCCCCCGTCCTTCACCGCCTCCACCAGGACGGCGTAGGGGGGCTTCCGGCGGTCGTAGGCCAGCAGCTGCATCCGCTTGGGCTCCAGCCGGGCCGCCGCCAGGGCGGCAAAGAGCTCCGCCAGCCGCTCAGGGCGGTAGACCAGGGCAAACCGCCCCCCGGTGCGGACCAGCCGCCCCGCCGCCTGGCAGAGGTCGGTGACCGAGCAGGTGTCGTCCATCCGGGCCTGGCCCCCGGACTTGCCCGACCCCGCCCGGAAGTAGGGCGGGTTGGACACCACCAGGTGGAACCGGTCCCCCGCCAGCAGGGTCCGGTCCCGCAGGTCCCCGGGGAGGATCTCCCCGGCCAGGCCGTTGTCCGCCAGGTTCTGCCGGGCCAGGGCGGCGGCGCCGGGGTTCAGCTCGATGCCCACCCGGTCCAGTTCCCCCTCCCGCTGGGAGAGGAGGAGCAGCAGGGAGCCCACCCCGCAGCCCAGGTCGCACACCGACCAGCCCTTCCGCAGGGTGGCAAACCGGGCCAGCAGCACGCTGTCCCGCCCCAGTTTGAAGTAGTCGTCGGATTGGGTGAGGCGGTAGGCCCCCAGGTACTCCACCGAGGTCATGGCCGTTTCCGGGCCGGGGGCAGGCCCTCCATGGTCCGCAGCTGGTTCAGCAGCCACCGCACCGTCCGGGCGGTCATGCCCCAGATATAATGCCCCTGGTACTCGTAGATGGGCACGTCCATATACCCCTTCCGCCAGGGGTAGGTCTTGGGAAAGCCGATGCGTTCATAGGGGAAGCTGTCGTCCACCTGGGCGGACACGGTGTACCGGTAAACCTCCTCCGGGTAGTCCAGCAGGTAGTCCAGGGGGACGAAGAACACGTTCTTCACCTCCGCCGCGCTGGCGGCCAGGTGGGCCACCCCCGCCGGGGAGACCAGCCCCAGGAAGGGGTAGATCACCCGGTCGCTGATGTCCTGGATCACATCCAGGGGGGCCAGGATCTCGATGGCCTCGGGGGGGATGCCAATCTCCTCCCAGGTCTCCCGGAGGGCGGTGTCCACGGGTTTCTCTCCGGCCTCCCGCCGGCCTCCGGGGAAGCACACCTCCCCGGGCTGGTGGCCCACCAGGGTCTCCGCCCGGGTCTCAAAGAGCAGGCAGAGCTTCCCCTCCCACTGGACCAGGGGGACCAGGATGGCATACTCCCCCACCGCCCCCTGGATCCCCAGTTCCCGGTGGGAGAAATAATCTTTCATTGCGGCAATGGTCATGGTCTTCCTCCTTCAGGACTCCGGGACGGTGAACTTGGCCAGCAGGTTCTCCTCCTCCCACAGGACCACCTGGCCCTGAGCCAGGCTGGCGGGCACGTCGATGAGCCGCTGGTTCCGGCTGCCCCGGAAGTGGAGCTCATAGGACTTCTCCTTCTGGAGGAAGGGGCCGTCCACCAGCACGTCGGTCTCCGACAGCAGGGCGGTCCAAGCCGGGTCCCCGGCATCCCGCAGGTGCTCGAAGAGGTAGCCGGTATAGGTCCACACATTGAGCCCCAGGCCGTGGGCCGCCCGGGCCAGGTCGGCGCAGGCGGCGGCCTGAACGAAAGGCTCTCCCCCCGAGAGGGTGATGCCCTCGATGAGGGGGTTCTTCTTCATCTGCTCCACCAGTTCCTCCAAGGTGGCCTCCCGGCCGCCGGCGGCGTCATGGGTGCCCGGGTTGTGGCAGCCGGGGCAGTGGTGGGGGCAGCCCTGGGTAAAGACCGTGAACCGCAGGCCGTGGCCGTCCACAATGGAGTCGTTCACCGTGTTGGCAATGCGCATGGGCAGGGCCCTCCTTTGTCATCCAAAATCGTCTCTGTATCTTACCACATTTTCCCGCCGGGAACAATGGGGCAAGAGGGGAACTTTCCCGACAGGAACTGCCACGCAGCCGGTGCCATCCCCATGGCCTCTGTGCTCCCGTCTCCCTGCGTGGTGCTCCCTCTGGAACAGGGCACCCCATCCCTTAAAAAGAATCCCCGCCATTCCGGTAGGGAATGGCGGGGATTTTGTGAGTACAGAGGAGATGGGCCCTTACTTGCTGTAATCGTAGAAGCCTTTGCCGGTCTTCTGGCCCAGGTGGCCGGCCCGGTAGAGCACCTTGTACAGGTGGGCGGGGCGATACTTGGAGTCGGCGGTCTCCTGATACAGGGACTCCATAACCTCGATCATCACGTCGATGCCGATGAAGTCGGCCAGCTTCAGGGGGCCCATGGGCAGGTTGTAGCCCAGCTCGCAGGCCTTGTCGATATCCTCGTAGGAGCAGACGTTCTCCCCGGCCAGGATGGCGGCCTCGTTCATCATGGGGCACATGACCCGGTTGGCGATGAACATGGGCACGTCCTGCACGGTGACGAACTCCTTGCCAAAGCCCTTGGCCACGGCCTTGCCGGTCTCAATGGTGTCCTCGGAGGTGTCATAGGCGTTGATGATCTCCACCAGCTTCATGGCGGGCACGGGGCTGAAGAAGTGCATGCCCAGGAACTTCTCCGGCCGCTGAGAGGCGGCAGCCAGTTCCGTGATGCTCAGGGAGGAGGTGTTGGACACGAAGATGGCGTTGGGCTGGATGACGGGAGCCATCTTGGCGAAGGCCTCCTTTTTCAGCTCCATGTTTTCCACCATGGCCTCGAAGACGATGTCCACGTCCTTCAGATCTTCCAGGGTGGTGGTGGCCTTCATCCGGCCCAGCCACTGGTCGGCCTGCTCCTGGGTGATCTTGCCTTTGGCAACTTTTTTTGCAAAGTTCTTCTGGATCCCAGCCACGCCTTTTTCCAGGGTGGGGGTTCTGTGGTTGTAGAGGACCACATCATAGCCGCCCTCCAGAGCGACCTGGGCGATGCCTCTGCCCATGAAGCCTGCGCCGTACACGCCTACAGTTTTCACTTCCATGTTTCTGCAACTCCTTAAATACAGTGTGGATCCCTGACGGGACGGTATTTCAATGACGCAGCCGGAAACCCGGCCCCGCCGTTTGACTCTGAGGGACGCAAAGACAGGGCGGCGCCCTGCAAAATTTCCTGCGTTTTTCCTATCTTACAGGAAGAACCCGCCCCCGTCAAGGGCTGGGCCCGACATTTCCGCGGTTTTTTCCGGGTTCGCTGCCTGCCGCTGCCGGGGGCTGTCCAAAGCAGCTGCGCCGCGAGGCAAGATCTCCGTCATTTTCTCTTGTTTTGTCTATTCTGTGTAGTTTTGCGGGAAGGATTTTGTGAGATTCGCTCGTTTCCTTCCCCTTTCTTTTTTCTTGTGTAGTGCTCATTAACTAAGAGATCCGATAAAAATAATCAATATGTGGCATGTGCCCCCCCATTTCTTATGCTATAATAAACCCTGTAGAAGTTGCCCCGATTTGGAAGATGCTGCCGTGGGCATTCTTCTCCATGCCCAGGCGCATTATCGAAGGCCTGTTACGTGTTACGTAAGAAATCATTTACAGGAGGATTTTTATCATGGAATTCAAACTGAACGAAGACCAGCAGATGATTCACGACCTTGCTAAGGATTTCGCGGAATCTGTTCTGCAGCCCCGCATCGACGAGATCGAAGCCGGCGAGATGACCGAGGTCAGCAACGGCGAGAAGCATCCTCAGCTGCCCCACGACATTCACCAGCAGCTGGCTGAGTGCGGCTTCATCGGCATCAGCTTCCCCGAGGAGTACAACGGCCTCGGCATGGGCCACGTGGAGCAGGCCATCGTGATCAAGGAACTCAGCCGCATCTCCCCCTCCGTGGGCAAGTGCCTGGACGTGTACATCCTGGGCCTGGAAGCTCTGGACCTGTATGCTTCCCCCGAGCAGAAGGAGAAGTATCTGGCTCCCTGCTGCAGCGGTGAGCAGACCGTTTCCTTCGCTTTCACCGAGCCCGACACCGGTTCTGACCCCAAGATGCTGAAGACCCGCCTGGAGAAGCAGGCCGACGGCACCTACAAGCTCAACGGCGTCAAGCGCTTCATCTCCAACGCTGGTTATGACGGCCCCTGCGTGCTGTTCGCCCTGCAGAAGGACGAGGAGTCCGGCAAGGACCTGGTCACCGGCCTGGTGATCGACAAGTTCTGCGAAGGCTACTCCATCTCCTCTCCCTGGGAGAAGATCGGCTATCGCGGCTCCGAAGTGTACGACATCTTCCTGGATGACGTGAAGGTCACCGAGGACCAGATCCTGGGCAAGCCCGGCGACGGCTTCACTCAGCTGCTGGGCACCACTGCTTATGGTAAGCTGGGCTTCACCGCCGTGTTCGTTGGTACCGCTCTGGGTGCTGCCGACATCGCCCTGAAGTACTGCCAGGAGAAGCTGCACCGCGGCAAGTCCATCACCAAGTTCCCCACCACTCAGCTGCGTCTGTCCACCATGCTGACCTATGCTCACACCGCTGAGCTGCTGCTGCTGGAGGCTGCTGACTACTGCGACCACAACCACTTCGAGCCCGACGACATCCCCACCATGCGCGCTGTTCAGGCCCGCACCGCCCAGGCCAAGGGCTATGCCGCCGAGACCGCTACCAAGGTCGCTACCATGGCCGTCAACGCTATGGGCGCCTATGGTGTCTGCGACGAGTATCAGGCCGAGCGCTTCCTGCGTGACGCTGCTATTGCCCCCAACATCGAGGGTTCCGGCGACATCCAGTACCTGATCCACGGCATGTTCGTGGCTGCCAACGGCAACACCAACTGATCCGTCTCCCCCGTTCCTATCGTCACTTCCGCCAGCCGGTCCTGCAAGGGACCGGTTGGCGCAAGTAATAGAGGTCCCATGGCCCCTTAAAGGCCAAATATTAAAATTCTTAGGAGGATCTTAACCATGAAACCTGTTTATCCTGCTCCCAGAGCCCTGCCTTCCTATGAGAACCTGCTGCTCGAGATGGTCGAGCCCAACATCCTGAAGGTTACCCTGAACCGTCCCAAGGCTTACAACGCCCTGTCCCACGGCCTGGTTGAGGACCTGACCAACCTGTCCCAGTGGCTGGTTGACGAGTACTACAACATCCGCGTTGTCCTGCTGTATGGCGGCGACGAGGCTAAGGGCTTCTGCGCCGGCCTGGACGTCAAGCAGGGCCTGACCGACTACGAGGAGACCGTCCCCGGCTTCTATCACTATCAGATCAAGCTGGGCGAGCTGGAGTGGTACATTGCTAAGACTCCCCAGCCCTGGATCACCCTGATCGACAACGTCTCCGCTGGCGGCGGGTTCTCCCTGGCTATGTGCTCCGACATCCGTATCTGCACCAAGACCGCTCGCTTCTCCTGCTTCTATGCCAACGTGGGCATCGGCGGCTGCGACATGTCCTCCTCCTACTTCCTGCCCCGTCTGATCGGCACCGGCCGTGCCTATGAGATGATGCTCACCGGCAACTTCATCAGCGCTGACGAAGCCTGGAACCTGGGCCTGGTGTCCAAGGTTGTTGAGGACCGTCCCGCTCTGATCCCCGCTGGCCTGGAGCTGGCTCGCGTGATCGCTGCCAAGGATCCCATGGCTGTCCGCCTGACCAAGGAAGCTATGCGTGCCAACGTCGACGCCGCTGGCTTCGACAATGCCCTGCAGGTCGAGAACCGCAACCAGACCCTGATGATCGCCCACAACGTCAACAAGGACGCTTCTCAGGATCCCATCGGCAAGTATTGGATCGAGGATCGTACCGATCCCATGAACCCCAAGGGTGCCAACTAATCGATTGTTTCGATTTGAAAAAGACCTCCGGCTATCGCCGGAGGTCTTTTTTTGCGTTTGTTGTCCGCCGGTGAAGGACAAATTGTGCCCTTTCTCGGCCCGTCTTTGCCCGATTGGGCGGACATAATCCGGCACTCTCCCCTGGAGGATTCCGTGGGAACCCAGTGGGAAACCCGTGGGAAAAATGCTGGGCGGGGCTTGGGGCGCAAGCATTTCCCCCAGAAGAAGGTTCTGAGCCTGGTGCTCTGCGTGGCTATGCTGCTGTCTGTCATGGTC